>JALZAY010000039.1 GCA_030948025.1 Pseudomonadota bacterium
AAAGCGAGGTCGCGCTCAAGAATCCGGACCTCGTTCTTTGGCAGTTGGGAACCAATGACGCGCTTGCCCGGATCCCGCCGCAAGATTTCGAGGACACGGTGCGCTCCACGATCCGCTGGTTGAAGGAGAACCGGCTCGACGTCGTGCTCGTCGGGGTGCAATATACCGTGCGCCTCGCCCGGGACGCGAATTATGTCGCATAGTCCGTTCGAAGCGGAGAATGGGGATTCGGCTCAAGCTTGGACCAGCAGCGCCCATCGGCTTGCGATTTTAAGCCTCGTCACCTTTTACGGGCTCGCGCTGGCCTCTTGGCTCTATAGCGGAACGGTCGTGCCGTGGGATTCGAAAAACCATTTTTACGCGATGTTCCGATTCCTTGGCGATGCCTTGCATAATTGTGAGATTCCGCTCTGGAACCCGTATCATTTCGGCGGCCATCCGGCGATCGCCGATCCGCAATCCTTGATCTTCACGCCGAGCATGGTGCTTTTTGCGCTTATGGCGCCAAATGCCCCGATGCAACTCTTCGACGCGGTCGTCCTCGCGCATCTTTTCGCGGGAGGGGTTTGCATTCTGGGCCTATTGCGGCGCTGGCGCTGGCATCCGGCGGCAGCGGTCCTCGCGGCGATCATTTTCATGCTCGGCGGCGCCGCGTCCTCGAGGCTTCAGCACACCGGCATGATCATTTCCTATTCGTTCTTCCCGGCGGCCTTGTGGTGCCTCGATATCGCGCTCGAGCGCCGCTCCTATCGTTTCGCTCTCGCGTTCGGTCTGGTCGCATCCTTGATGGCGCTCGGCCGCGATCAGGTCGCCTTTCTGTTGTGCACGGTTCTCACGGGTTATCTTGTCCTTGCCGCGGCCCAATTGGGAAACGCGCTTGTCTATCTGCGCGCCCGGGCCGGCATACTGGCGTTGAGCGCCGCCCTGATCCTCGCGATATTGATCGTACCGGCGCTTTTGACCATGCAATTTCTTGCCGACTCGAACCGGCCGGGCGTTCCCTTCGGGGTCGCGGCGGTGGGTTCGCTCGCGCCGGTCAATCTGATCACACTATTCGCGCCGAATTTCTTTGGCTCCCTCGATCATCTTTATGATTACTGGGGGCCTGACTATGACACCATGCCGCGGCCCGACTGGACCGACCGCGCCGTCGACTATCTTTTTATCGGCGCGCTGCCTTTCGTCCTCATCGCGTGGCACGGATTTGGTGCCGGCCGATTGTTGGCGCGGCGTGGACGATTCTTTCTTATTCTGCTTTTGCTGGCGCTCGCTTACGCGTTGGGACGCTATACTCCGTTCTTCGCGCTCGCGTTTGACTGGATACCCGGCGTGTCCCTCTACCGGAGGCCCGCGGACGCGACGTTTCTGTTCAATATCGCACTTGCCTTGGCAGCCGGATTTTTGCTGCACCGCTATATCGAGGAGGGCCTGCCGAAGCCTTTCCGCACGCTGCCGAGATGGCTAGCCTTCGCGCTTGCCGGGGCGACCACGCTGGCGCTCGCCGTGCTGACCGGCACCGGCCTCGCCTTTTCCTTGCGGGAAAACCGGCTGACGAGTTCGCTTGCCGCGCTCGCAGTTGCCGTGGCACTGGCGGCCGCGGGCGCCGCAATCTTGTTCGGGCTTCAAGCGCGCCCGAGGCGGGCGCTCGCGGCGAGTTTGTTCGTGCTTTTAAGCGGGACCGAAATCCTCTGGCGCAATGCCGCCTCCCCGCTCAACGCGGAGCCGCTCGAAAGCTACAGCCCATATGCCGGAATGAAACCCGCCGAAGCCGCAGGCATCGAGGTTCTGCGCCACGAAATAGCCGCCACGAAGCGCGACGGCGACCGTCCGCGCGTCGAGATACTGGGGCTCAAGGGGCCGTGGCAGAATGCGTCGATGGTCCTCAAATTCGAAAACACGCTCGGCTATAATCCGTTGCGCATCGACGATTACGACCGCGCGGTCGGCCCCGGACAAGATGCCGAGGATTTTGCCTTGCGCCACTATCCGGGCACTTTTCGCGGCTACAATAGCCACCTTGCGGCGTTGCTCGGGCTCGAATATTTGGTCTTCGACCGCCCTTTGACGGAACTGCCACGCGACATCCCGCGACCGAAGGCTCAGGCGATCTATACAAGCGACACCATGTATATCTACAAGCTCGGCAAAACCGTGCCAAGGGCCTACTTTGCATCGGCGGTCGAGCCCGTCGACAATGAGGAAGTTCTCGACGAACACGTCCTCCCCGGCTTTGACCCGGCGAACGAGGTGTTGATCGACCAGGCAAGCATGGCCGATCTTCACGGCGGTCCCTATGCCCAAGGCATGGGCCAAGAGCGCTTCCAAACCGCGAGCCACGCGGGGCAAGGGTTGGACCAATCCGTAAGCCAAGCCTCGCGTGAAGCACCGGGCCTATCGCATGTCGAGATCGTCAACTACGCCGATAGCTCGGTCGAGATCGACGTCGATGCCCCAAAGGCGGGCATTGTCGTGCTGCACGATCTTTTCTATCCAGGCTGGGAGGCCCGCGTCGACGGGCATAAGGAACCGGTGCTTCACGCCAATATTCTGTTTCGTGGCGTCGAGGTTCCGGCCGGCCGCCATCGGGTCGCATTTTCTTTTCACCCGCTGTCGTTGACCAATCTCGCGGCGGCGGCATCAAGCATTTTCCATCGACAGGGGGAGTAAGGCTTGCGGTGGCTTCCACTGGCAAGACCGGCTTCCGGCCGGACTGGACAAGGTTTTATCGCTCGCGGGACTTTGCTTGCGCGATTGGCGGCATCCGTGCTGTGCCTGGTGGCTTGGCCAGTCGCGGCGCAATCGCCGAAAGCGGGAAGTCCCGCCGGTCCTTCCCTGCGCTTGCCGCTTACCCCTGAGACCGCTCCCCTCGAGTCGGCGCACGGCATCGTCCGGCTATCGGCGCTTTTTGCCGCCACCGACACCCAGCCGGTGCATGAAGGCCTGCAATGGCGCATATTCGAGGAAGTCCCGGGAACGGACGGAAACCACAAACTCGTCGCGCAATCCGCCGACGCGACGCCAAACCTGTCCCTTCCCAACGGCAATTTCGTTGTTCATGTTGCCTTGGGGCTCGCGGGCGCGACAAAGCGCATCACCATTAACGGCACGTTGTTAAACGAAACGCTCGTGCTCAATGCCGGCGGGTTGCGGATCGCGGGTCAGCTCGGCGACACGCCCATCAATCCAACGAAATTATCGATTTCGATTTATGTTCCGGAGCGTGGCAATCCGGAAGCAAAACTGGTAGTTGCGAACGCCAAATCCGGGGACACCGTCGGCCTTCCGGAAGGCAATTATCATATTGTGTCGACATTGCTGGACGCGGCGAGCAATGGTTCGGCGAGCCCGACGAATTCGGTGATCAGCGCCGATCTCAAGGTTCAGGCCGGGAAGCTGACCGATGCGACGCTGCGTCACCGCGCCGCCACCATGATTCTGAAACTCGTGAACAGCCCCGGCGGCGAAGCCCTCGCCAATACGGCGTTCACCATCCTGACCCCGGGCGGCGACGTCATCCGCGAGATGATCGGCGCGTTTCCTTCGGCGACGCTTGCCGAAGGCGAGTATGTCGCGATCGCGAGGCGCGACAACCAAACCTATCAAACGACGTTCAAGGTCGAGTCCAGCGTCGACAAGGATGTCGAATTTCTCGCCAAGGAAACGCCGGCGCCCGAGGCGCCGTGACGATCAAGTCTCGATTCTTGAGGTTGCAGGGACCAGTTCGCAGGTTGAGGACATTTCAAGACTGGCAGTCGGATTGCCAAGCGCAGGATGAATTCGCCGCCAGTCCTCCGGAAATAGGTTGCCCCGGACTTTTGCGAATTCGTCCGCTTGCCACCCACTGCTGAAATTCAAAGTTGCATAGGAGTTATTTACACCGATAAATCAATGGAAAACACGGGGCAGGTTCGCCAGTCCCGTGTTTTATCCCCTGTTTCAGGATATAGCGGGAAGGCGCTTATTTCGCCAGAGGCAAGCGACGAAAACCGATGGAGAGCGCGTGTCGTCATTTTCAAACCTACTTGTTTCTAAAGGAAGTTCCCGCCCTTCCCTACCGGCTTGAACAATGCGGCTATAGTCCGGTGCGCAATGGTACCGCTAAGGACGGCTTATGGAAGATCAACGGCGCGCGGCGACTGTGGCGGTGCTTCATGGCGGAGCGTATTTAGGGAAATCTCGCGTCGAAGGAACCGAGTGAGATTTTCCGCAAGCGAAGGATGAAAGATTGAACTATGGGCGCGATGTTTGCTCTACTCCTTTTCGGTATGGTCCTGTCCGAAGCGGTGCGCGAAGCAGCGCTCGCCGTGGATAAAAGATCAATTCATATTTGAGGATAGGCTTAAACTTGATGAGGTGATTCATTGAACTTGGTTCAAATATCGGCACCGGTTTTCATTCTGTGACGATCGAGGCCTTTCGTGAGTAAATTTCAAGTTCAACTGGCGAAGCTCGCCTTTACGGCGGAGCAGCTACGATCGCTGCCGCCCCACAAAAGAGCATTCATTACGGCACTTGAAATCGCATTGAATGACCTCCATTTTTTTCAGTTCATTGACATTCAGGCTCTAAATTCTTATTCGGACGATGATGTTGCTCGCCATTATGCTAGCATCCGTCACCTCATTTGTGTGAGAAATATAAGTTCGAGAATATATGAATTGGCGGAGTTATTTGAAGCATTCCATAAAATTCTTGAGCGTAAGAATGATATTTGTGGTATTTTTGATGAGTTTTATATAGGATTAGCGCCTTCTATCAAAAGCCACAAATTTTACGAGATAATGGATTGGATTAGAAATAAAGTAAATAATCATTATGCCCAACAAGATTTTAGGAAGGTTTTTGACGGGTATAATGCAGATTATGAATTTATAATATACATACACGAAATGGACGGAAATTTTGTCTCTATGTTTGCAGAAGAGATAGCATTCTTTGGAGCAATGAATCCAAGGGCTTTAAACTTTAGCGACGCTCGCGAATTTCAGAAGTGGCTAAATGAGCTTGCTCATAATTTTACAAAGTTTCGGAACAATTTTCTTATTTCAATTGTCAAGGAATACTTTCCAACACAGACGCTACGTCACGTGACTGCAAACGTGGATGAGTCCGCAGTCAAAAATATACATCAAGCTGCTTTGCCACTTTTTCTCACCCGCGACTGAGCTGAACTCAGGGCAACTGGAGTTCGTCTCTACCATATCCAAAAGGGGCACGGCACCGGCCGGAGGCTTGACCCTTGCCCCTTTTGGATATGGTAGACTGGTGCAATGAAGATCACGCTTGCGCTGCTACTCTCGACCGCTACATGCTTTCACGCGCGCGCGGGCGGTTCCGACTTATTGAAGCAGGCGTTGTTTTGTTCTGGCCTCGCGGCGGGGATTTACGCGCTAAACAGCACCGAGCCCGCCGAAAAGATCGCCGATGCGGCTTTTGATAAATGCCATTGTCTTTGGCGGAAAGAAGCGCGATCCGTTCTGACTGGCCTGAAGGGCAATCCAAACCTCGGCCCTTCGGAAGCTGACGTCGTGGCCCTGACCCGGAAAGAGGTAGATCCACGTTTAATTTCAGCCGCATTAGACGCCAGAATCCACAATTGGCCAATCTCATCTTCTGAGGTGCGCAACCTTTTGTCACGAGTCGACGGGCTCGTAAATTCTTGCGAAGTAGGACAGCGCTCGCGGCCGGAGTGAACGGCCGATATGCTGTTGCGGGATGACGTGATTGTGGACCAATACCCTACCCTTAGAGAGGGGCTTGCGGGGTGGCTTGGTTCATTATCGCAAGAAAGTCGGGCGCGCGTTCCTAGATTGACATGGGGCAAGGATCACTTCGACAGAATTTCGAAACCCTGTTCCAGAAAAATCTTGGTCGCCGCCTGCGAGGTTAAATAAGCAAGGAAAAGCGCCGCGTCTGGATTTGCCAAGGCCGCGACGAGCGCAACCGGATAGACAATCGGGCTATGGCTCGAAGCTGGAAACGTTCCAACCACCTTCACCTTGGGATCGGCCCTCGCATCGGTTGCATAGACGATGCCGAATTTCGCTTCGCCGCGCGAGACGAGGTTCAACGCGTTGCGGACATTGTCGGCCTGCGCGAGCTTTGGTTCGACGCCCGCAAAAATGCTAAGCGATTCGAGAGCTTCCTTGGCATAAATTCCGCCCGGACATGAATCGATCGCGCACACCGCGATTTTGCCATCGCCCGCGGCGCCCGCGAGATCGAAGCCTTTTGCGATCTCAAGCTTGACATCGGCGTCGCTAGGCTCGATGAGGACAAGCTTATTGCCCAACAGATTTTTGCGCGTTCCGGCCCGGATGAGCTTGGCGTTTTCGAGGTAATCCATCCATTTGAGATCGGCGGAAATAAATATATCCGGCGGGGCGCCCTGCTCGATCTGCTTGGCAAGGACGGCGGAGGACGCGTAAGCGATCGAAACCGTCTTGTCGGTTTGGGCTTGCCAGGCGGCGGCGACAGCATCGAGAGCGGTCTTCATGCTGGCGGCCGCGAAAACGACGGGCGCGGCGGGGGGCACACCCTCGCCGCCAAACACGCTTCGCGTAAACACGACGGCCCCAATCGCCAAGCCGAACGCCAGCCTGCCTAGCCGCCGCCGCGCGGCCTCGACCGTCAAACCCGTGCCGCTTGTATGATTAGTCAATTCCAACCCTTTTATAGCTGCCGCCTAGCTCAATGTATTACGTTATATATATTTCACATATAACAGCAAGCACGCCCGCGCGGGGACTTGCATAACTGATCGTTATTCGCCCCTTTGAGGTTGTGTATCGCGCGGCGCGGCGGCGCGGGCAAGCCGGTCGTTGATGGCCTCGCCCAAACCTTCGCAAGGGACCGGCGCGATCGCGATGCAGGCCGGCTCTTGCGCATCAAGCTCGCGCAAAAAAATGAAAAGATTGGACGCTGCCTGCACGAGATCCCGGCCGGGCGAGAGATCCAGCACATTTTTACCCTCGCCAAAAATCCCGCCGAAATCGAGGCCTACCTCGCCGTCACCGAGTGTTGCCGCCTCAAGACGAAGTTTTGCGCGCGGCGCGTAGTGGGACTGCGACATTCCCGGCGAACGAACTGGGCCCACGCCCGCGGGTTCCCCAAGCGCATGGCCAAGCACGGCTTCGATGTCCATCCTCGCGATCCCGCCTGGCCGCAGCAATCGCGGGGGCTCTTCGAGGCATGCGATGATCGTCGACTCGAGGCCAACGGGGCAGCGCCCGCCATCAAGGATCAGTTCGATTTCGCCGGCAAAGTCGCGCGCCACGTGGGCGGCGGTGACCGGGCTCACCCGGCCGGAGCGATTGGCCGACGGCGCCGCCAGTGGCCGCCCCGCCGCCACTATGACCGCAAGCGCAACTGGATGAATTGGCACCCGCAAGGCGATGTTTTGCTGGCCCGCGCGGGAGGCGGCGCAGACCGTTGCGCCGGGCGCGAGCGGGACCACAAGAGTGAGCGGCCCCGGCCAGAATGTTTTGGCTAGCCGCAAAGCCTCGGTGGAAAAAATGCCTTGCCCGAGCGCTGCTTCAAAACTCGGGACGTGCGCGATGAGTGGATTGAATTTTGGCCTTGCCTTCGCCGCATAAATGCGGGTGACGGCCGCGTCCGAGGTCGCGTCGGCGGCCAGGCCGTAAACGGTCTCGGTTGGAAACGCGACGAGACCGCCGCCACGTAAGGTGCGCGCCGCCTCGGCAATGCCCGCCGCGTCCGCCGCCATTTCTTTTTGCGTGGGCCGGAAGGGACCCGGCGCAACAAAATCGCTCTTCATAGGGCGGTGGTTACCCTTGAGGATACACAGGTGCAATGGGCTTATAAACTATTTCTGGCGCGGTGCATCCAAGGTGAAAACCTGATCAGATAATTGGCGGCGGGCATTGGATGAGATATGGTAATCGCTTCGCCAACCCATTCCTTGACCCGGGATAGTATACCACCTTGAAAAAGATAGCGGCAGATGAGCGGGCGATACGTGAGTTGATCCAGACTTGGCTCGCGGCGACGCAAAATGGGGACATTCAAACGGTCCTCGGCCTAATCGCGGATGATGTGGTCTTCATGCTTCCCGGTCAAAATCCCTTCGGCAAAGAGGCTTTTGCCGCAAACTTTAAAGCATTGACCGGTGTCCGCTTTGAGACGTCGAGCGAGATTAAGGAAATCAAGCTTCTCGGCGATTGGGCCTATCTTAGGAACTATCTCGAAGTGACGACGACGCCGCCCAGCGGCGGCGCGCCTCTTCGCCGGTCGGGCCATACGCTCACGATCCTGCGCAAGGAGCCAGATGGGCGCTGGCTGCTCGCGCGCGACGCCAATCTTCTGGCCCCGCAGGCGTGATGGAGGCTAAGGAGACATCGATGAGCTATCGCGCCCCCATTGCCGACATTCTTTTCGCCATGACTCATGAGGTGGGGCCGGATATTGATTTCAAAAACGGAATCTACGCCGATCTTGGCGATGGTTTTGCCGAGGCGACCCTGACAGAAGCGGGAAAATTCGCCGAAAATGTCCTCGCACCCTTGAACCGCGTTGGCGACAAGGAGGGCGCGAAGTTCGAAGCGGGCGGGGTCGCGGCCGCGCCCGGCTTTGCCGAGGCCTACCGGCAATGGACGGCGGGGGGATGGAACGCGATCACCGGCCCCTCCGGATATGGCGGCATGGGTCTGCCGGTGCTTCTCAATATGGCCTGCATCGAAATCTGGAGCGCGGCGAACATGGCGTTCAGCCTTTGCCCCCTGCTGACGCTTGGCGCAATCGAGGCTATGCAATCGCACGCGAGCGAAGCGCTGAAGGCGCTCTATCTTTCAAAGCTCGTCTCGGGCGAATGGACCGGCACCATGAATTTGACCGAGCCGCAGGCGGGATCCGACCTCGGCGCGCTCAGCACCAGGGCCGAGCGGCAGCAGGATGGAACGTATAAACTCTTCGGCGCCAAGATCTTCATCACCTATGGCGAGCACGATATGACCGGAAACATCGTTCATTTTGTGCTCGCGCGCTTGCCCGATGCGCCGAAGGGAACGCGCGGCATCTCGCTCTTCCTCGTGCCGAAATTTTTGGTCAATGCCGACGGCACGCTTGGCGCGCGCAACGATGTCCATTGCATCTCGTTGGAGCACAAGCTCGGGATCCATGCCTCGCCCACTTGCACGATGGTTTATGGCGAGCACGGCGGCGCGACAGGCTTTCTGATCGGCGAAGAAAACAAAGGGCTTGCCTGCATGTTCACGATGATGAACATCGCCAGGCTCGCTGTCGGTGTCCAAGGCGTCGCGATCGCCGAGCGCGCGTTTCAGCAAGCGCTTGGTTACGCAAAGGAAAGACGCCAAGGTCATGTTGCGGGCGGCCTCGGCGAAGCGATGAGCCCCATCGTGCAGCATCCCGACGTTGTCCGCATGCTCATGACGATGAAGGCCATGACGGCTGCCGCGCGCGCGATCTGTCTCATGACGGCGGATTCGATCGACCGGTCGCGCCGGGAAAAGCACCAGGCCGCGCGCGACTTGGCTACGGAGCGGGCCTCCTTGTTGACGCCGGTCGCCAAGGCGTTTTCCACCGACATCGGCAACGAGGCCGCCTCGCTCGGAATCCAGGTTCATGGCGGCATGGGCTACATCGAAGAGACCGGCGCGGCGCAATTTCTCCGCGACGCGAGGATCGCTGGGATCTATGAGGGGACCAACGGCATTCAGGCGGTGGACCTCGTGCAGCGAAAGCTAGGTCTGTCGGGGGGCGCCGCGGTTCATCGCGAAATCGCCGATATGCGAGCGGCAGCCGGGGCACTGCGAAACAGCAATGCCAATGGCTTCGGCGAAATGGAGCCATGCTTGGCGGAAGCCGTGGCCGCGCTGGAGCGCGCCACCGCCTTTATGTTGGACGCTTCGACAACACGCCCCAACGATGCGCTCGCGGGCGCAACGCCCTATTTGCGGCTTTTTGCGTACGCGCGGGGGGGCACGGCGCTCGCGAATGGCGCGCTTGCCGCGCATCGTCTCTCGCTTGCGGGCAATAGCGATTCCACGTTGCCGGCGCGGATCGCGACGGCGCGTTTCTTTGCCGAAACTATCGCCGTCGGCGCGGGCGGACTCGAACGCGAGGTGACTCGCGGCGCTGGCTCGGTGCATGCGAGCGCTGCCGTGCTTGGCCAATGAAGCCGTGCCCCTATCGCACTCTGACGCGACGAGACCTTGATGCAAACGCCAAACGTCAGGATCGAGCGCGCAGGCGCGGTTCTTTGCGTGACCTTCGACCGGCTGGACAAAAAGAACGCGCTCAACCGCGCGATGTATATGGCTGCGACCGGGGTGTTGCGGCAAGCCGGCGGCGACCCGTCCATCGGCGCAATCGTGTTTGCCGGGTCAGGCGGGGTATTCACCGCGGGCAACGATATTGCGGATTTTCTCGAAGCTAGCTCGGGGCCCGGCGAATTTCCGGCTTTTACATTCATCAAGGCTCTTGCTGCTTGCGAGACACCGCTCGTTGCTGCAATCGAAGGCATTGCCGTAGGCATTGGCGCGACGATGATGCTGCATTGCGATCTCGTCTATGTCGCGCCTGGGACGGTTTTTCGTCTGCCCTTTGTCGACCTTGGCCTGGTGCCGGAGGCGGCGTCCTCGTTGCTTCTGCCGCGCCGCGTCGGCATGGCCAAGGCGGCTGAATTATTGCTGCTTTGCGAACCCTTCGACGCCGAGGAGGCGGTACGGCTCGGGCTTGCCAACGCCGTCGTTCCGGCGTGCGAGCTACGCGGTTTTGCGATCGAGAGGGCGGGACAGCTCGCGACAAAACCCCGCGCGGCGATTGCCGCCACGCGCCGCCTCATGCGCGGCGATGGCGAGGAAATTCTGGCCCGAATCGAGGAGGAGGCACGGCTGTTTTCCGCCGCCATGCGGTCGAACGAGGCCCGCCCCGCGTTCGCAGCGTTTCTCGGCAAGGCGCGCTAGACTAATCGATGTGTGGCTATGGGATGGCCCACGCAAACCCACAAGCCGGCGCTCGTTTCCAGCGAATGGGCCAAAATCCTTACACGACCGAAGTCAGCGGCCACTCCTTCAACTTGTAAGATCGATCGACTTCTCGGACCAATTCCAGAAGCGCGGGGGCGCCGTCTCATGCAAGAACCCAGTATTAATATAAGCGCCTCGAAGGTCGCCGCTCATCGCTCATCGGCAAATCGTATTCGGGAAATTGACCAAGGTGTTTCCGTTCGCAATTGTCACATATTGCGTCCAGCAAACGGGCGTATACACAGGCGGGCCGATGGGCGTATACACAGGCGGGCCGAATGGTCCATATCCATATCCGGCGGGTACCCGTCCCGCGACGGCGAGGCCTGCAAGACCGAACTGGCCGAAGGCAGCTGCAGCGTTGGCACCTGCAGCGTTGTCGACTGCTTTAGCAGATGCGACGGTTAAGAGTATGGCGATGAGCGCCGTTAGTCCAATTTTAAACATTGCGGTACTCGCGGTTTCATCGAGCTTCCCAACTGCGCCTATTCGGAATAGACATGCCCCGAAAGTCCGACCCCGGCCGGCGTACTTGGATGGCACGCTTCGGTACTACACACATATTGCTTGGCCATATAGTGTCCATTGTCCCCCTGCAAGATGGCTTCTTCCCAGTCACGCTTGCTTGGTTATTGGGACAACGGAAGAGGCTTCGAGTTCGTCAAATCAACGCCCCTTCGCCTCCCAAGCCTCGCGAGCGCAGCTCCGGCGAACCACTGACGGCGGACGGCCCGGCGAAGACATCTGGCCGCCGCCCGGCATCCCGCTATTTATCGGTCTTCTTGATGTGTGCCCGATCGGGGTAGTCTGTATTGCCTGGGTTCGTCGCGGCAGCGCCGCTCTTTGCTTCAGCTCCTTCTTTCGTGTCCGGCGAGCTACCGGTAATTTTCCCAATCGCGCGTTCGACCTTACTCTTTAGGCCGGATTCATCCTGCGTGTCTCCTGTACCATTTGCGGGAGCTTGCGCGAGTCCGACGGCCGGCGCAAGCACGAGCGCTGCCGTGGATATTGCTGTTACGAGCTTCATGGATAATCTCCTGTCATGCGAAAACACCGGTCCGGATAAAGTTTGTGCCGGATATTCCGAGGTTCCGCCGACATAACGGAGATTCGCCTATAAGGTTCCAGCTCAAGCGCCCCAAGGGGCCCGCCGCTATGGCGCGGGCAGGGAAAGGAGCAATGGCCGTATCAATCGTCCGAGTGACCTTCATCATGGTGGCCACCGCCACCTATTTCGGCCTGGCCGTCCTCGGCTGGGGCGGGCCTGCCGCGTTCTTCTCCCACCCGGCGCTGATCGCGCTCGCGGTGGCGACCTTCGCCATAGCTGGCGCGGCGCTCTTCGCCGGCGGGAACATTAGTCCGGGGGTGCGCGAAGACCGTGACAACCGCTGGGTCATCGCGGCCCTCTCGCTGATCGGGGTGCTCGCCGCCTACCTGCCGGCCTTTACGGACCGGAAGGAGTTCTGGACCCTCGACGGCGACGCCATCCGCTGGCTCGGCGTCGTCCTCTTCGCGGCCGGCGGCGCGCTGCGGCTCTGGCCCGTCGTCGTGCTCGGCAACCGGTTCAGCGGGCTGGTCGCCATCCAGCCCGGCCACACGCTGGTCACCAGCGGCGTCTATGGCGGCATCCGCCACCCCAGCTATTTGGGGTTGCTCGTCAACTCGCTGGGGTGGGTCCTCGCCTTTCGGTCGGGAGTCGGCCTCCTGATCACGGCGCTCCTCATCCCGCCGCTCGTCGCGCGCATCCGCGCGGAAGAGAGACTGCTGCGCTCACAGTTCGGCGCTGAGTACGATGCTTACCGGGCCCGGACGTCACGGCTAATTCCGGGCCTTTATTAAGAGCGTAAGGCTCGCTGACCGGATCGAAGTGGCCAACTGGGATGCCCGAGCCGCCGCCGCTTTGGTCTTGTCTGTCACAGATTTTGACAACCAAGCCGTAAACCACTGAATAATTTCGCACTGGAATTATGCACCAAGAAAGCCATGCAATATCAATGACCTAATTTTGTTGCAGAATTCTTGAATGCCGTTGGTAAAAGATGCTGGAAGTGTGTTGGAACGAAAGCCGCACTTTAGGATTACCCCCATTCACAAATAGGGGATTTCTTTACATGAAAGTCCGAACACTCCTCATTTTCATTCCGGCAGTTCTGTTTCCCATGGCTGCATACTCTCAGACGGCAGCCTCCGAAAATGCTGACGCGCCTGAAATTGACGCTTGCAGAGCAAGCGGCCTCATTGCCTTGAAGGAACGCTCGCCGACGATTAAAGACGTCGAGCTGGATCTGGACAGCGTCCGCGTCATAAAAATGAATTCTAAAATTGGAGGTGTGGATATCAAAGCGATGGTGCTTGGAGAAGCCTCTATTGAAAAGAAAACATCCAGCAAGGCGAAGAATTTGATCTGCATCCTGGGCGAGAAGGGTAAGGTATTGCTGACTGTCTTTAGCGACCAATAGACGGTACCTTCGACGACTTGAATCGATCAAAAAGCGGTCATGATGTCCAGACTCCAGACCCGATTAACGGGATCGATCTTGCAAGGCTGGTGAAAACACACTGGCCTCATATCGAAGTCGTGGTCACATCGGGCAGCCCTGTTTCGAACGCCGTTCTCCTTGATGGAGTGCGATTTACGTCAAAGCCGTGGTCGCGCAAGAATGTTCTTGAACTGGCTAGAGCAGCCGTCGCCGCGCGGTAACTGAATTTCTTGCACAGGTTCGAAGCCCTTACGCTGGCCAAGCGGCTTTTTTCTCGCGGGCGGCTTTCCACAACGGCAGTCACGCCCGCGCGGAAACGCGGATGGCAACGTCGAAGTGAGCCGCGCCTGTCGCATAAGGCCCAATATGGACCTCCGGCGACACGCCCTCGGCGGCGCTCGCAATTCTTCGTTTGCGCGTCATTCCGAAACGAAAAAGCACTTTTTCGTCATATATCTCACGCGTTTTCGCATGGCGGACTCGCCGCCATGAGATGAATGGCGCGCTGCGATGGCCCGCGGCATTGCCGCGAAGCCATCCGCCTCCCCCTCGCCGGAAAGCCTCGCGCCAGGGCGCCGCAGCCGGGTGGTGAGCAATGACAATATATTCTTTATAACGTAGATATAACTAGATCCATAGCGGCTATCACCTGTTAATTGGCAAACATCATTGTGTTGTTTTGTAGTAACAAAATAAATTGAAATAATCTTTTCAAGCCTACAGTGGCGTTCGAATGGTGCAATCCGTGTCCGGTTTTCCGCGATCCGCTTCGGCGTTGCATTCTGGAACGAAGAGGCAACCGCTAGAAGCTCGACGATGCTCGATGCAAATACGACAGGCAAACCCTCAAATGACAATAGAAGATCGCAGAATGACAACAGATCGCAGAATGACACGAGATCGCAGAATGCCAACGTCTAAGACAACAGCTCGTCTCGTGGTTGTTGGCATTTCCCTCGCGGCCGGAATCGGCGCCGCAGTCCTAGCCGGCGGCTCGAAAACTCCGGAGATACATGAGATAGTAATTGCCAAGGGTCCGGTAAGCACGATCGTTGTCGCGGCGGGGCCCTTGGAGTATGGCACCACGCTCACCGACGACAATCTCAGCGAGGTTCCGTGGGAATCATTGATCGTTCCCGAAGGCGCGTTCAATTCGAAAGCAGATCTCTTGAAGGACGGCGCGCGGGCGGCTCTGACTTCGATGAACAGGAATGAACCGGTTCTTAGCTCGCGGATTACCGGCCCCAACCAGCCGGCTTCCCTGGCGGCGCTCACCGAGCCAGGCATGCGCGCGGTTTCCGTCCGGGTCGATGAGGCGCGCGGGGTCGCTGGCTTTGTCCGGATGGGAGACCGGGTGGATGTCATTTTGACCAGGACCGACTCCGGGAATGAGCTCAGAAGTTCCTACGCCGACGTGCTGCTGCAGGGCGTCAAGGTTCTCGCGACGGGCCAGATCGCCAACGACCGCCAAGAACACCCGACCGTGGTACAGACCGTGACACTCGAGGTTTCGACCGAGCAGGCGCAAAAGCTCATTCTTGCCGAGAAAGTGGGAACGCTGTCGCTCGTGCTGAGGCAAGTCGGCAAAGCGGTTCCCGAGGCCGTCCGGCGCATAACCTTGGCGGATCTTGGCGGTCCTGAACCGGCAGCGGCGCCCGCGCCTTCGCGCGTGGCCGAAGTATGGATCTACCGCGGCGCCACGGAACCAAAAATATATCTCGATGTGTATCGCGAACCGTATCGCCAAGCGCGATAATGCCCGGCTTCAGAAACGGCTCTTGAAATCATGATCGATTGTCTTTGGCAAAGCTGCTCGCCGGGAGGGGTGTAAATCCGGCCCTCGGCGCGGAATCCCGCCGTTGCAACCGAACCACAGCGCCTGTGGAAAATAACCGGATGGTGCAATGTTTCACTTGCGAGGAGGGACGGGTTAGCGGCACTTGGTTAATTATTAGTTGCGGTTCCGGCTTTCGCCATCAATCGAGAGGCCGCCGCACTCGAATCCCTTTTTGGCCAATCGCGAAGCATTATTTGGCCAATGCACCTTGATCGAGGAGGCGCGAGGGTTGGGTGAGTTCGACATGGCGGAAGGGGAACCTGGGCCGGTCGGCAGCCCGAGCGCGCGGATTATCCCCCTTGGGAGGCGGGTTCGGCCGCTGATTGTCTTAGCCGTAATCCTTGCGATTTTCGCCTTGCCGCAACTTTTGGGGCGGGCGGCGGCGCAGACAAACGATGCCCGCCTCCGGAGCGGCAATGTCGACCTGCTCACGAGTGTGACGCTTGTTCAGCACAAATCCAGGAACCTTCGGCTCGACGTTCCCTTCGCGGTCGTCGAGGTTGCCGATCCGGACATCGCGGATGCGCGCGCGATCAGCGACCGGCAACTCTTCATTCTGGGCAAGAAGATCGGCGCCACCAATGTCCTGCTGTACAGCGCATCGAGACAACTAATCGGTGTGGTGGATGTCGAGGTCAAATTGGATACCCGTAGCCTTGGTTCGAAGATCCGCGAGGGGTCCGGCGGCAAGGGCATTCGGGTCAATGATGTCTATGGCAAGCTCGTACTGAGCGGTAATGGCGGGGATTCCCAGACGGTCGAGCGGGCGATGAGTGTCGCGGCCGGTCTTGCGCCCGCCGGCGTCGTCAACGCGCTGAAGGTCACGACTTCGCAGCAGGTCATGCTCAAGGTGCGTTTTGTCGAAGCGACACGGACGGCGGCGCGCAATCTCGGCGTGCGCTGGGAATTCTTCAAACGTAGCGGTAACCTGGCCGGCGTCGTCGGAACACAGACGGGCACCAGCAAGTTTTTCGTAAATAAAACCCCGTTCGTGGTGAACGCGAACGGGAACGGGTCAGTCTTGGACGTCGTGGGGGGAGCCGCAGGCGTGGGCAGCCCCTTCGCGACCATCATCACCCAGATCGTCAACAACAGTTCCGCCAAACTCGATGTCGTGCTGAGCGCGCTCGAGGAGCAGAACGTGATCCGGAAGCTCGCCGAGCCGAACCTCATCGCAATGTCGGGCGAGACCGCCGACTTCCTGGCCGGCGGCGAATTCCCCGTCCCGATCGTTTCGCCGGGGAACGGCGGACTCTCGACGGTCACCATTACCTACAAGGAATTCGGCGTGAAGCTCAGTTTCACGCCGACCGTTCTGGCGCGCGGCGTCATCAGCTTGAAACTCGTGCCCGAAGTGAGCGAACTGGATTTCGCCAACGCGGTGACAATATCGGGCAGTGTAATACCGTCCCTGACGACCCGGCGGGCGCGAACCACGGTCGAGCTGCGGGACGGCCAGAGCTTCGCCATCGCCGGCCTGCTGCAGGCCGATTCGGCCCGCAATCAGGACCAGCTTCCCTGGCTGGGGTCGGTTCCAGTCCTCGGCGCGCTGTTCCGGAGCGCGGCCTATCAGGCAAACGAGACCGAGCTTGTTGTCCTCGTGACGCCTTATCTGATCAAGCCCGTTCCGCCCGGCAAAAAGCTGAAGACGCCGTTGGACAGCTCGCTTGCGGGGAACGACCTCGACTATTTCCTGAATGGCCAGCCGGAAGTGCCAAAAACGCCGCCGTTTGCTCCCAATCCATTCGGGGGGGTGCAAAGCCTGTTTGGCGGCATCGAGCCGGGCCCTCCCATCCCCGCTTCCGTGCCTGTTGCGGTGGTCGCTCCCGTGAGCGAGCCAATTCCCGAGCCACAAGGAAATGGCGCTCTGCATTATGACCCAGCAACCGGCTATTTCACCGATCCCCCGGCACATGGAGGTGGGCAGTGAGTTTGCTTCGTATAACCTTGTCCACGATGGTTTGCCTGATGCTTTCGGCGTGTACTCAGTACTCTAATCAATACGCGGAGCGAAAGGACAGCATCACTCTCGGCGCCGGCGATGCCGTCGCTTCGAATGCGGCCCTCCAGATCCTCACTCCTTGGCCGCGCTATTCGAACGACACGACGATCGCGATGGATGGAGAAAGGATCGCCCGCGCGGTTGCACGCTACAGAGAAGGCGAAAAGCAACCGGTAGCGACGGTACCCGATACGCCGTTATACGGGTCTACGTTTGGGTCCGCGAATGCGTCCTCGCAAGAGTCTGGCGCGGCGGCTGGGCCGCCGCCCGCGCAGGGGGCCGCCCCCGCACCAGGGCCGTAAGAGTATTGAGGCTGAACGAGCACCGGCCGGCGGCATAATTGAACCGAGCACGTCTGACCGGCCGAGGCGGTTTCGGGAGAAACGCCACAGCTACCTTTCCATCATTGCCACGCGGGTCCGCGCGCTGTTCAAAAGACGTGGGCTGCGGGATTATATGCTTACTCTCGATAAACTGGCGGCGCAACGCGAACCCAGTTTTTATGGCGTCCCCGCGCTTGGCGGCACGCGTCACGCGCATGCCGCGATCAAATACCGGTATGAGCGCCGGCCGCGCGTCCTGCCCGTCAAGGAAGTGCTCGGCCGCAACGCCGCGTGGGCTCCCCGAGACGGTTGCGGCGCCGATACTCGATTGATGTCAGCCAAGAAGGTCGAGGAGCGCCGGGATCAAGGGCGCGTCGGCCGGCGGCATCGGATAAGCGCACAGATCCTGCAGCCGCACCCATTTCAGCGTCTGATTTTCGCGTGCGGTGACAAAACCGGTCCAGCGCCGGCATATATAGAGCGGCATAAGGAGGTGGAAGTCTGGGTAGGCAAAACTCGCGAAGGTGAACGGCGCGAGGCAAACCTCCTCGACCGCGATCCCGAGTTCTTCGTGCAGTTCCCGGATCAAACCCGCTTCCGGCCGCTCGTCCAATTCCACCTTGCCGCCGGGAAATTCCCACAGGCCCGCAAAAGACTTGCCTTGCGGACGTTGCGCGATTAGCACGCGGCAATCCGGGTCGATAAGCGCTACGGCGGCGACGAGCAGAAGTTTCACGAAACAGGCTCGCCGCTCACGAGCGATAATCGCCGTTGATCGCGACATATTCCTTGGTGAGATCGCAGGTCCATACGGTTGCCACGCCCTTGCCCATGCCCAAATCCACGCGAATTTTTATTTCCGCGCCGCGCATGAGCTTGGAGACTCCGGCCTCGTCATAGGCGGGATCGCGCTGGCCCTTGTGGGCGACGCGAACATCGTTGAACCAGATCGCCAGCCTGTCCCGTTCGGCCGGTACGCCGGCCTTGCCGACGGCCATCACGACGCGGCCCCAATTGGCATCCTCGCCGGCGATCGCCGTTTTGACCAGGGGCGAATTGGCGATCGAGAAAGCGATTTTTTTGGCGGCGACGGCGGTTGCCGCGCGGGTCACCTTCACCTCGACGAATTTGCGCGCGCCTTCCCCGTCCCGCACGACCTGATGCGCGAGATCGAGGAGGAGGCGGTCGAGCGCTTGTTTGAACGGAGCGAGGCGGCGGTCGTTGGCGGCGACGATTTTCGGCGCGCCGCGTTTGGCGGCGGCCCCTGTCGCGAACAGCATCAATGTGTCGGAGGTCGAGGTATCGCTGTCGATGGTGATCGCGTTGAATGACCGTTCCACGCTCTTGGCCAGCATGGATTGCAAGGTCGTCGCGGCAATCGGCGCGTCGGTAAACACGAAAGCCAGCATGGTCGCCATGTCGGGGGCGATCATGCCCGCGCCCTTGGCCATGCCGGAGAGGATCACCTCGACGCCGGCGAGCTTCACGCCGGCGGTTGCGACTTTCGGAAAAGTGTCGGTCGTCATGATTGCCTTGGCGGCCGCAAGGAGACCGTCCGGCGCCCCGCGCGCGGCGAGCGTTTCGAGCACGCCGTCGAATTTCGCCGCGTCGAGCGGCTCGCCGATCACCCCAGTCGAGGCGAGGAAAATTTCCGTTGCCGGCGCGCCCGTTGCCTTGGCCGCAAGCGCGGCGGTGAGCTTAACCGCCTGCACCCCGGCCTTGCCGGTAAACGCATTGGCGTTGCCGGAGTTGACGACCAGCGCGCGGGCCTTGCCCGCCTTGAGCCTTGCGCGGCACCAATCGACCGCCGCCGACGGACATTTCGATTTCGTAAAAACCCCCGCAGCCTGCGTGCCCTTGCCGAAAACCGCGAGCATCACATCGGTGCGATCCTTGTTCCGGATACCGGCGGCGCCGGCGGCAAAACGCACGCCCTCAATGTCTGGCAGGTTGGGAAATGACGTTGGCGCGAGCGGCGAGATGGCGGCCATGGGATGGGGTTCCTAAAATAGTTTCGCCCTCGATGAGCCAGGGCGAATCCCGAAAGTGCCAAGGCCACGCTCCCGGCGTCAAGGCGGAGAAACCCCTTGACTTTGCTTTCGGCGGTTTGGTTTGTTCCTGCCCAGGTCGTCGCCGCGCTTATTTCTTGCCCGGTGCCGGAGCGGCTGGAGCTGGAGCGGCTGGAGCCGCAGGCTTATCGGTTTTGGGGGGTTCCGGAGGCTCGGTCCGCTCGATCTTCGCGGTCTTGCGCAAGTCCGCGACAAGCGCGGTTTGCGCCTTTTGCACGACATAGCGGGTGACTTGCTCCTTGACCTGGTCGAAGGGCGGAAAGGTTTTCTGTCGCTTGTCCATGACCTCGATGATATGCCAGCCGAACGGGCTTTTCACCGGATCGGAAACCTGCCCGATCTCGAGCTTGAACGCGGCGTTCGCGAACTCCGGCACCATCCGGTCCTTGGTGAACCAGCCGAGATCTCCGCCTTCCGAGCCCGGGTCTTTCGAGACTTCCTTGGCGACAGTGGCGAATTCATCACCCCCCATGATCCGTTTCAGCGCCGTCTTGGCTTCGTCCTCGGTGGCAACAAGAATATGCCGCGCGTGGATTTCCGTCTCGGGTTTTTGCGCCTTGGCCGCCTCGTCATAGGTCGCTTTGATCGCCGCGTCGGTGGCCGCCGTCTTCGCGACCTGCTCGAGCACGCTCTCCATCAGCAGTTTCTCACGATAATAAGCGAGCTTCTTGGCAAATTCCGGGGTTTGGTCGGCCTTTTCGGCCAGCGCCTTTTGCGCCACCAATTCGCCGTCGATCAAAAAGTCGAGAAGATAGCTGTCGCGGGCTTTGCCTTCGAGCTGAGGCGGGAGGCTGGTGTGGAGATCACCGGCGGCGACCTTCAAATCGTCGTCGGTGATTTGCTTTCCGTTGACCGTGGCGAGCACCTTGGCCGCCGCCGGAAAGGCGGGAACAATCGCAAGCGAGGCCATGGTCAGCATGCACGCCAGACTGGCGGTTTTGTTACGCGCGTGTTTCGTCAAGAACATCAGACCGAGCTCCGGGCTAAATCAGGAAGATCGCCGCGCGGTTTTCGCGGCGCGTTGCGCAAAAAAGGGCGTTTGCCGCGTGACCATGCACGGAGCGGCGGATTTGACAAGCCCCGGCCCCAATCTTATCTGTCGAACAGGTCTTTGGGGATGATTTTTCCGGCTTTCGCGGCCGCCATTGCCGGCGCCTCCGGCCGGGTGTCCTGCGCCTATCGCGCTGCCGCACGAGCTTTTCTCGAACGAGATGCGCGATCTCCGCCGGACCATCGGCTTTTGTCGGGCGGCCGGGGAACGGGGATTTCCCGTCAGGAACGCGAGTATTTGGTGCCCCGGAAATCTCGGAATGCTATGTCACAGTCCGGCGGTCCGCCGCCGCGCGGGAATTCAAGCCCCGACCGCGCCTTGCGCAAACGCCGCGGGGATCGCGCAAAATCTAACCAGAAAAGTAGGGGCTAAAGCCGATAGCCGGGAATTGTTCCGGCCGTTTTCTAGAAAGGTCGTTCCGTAATGTTGGGCTCCTTCGCGAAAAAGATTTTCGGATCGTCGAACGATCGCCGGCTCAAGGGATACCGGCCGAAAGTCGCGGCTATCAACGCGCTTGAGCCCGAAATGCTGAAGCTCACCGATGCCGAACTCGCCGGGCGAACCCAGACGTTCCGGGAGGAATTCGCCGCCGGCAAGAGCCTTGACGATCTGCTCGTGCCGGCTTTCGCAACGGTACGGGAAGCGGCGCGCCGCGCCCTCGGCCAACGGCATTTCGATGTTCAGCTCATTGGCGGGATGGTTCTGCATGAGGGCGCGATCGCCGAGATGCGCACCGGCGAAGGCAAGACCCTTGTCGCGACGCTCGCCACCTATCTCAACGCGCTCCCGGGCAAGG
>JALZAY010000198.1 GCA_030948025.1 Pseudomonadota bacterium
CCGATCCAAAATCCGACGACGATTTGGACCAACGAAGACGGTTTCGCCAACGCCAACATTCCTAATATCCCTCCCAGCCTTAAAGCCTGCGCCTCGCCGGGGTTTTTCTATACCGCCGACACGCCGCAAGACATCACCAACGCCATGCAGGACATGTTCGCGCAATCGCTTGCCCTCGCGCGGCTGACGCAATGACCAGGCCCGCGGCCGGCCTCAAGCCACGGCCTTGATCGCCCGCGCGGTTTTTTCGACGATCTCGCCGATCTGCGCCTCGCTGACGATCAGCGGCGGCGTCAGAATAAGCGTGTCGCCAACGCCGCGCAGGAGAAGATCGAAATCGTGGAAAGCGCGATCCATCGCGTCGAACCCGCGCTTGCCAGGGGCGCCTGGCTTGGCCCCGAGGTCGATTGCCGCGCTCAGCCCGGCGGTGCGGATATCGAGGACATTGCGTAGCCCCTTCAAGCCATGCACGGCGTCACCCCAAAGGGGTTCGAGTCGCAGCGCCCGCGCGAAGAGATCTTCCTTGTCGTAGAGGTCGAGCGCGGCGAGACCGGCGGCACAAGCCAAAGGGTGGCCAGAACAGGTGTAGCCGTGCAACAGTTCGATCGCGTGCTCCGGGCCTTCCATGAAGGTTTCGTAAATCGGCTGGCGGACGATCACGCCGCCCATCGGCACGGTGCCCGAAGTTACGCCCTTGGCGAAGGTGATCATGTCCGGAAGCACGCCATAGCGCTCGGCCGCGAAGGCATGGCCGAGACGGCCGAAGCCGCAGGTGACTTCGTCGAAAATCAGCAGAATGTCATATTTGTCGCAGATCGATCTTAGCCGTTCCAGATAGCCGGTGGGGGGCGGCAGAACGCCAGTCGCGCCGGCCATGGGCTCGACGATAACCGCGGCAATCGTCGAGGCATCGTGCACGCCGGCGATTCTCTCAAGTTCGTCGGCGCGATGCGCGCCCCATTCCGGCTCGCCCTTCGTGAAGGCTTGCATGGCGCGATCATAGGTCGAAGGAAGATGATCGACGCCGGCGAAAAGAGTGCCGAAGAGTTTGCGGTTCGCGCCGATGCCGCTGGCCGCCATGCCGCCGAAGCCCGAGCCATGATAGCCGCGCTCGCGCCCGACCAGCCTCTGGCGGGAGCCTTCGCCACGGAGGTTGTGATAAGCGAGGGCGATTTTTACCGCGGTATCCACAGCTTCCGACCCGGAATTGGTAAAGAACACGTGGTCCAAATCGCCTGGCGCCAGCGCCGCGATCCGGCTCGCCAGGGCAAACGCTTTCGGATGCCCGAACTGAAACGGCGGCGGAAAAGCGAGTTCGCCTGCTTGCGCTCTTATCGCCTCGACGATCGAAGCGCGGCAATGTCCGGCGTTGGCGCACCAAAGACCCGCGCTGCCGTCGATGATGGCGCGGCCCTCTGGGCTGAAATAATGCATGTCCTTGGCATAGGCGACAAGCCGCGGGCTCTGCTTGAACGCACGGTTGGCGGTAAACGGCATCCAATAGGCATCAAGATCGTTTCGCAACAGCGTTTCAGTCGCGGCTGTGGAAGTCATGGGGGCGCCCGCAAAAGAAGGGGGAAGCTTCAAAACCGGAGGTCGAACGCGATGATTTTTAGGACAAAGCAAGAAATTCCGCGCAGGAACCGCGCAGCGGACCGGAATGGGGTATATGACAGATTTGCCGCGCCGACGGTTTAACTGCGCGGAGGTAGTTAAATTAAATTAACCATATTTTCGCCAAACAAAACATCTTTTTGCCTAATAAATAACACTTTTCTCACAGGTGATGCTTTTCGGCCACATTTGCCAGGCCGTGGCGTTTAGCCACTGGCATCGGGGAAACGATGATTTTTGTCCTCGTGGCGCTCGCGGCGTTCGCGGCGGGCTTCATCAATGCTGTTGCCGGAGGAGGCTCCTTTCTCACCTTCCCGGCGCTGATCGCCGCCGGATTGCCGCCCATCGACGCCAACGCGTCAAGCACCGTCGCGCTGTTCCCGGGCCAGATCGCGACCGGTTACGCCGCGCGCGACGGTCTCGCCGCCGCTTCTGCCGACAGCCGCGTAAATGTGCCTGTCCTTGCAACGATAAGTCTTGCCGGCGGCCTCATCGGCGGCCTCCTGCTTCTCGTCACGCCCCAAACCGTCTTCAGCCGTATCGTGCCTTGGCTTATCCTTTTCGCGACGGCGATTTTCGCAGGCGGCAATTATTGGGGCCCCGGCACGACGAAATTCCGGCTAAACCGGCAAGGGATTTTCGCCGCGCAAGGATTGGTCGCCATCTACGGCGGCTATTTCGGCGGCGGCATTGGCATTCTCATGCTCGCCGCGCTCACCCTTTTTGGGCTTCGCGACATTTGGCTGATGAACAGCCTGAAAATTCTGCTCGGCGTACTGATGAACGCGACGGCGGCCGTCACCTTCATCGCCGCCGGTCTCGTCCATTGGCAATGGACGATCGTCGTGGCGGTTGGCGCGATTGCGGGAGGTACCGCCGGGCTGCACGCGGCGCGGCGGGTGCCCGCAGAAATAGTCAAAAGCTTCGTCGTCGCGGTGGGGCTTGTGCTGACCGTCTATTTCTTCATGAAACCGACGTGACGAGGGTGCGTTTCCTCTTGTTGCGAACGCCAAGGCGGAAAATACCATGCTGATGATGCAGCAGGTTCATTTCGAAGGCCATGGAGGCCCGGACGTAATAAGGACCGGCGAGGCGCCGGTGCCGGAACCGGGGCCCGGCCAGGTCTTGATCGAAGTCGCCGCGGCGGGCGTCAATCGTCCCGATTGCCTGCAGCGCGAAGGTATCTATCCGCCGCCTCTGGGCGAGAGCGCCATTCCCGGCCTCGAAATCGCGGGCCGGGTGGTCGCTCGTGGGGAAGGCGTGAGCGCGCCAACCGACGGCGACGACGTTTGCGCTCTCGTCGGTTCCGGCGGCTATGCGGAATACGCACTTGCCCATGCGCTTCTCTGCCTGCCGGTGCCGAAGGCTTTGGGGGTCGTCGCGGCAGCGGGCATTCCAGAAAATTATTTCACCGTGTTCGACAATGTTTTGTCGCGCGGAAAGCTAGCACCGGGTGAAACGCTTCTGGTGCATGGCGGATCGAGCGGCATTGGCTCGACCGCGATCCAGTTGGCCAAGCATATCCGCGCGAGGGTTATAGCCACGGCAGGTTCGAGTGCAAAATGTGCCTTTTGCAAGACGCTCGGCGCCGATTTCGCGATCGATTATAAGACCCAGGATTTCACCGAAGAGGTAAAAAACATCGTTGGCAAGCATGGCGTCGATGTCGTGCTCGACATGGTCGGCGGGACTTATCTGCCAAGGAACATATCCGTGATGGCGGCGGAAGGCCGTCTTGTTCAGATAGGCTTCATGCAATCGGCGACGGTCGAGAATTTCGATTTGCGTCCAATCTTGCTGCGTCGCCTGACCCTGACCGGCTCCACCTTGCGGGCGCGCAGCGTGCAACAGAAAGCCGACGTCGCCACGGCCTTGCGCGAAAAAATCTGGCCACTCTTGGACAAGGGCTTGGCCAAGCCAGTGATTCACGCGACTTTTTCGCTCGAACAAGCGCGCGAGGCGCACGAGATGATGGAATCGTCCTCACACTTGGGCAAAATTCTGCTGGTCACGGGCAAATAGACGCGCGGTTATTGCTTGCGTATGTCGCGTTTTCGTCCACTATCGACACATGGACAACGTGAACGCTAGCCGGGCCGGGGGCGCGGCCAGCCCCCGCCCGCCAGTGGCCTGACGCCGATGGATGTCATCATCTACCATAATCCTCGTTGCGGCACGTCGCGCAATACGCTCGGCCTTATCCGCAACGCGGGCATCGAGCCCCATGTCATCGAATATTTGAAAACCACTCCGGCGCGGGCTTTGATTCGTCAGCTCGCGACCCGTGCGGACGTGCCGCTGCGTGCCCTGCTACGCGATAAGGAACCGGTTTTTCGCGAATTGGGGCTTAACGACAACAACCTCGCCGAGGACGCCCTGCTCGACGCATTCGAGGCGCATCCCATTCTCCTCAACCGGCCGATCGTGGTGACGCCAAAAGGGGTAAGACTCTGCCGGCCTTCGGAACTCGTGATCGACCTCTTGCCGCCGCAGCAAGGCGAATTTTTTAAGGAGGACGGCGAGCGCGTCGTCGATCAGCACGGCCGGCGGGTCGCAACCGCTTGAGACTGCGCGGGTCAAAGGGACAATGGAAGGTCGAGCATTTTTGTGCCGGCTTTGGGCTCCTTTTCGGATCGGCAATGTTTTGTGGATTTATCCACCCGAGACCCAAATCGAGCCCCGCATCGCGGACCTGATCCTTCTGTTGGTGACGACTATATAGTCGGCTTGGCGGAGAAAAGACCGTCAGCCTCGCGCAGCGCGCACGAAAGCATCGAGGCAGTCCATCAAGTCATGCGCGTCCGCAAGAAATGAGAGAAGATCGGCGGCGAGAACGCGCCCTTTAGGCAGGTGAAGTTATCCTAGGCGCACGATGATGCCTTCGACATTGGCCTGGTAATGCACCGTCTCAGCCGCGCCGCCGCTCAGGATGCAGAAGGCGAGGACGATCGTGGTGATCCAATGGCGATGTTTCGGGCTTTCAACGCCGGGCCGCCCAGCTCTGACATGTTCCGAAGAGCTTCAGTCTATCCGCGCCAATACCTGCTCCAGGGCCGCAAAGAACCCCTGCCACCCGCCCTTGGCGCCCTCGTAATACTGCGGCTGATCCGGCCGGAAGCCCGACTGCTCCATGCACAGGTGGGTCCCCGTGCTCGTAGGGGCGAGAGTCCAAGTGACGACACTCTCGAGACCATAGGCACCCCACGTGTAAGACAGCGTTTTGTTCGGCTCGACTGCCAGGACCTGACAGTCAACAACGCCCCAGTCTGCGCGAAGATTGAAACGGTGGTCCACGACAGGCTTGAAGTCGTTCTTCATGAGCCACTCCTCGATCAGGTGTGGTTGCGTGAGCGCGCGCCAGATCTTTTCCGGCGGAAAAGGTATCTCCCGTTCGACAACGACGGAGAGCGTTTCGGTCGCAGTATTGGTCATTGGTCCATCCTTTTGAGCAGATCTTCGAGGTGGTCGAACCGGGTTTCCCAGAACCCGGCCATTTGGCTTGTCCAGTCGATCAGCGGGGCCAAGGCGCCGAGCTGCGCGCTATAGTGCGTCTGGCGACCTTCGTGGCGGTCGCGCACCAGCCCGGCCCGCTTCAGGACCCCGAGATGCTTTGAGACGGCCGGTTGCGAGACCCCGGCCTGAGCCGTCAGGGCCCCGACCGTCTGGTCTCCGTCGCAACACAGCCGCTCGAAGACTGCACGGCGAGTTGGGTCGGCGAGGGCCTTGAAGAGGACATCGGGGGTGCTGAGCATTTGCAATCAATAACCCATGAGCGATTGATCAGATCAATAACTTATGAGCTATTGGTCAGTCAAGGACGAAAAGGCATTCGAAATGGCCGACGGCCAGAAATTGTGATTGCACCTACCGTTGATGGTTTCCCTCGACGCGTGGCCCGCCATCACCGCGCGCAAGCACGGGGATCATTTCTGCAGTTACAGAGTTCAATATCACCGATAAATAACCCGTTGATTATCAATAATTCATGCAAGTATTAGTCCTGCGGATTTATCAAGCAGCAGGGAAAGGGAGGCGGACCACTCGTTCACAACCATCCGATCTCTGTCCAGCACCCTCCTCTCCGCCCTCGGTCCCGAGGCGCTGAAGCTCTTCGTCGCTCGTGAACCGCTGGAGCGGGTCCATGAGTGCGTGTTCGCAGTGCTGGCGCTTGAAAGCGAGTCGATTGATCCAAGGCATTGATGCTTGCACCTTGAACGACCCTTTCCCTGGAATTTCAATAAATAAGCCGCCAGAAAAATACCGTCACTTGGTCGGCCTTTGTCTGACGGTTTTTTCAAAACGCCGGGTGTGGCCTCCGCAAAATACCGCCAGAAGCACCGTCACAGGGGTCGTCTTCGATCGGATTGATGAGCAGCCGATCAATGGAAAATCAACGGCTTAACGAAATCAGACTTTCAATCGACAATGAAGCGTGGATCATCAACGAAACCGCCGATAACCCTCTATCTTTCCTACGCTATTCTACTCCAGCGCCCTCCACGATATCTCGTACCCCCTGCTCCCAATCAATCGTCCGTCGCAAAAGCGCATGAGCAATTCGACGAGGCGGGGCGATTGCGGCCTTCGCCCTATTACGATCGCCTGGTCGACGTGATGGAGGAATTGCTGAAATTTACTTATTTGACGCGCGGAGTGTCCGGTTACTTCACGAGCCGCTATTCCGAGCGCAAGGAGGAAGCCGAAAAGCTGTCCGCGCAACCGGGATTGAAGGCGGTATGATTGCGACGCGATCTTGACCCGCCCCGCAAAACCTACTAACCCGACGGCGTCCCGTTACGCTGTTTGGAGCTTCGAGACGCGGCGGGCTGGCCCCGCCAAAGACGCACCCGTGGTGCCGCCTTCACTTCTGTTGATGTGAAGCGTTGCGCCTGTCGGCTTGGCCTTTGATGGGGCCTGGCAGAGGAGGGCGCGTTCCTCCCCCTAGCTGGCGGGAGGACGCGGTTTCAGCGCCACGCTTCCGCGCGGGCCGTGTCCTTTTTCCGGCGCACCGCCTTAAGAGGACACGCGATGACGAAGCGCGCCGAAGCCAAATATAAAATCGACCGCCGGATGGGCCAGAATATTTGGGGCCGTCCGAAAAGCCCCTTCAACCGGCGCGAATATGGGCCGGGCCAGCACGGGCAGCGCCGCAAGGGCAAGCTATCCGATTTCGGCACCCAGCT
>JALZAY010000040.1 GCA_030948025.1 Pseudomonadota bacterium
ATAGATTGGAATCCGGTAGGTCTCGTTGCCATCGATGGGCAAAGTGTCGGGAAGGCTGGCGCCGTGCAAATAAGCGAGCCCGGTCAGCGCAACGGCGTAACGTTCCTCGATGATGCCGCCTCCGCCAGAAACCGGCTCGCAGCCGAGATCCTCGACGATGGCAAGACCGGCGGCGAGATCGAAGGCAATGATTTCGGGTGCCGAGAGGCCTTGTTCGCGCAGCCCATGGCCGACCGCAATAAAAGGCTTTATGTCCCCAGCGAGTTTGGCGATGGCGCTATAGGATTTGCCATAGCGAAGCGGCGGATCGTCCGGGCGAGGCGGCGAATTCATCAAAATGGCGCTCCGCCCATCGGGTTTCACCAAATGCTCATAGCTTCGCGTCGACGCATCGCCCTGCATGAAATCACGCCGGGCCCCGCTCCAGCCGCTGCGCTCGAGAAGCTCGTGGACCGCCTTGGCGCGCGCGAGCCGCGCCGCGAACGGTCCAATCCCGGTTAGGGTCACGGCGCGGTAGCCGGGGCCGCGGTCGTAGTCGAGCCCGAATTCGATATCGAGCCTGCCGGCATCGAGAAAGCCGCCCGCGTGCTCCGGCCATTCGACAAGGACGAGCGCGCCGTCGCAAGCCTCCTCGAACCCCAATTCCACGAGCTCCCGCGGCTTCTCGATCCGGTAGAAATCGGCGTGAACGATGGCGAAGTTCAAGCCCTCGTAAACCTGCATCACGGTGAAGGCCGGGCTCGGCACCTCGAGGTCTTGCTCGCCCGTTAGGATACGAATGACGGCGCGCGCGAACGCCGTCTTTCCCGCGCCAAGGCCGCCCGACAAGGTCACGAGATCGCCAGGACCGATGAGCGCGGCGACATCGGCGGCAAACCCGGCGATCGCGCCCTCGTCTTCTAGCTCGCGCGGCCAGATCGTACCGGAAGCGGGGACCGTGCCTGCGGCCATTGCGTTCACGCTCCTTGCGCAGTGTGGCTTGCGGGGAGCTTCGCACCTTGTAAGGGAAAGATGCAAGTCGCGCGCGTCCCTTTTCCCGGCGCCGAATCGATTTCGACGCGTCCGCCGTGCAGTTCGACGAAGGACCGCACAATGGAAAGGCCAAGTCCTACGCCGCGATGCCGCGTCCCGGTTGTATGGGTTTTAAACCGGTCGAAAACATGTTCGAGGATTTCGGGCGCAACTCCACTCCCCTCGTCGGTAACCTTGAACAGGATTTCGCCGTCCCGCCGCATCGCCGCGAGATCGATGGTTTGACCGGGCGAGGAAAAGCCGATCGCGTTCGAGAGAAGGTTGAAGAGAATCTGCCGGATGCGTTTGCCGTCGGCGGCAAAGGACCCGATATCCTCCATCGCCGCGACGCGAAGGGTGAGCGAGGATTTTTGGAGCCGGTCCTGGATGCCTTCCGCCGCCTCCCGGATGGTTTGCGCGATGTCGACCTCATCGAGCGACAGCTCCATCGCATCCGCGTCGATCGAGGCGAGATCGAGAATATCGTCGATGATGGCGAGGAGCGCCGATGAGGATTTCATCACATAGCCCGCATACTCGCGCTGTTTGCCGTTGAGCGGGCCGATCGCGGGATCGTCGAGAAGTTGAATGAAACCGATAATATTGGTCAACGGCGAACGCAGCTCGTAGGAGACATGGTGGACGAACTCATTGCGTAGCTTTTCAACGCCGATCAGCGCCTGATTGCGTTCCGTCAACGCACGTTCGACATTCACGCTGGCGGTCATGTCGATGAAGGTGAGAAGGGTCGCGCCATCGGGCAGCGGCGCGGCGGCGCAATCGAGCACGGAGCCGTCGCGGCGCGCGAGACGGCGTTCGAGCCCAACGCGTTGATCCGGCAATCCGGCGACGGCGGCGCGCAGCGCGCCCCAAATTTCGACGTCGGCGAACAGCGGAGCGCAGAGCAGGGCCACGCGGTCGATATGCGGCCGGTCGTCGAGTTCGCCGCAGCCGAGCGCCCACATGTTGGCGAAGGCCGGGTTGAACAATTTGAGGCGGCCGTCGCTGCCAAACACGGCCACGCCCTCCTTCAAGGTATCGAGGGTTTCGCTCTGCACACGGATCGAGGCGTTGAACTGCGAAACGAGCCGGTAGCGTTCGGTGACATCGTCGAAAAGATAGGTGACGCCGCCTTGCGGATTGGGGCTGATGACAGCGCGCAACGTCCGCCCATCCGGCGGAAACCAGACCTGTTCGTCGGTATCGAGCGATTGATAGGCCGCGAGCAGGTCTGCCTTCCAAGCCCGGAAATCGGCTTGCTCCGGCAACAGCCGCGCCCTCCGGAGGCGGTCGAGGATCTCGGAATCGGTTGGTTTCTGGTCGAGCCAAGCCTGATCGAGCGCCCAAAGCTGGCGATAGGCCACATTGTGGAAAACCAGCTGCTTGGCGCCGTCGAAAATTGCAACCGCCGTCGAAAGCTGGTCGAGCGTGCGCGCATGCGCCTGCGTTTGCTGGTCGAGCGCGGCACGCATGGATTCGATTTCCGACACATCGGCCGCCATTCCGGCCGAACCGGAGCCAGCCGGCGCATCGACAATGTCGAGCATCCGGCGCTCGCCGGCAACGACCGCCGGAGCGCGCCCGTGCCAGACCGCTCCTGTCCCACGCGACGCAGCGCTCGCCTCGCGCGCCTGACGTTCGATAAGCTCGATGCCGCGCAAGACCGTGGCCTCGCGATCCTTGGCTTCGACCGCGCGGGCATAGGCGGCATTGACCCAGCTCAATTTGCCACCGCCGTCGCGCACCCACGCCGGGTATGGAACAGCATTGAGCAGTGCCCGCAAGGCGTGGAGTTGCTCGATCGTGGCCGCCTGCAACTCTTGGAGGCGGACGGCATCGAGACGATCGCCGGAGACATCCCTGATCCGCAGCACGGCCAGGCCGCCAACCGGGAGCCCCTCGATTTCGAGATGCCGCCCGTCCAAACTCGCGACGGTGGCGCGGAACGATTCGCCCTGTGTGCGCAACCGCGCGACGGAGTTGTCGAGAGTTTGTGCCGTCCCTGGCGGCAGCCATGACCCGAAGGCAAGCACTTGGCGGGGATTCGACCGGTCCCCGGCAAGCCGGAGATTCCCTTCGATATCGGGGTCCTCGCCCGGCCCTCCTCCCCAGGCAACGATGATCTGGGTTTCGGCGCCAAGAAAAAGCTCGGCGCGGTCGAGCTTCGCGCGTAACGCCGAAAGCTTAAGACGATGAGTTGCCTCGTGTTCCATCCAACCCCGCCGCCGGGATAGATGGAGCAGCGCGGCGAGCACCGGAAATGCGATGAGACTGGCGATCAGCGACAGTCCCGCCGCGCCGGCATGGCCGCGCAAACTCGCAACGACTCCCATTTGACCGGCGGCTTCGCCCAGCACCGGCGAGGCCGCCAGGAGGAGAGTGCAAATCCCGGCGCAAATTCCGGCATACCGCGCGAATTTCATCTTCCGCTGGCGCCAGCAGCCCTCCATCCATCCCTCCGAGCACAGCCAAACCGGGCCTCTTACCGGGCGAATCAGCCAACTTTATGCAAAATTTGCCATTATTGCGAAACCGGTCAGGATTAGGGCTGCCGCGAGCATCGCGCGAAACGCTCCCTCCACGGCGATCCGCCTCATCGTGGGCAAATTTTCTTGTGCGAAGCAGGGTTTCCGGACGATTTTCCGCATCGCCGGTCATCCGGCGGCCGGAGGACACCTTTTGGCCGCCTCGCGGCAAGCGATTGTATCGCGCACTTCGATCGTGACATGCGAGAGCATTCGGAAACGGCTGAGCCGCGACCGGTAAAATTCCGCATCGCGGGGTTTTGCCGTCATGATCGAGACGATCGCGCCGAGATGGCCGGGGCCGAGCCGCCAGACATGGAGATCCGCCAAGCGGTCCCCGTCGCTCTCGATGGTGCGCCGCAGCTCTTCGGCCATTGCCTTATCGGGGTTCATATCCAGGAGCACGCCGCCAGTGTCGCGGATCAGGCCATAGGCCCAATTGGCGATGACCAAGGCCCCAACGATGCCCATGACCGGGTCCATCCAGACCCAGCCAAAAAAGCGCCCGAGGAGCAGCCCGCATATCGCGAGCACAGAGACCGCCGCATCCGCCGCCACATGCACGAAAGCAGCGCGCATGTTGTTGTCGCGTCCAGCCGCGGAGTCGGACGGAGCGCCGCCATGTTCGTGCTCGACGAAATCGAGTTCGTAAACATCCGCGTGATCGAGGCCCGCGAGCCGCAGGCGGGCCTTGAACGCATGCGGCTCGGGAATTTCTTCCACCGATTCGAGAAAAGCCCCGCGATCGGCGAAGCGAAAATTCTGCCGCGCGCCGCCGGGGCGTTCGGTTTCGATCGAAACGGCTCTATCGCCAAGCCCTGACGCAGGTTCGAGATTGTCCTCTCGACGCAGCCGGAAACGCGGCGGCACGCCATCCTCGAAGACCTCCAAAAGCAAGATTCCCCGCCCGGTGTCGATGCGGCGAGGCTCGTCGTGCGCATGCGCGCCGGGCCCCCCGCGATGCCTAACCCCGTGGCCATGCGCATGGCCATGATGATCGCCGCCGCCTCCGGCGAGAAGCCAGGCGGTGGCAATGTTCACGATGAGACCGCCGGCCGCGATCAAAATCGCCTCATCGAAATGGATCGTCACTGGCGAAAAAAGACGCACTGCCGCCTCATAGCCGATAATCAAGGCGATGATCGCAAGGACGAGGGCGCTCGTAAAACCGGCGAGATCGCCGAGCTTTCCCGTGCCGAACACGAAGCGGGGATCATTCGCGTGCCGCCGCGCATAGGAATAAGCCACGGCCGCGATCAACAGCGCCAAGGCGTGGGTTGCCATATGAAAGCCGTCGGCGACCACGGCGAGCGACCCAAACACGGTGCCGCCCGCGATTTCCACGACCATCATGAATCCCGCGAGCGAAATCGCGGCCCAAGTCCTGCGCTCGTTCGCCACATGGCCTGCGCCAAGAAAAATATGGCTGTGTTCGCCCAAAGGCGTGGCGTCCTGATCTTGCATGATCTCTCTTCTGGCTCGGGCCCTCACCTGAAATAGCTGTGAACGACTTCGATCAGTTGCACTGCCGCCTCGGCGTCGAGCGCCTCCGGATTCTTGGCGGGATCGACCAAATGGGTGCGGATGTGATCCTCGACCACTTCCACCAACAGGCTGTTGATCGCGCCACGGCACCCGGCGATCTGATGCATGATCTGCGCGCAACCTGCCTCGCCGTCGAGCGCGCGCTCGATGGCTTCGACCTGCCCGCGAATGCGGCGTACCCGGTTCAGAAGCTTTTGCTTGTCGCGAATGACGTGGCTCATGCCCGGCTTTCTTCCGCAGAAGTGACGTTGGTGTAGGGGGGTATCCTATATGCCGCGGGCAAGGAGGTCAATGCGAGCGGCCCTGCCCAAATAACCGTTGGAAGAGCGGCGGGCTTGCGTTTGTCTTCGAAGTGGACTTCGGTTCATGCTGGCAAATGCGGAAGAACCTAAAGCTACTACGCGTCCTTACAGTTTTGTCGTTGGCGCTTTGCTGGCCGGCGCGAGTCGCGCCGGCGCTCGATCAGCCCGCAAACCGCCCGGCGCCTTCCTCCGTGGGCTTCCAAGAGTTTTTGCAAAGCCTCTGGCCGCTTGCCGAAGAAAAAAGGATCACGCGCGGAACTTTTGACGCGGCTTTCGCTGGACTCACCCCCGATCCCGCCGCGCCCGCCGCGTCGAACCGGCAGGCGGAGTTCGACAAGACTCTCAAATCCTATCTCGACGAAGCCGTTTCGCCCCGTCGCATCGCAAGCGGCCGGGAATGTCTGCATGCGTGGCGCGCCGAACTTGCGAATATCGAGCAGCGCTTTGGCGTACCGGCCGCGATCGTCGTCGCGGCTTTCGGCCTTGAGTCCGACTACGGCAAAGCGACCGGCGAAAAAGACATCCCCCGCTCGCTCGCGACCCTTGCGTACCTTCGAACGGACCGGCCGATTTTTCGCGACGAATTGATCAGCGCGCTGGTCATGCTCGACAAAGGCGGCGTTGCCCGCGCTGCGATGAAAGGCTCCTGGGCTGGCGCGATGGGCGGGCCGCAGTTTCTTCCCTCCGCTTTTCTCAAATATGCGGTCAGCTATGACGGATCAGGCTTTCCAGACATTTGGAACAATCCTCTCGATAGCCTGGCCTCGATCGCAAATTTTTTGCGCCAGTCCGGTTGGCAGCCTAGCCTCTCCTGGGGAACCGAAGCGATCCTGCCCAAAAATTTCGGCTTTGCCTCGTTGCATGGCAGCTTTGCCGCGTTTGCCGCGCAAGGCGTCAAAAGCGCCAACGGGGACGCGTTTCCGCCGGCGGCAGAGGCAACCTTGTTCCTTCCGTCCGGCACGGCCGGTCCGGCCTTCCTTTTGTCGGCAAATTACTGGATTCTCAAGGCGTATAATAACTCGGATTCCTACGCCCTTTCGCTTGGCTTGCTCGCGCAACGGATCGAAGGCAAACCCGCGCCGCGCGGCCATTGGCCGGAGGCAGAGATTTTTTTGAGCCGGACGCAAAAGGCGGAGATTCAACGCTTGCTCGAAAGCCTCGGGTTCTACCACGGGCCGATCGACGGCCGTTTCGGGCAGGCTTCGCGTGATGCGATCCATGATTTCCAAATCAGTTCCGGGGAGACTCCGGCAGACGGTTTCGCCACACCGGAACTGTTGGGCCGCCTGGTGGCGGCAGCAAACCACCGGCCTGCACGGTGATCGACTGGCTGCTCATAGGCGGTGGCTAGCAGCGCCAAGGTGCGTGGCAAGTAGCGGAATTCGGCAATATTGTACTTCGCGTATCCAGGCCGTACATCGGGCGCGTGGGGATGAGTCATGGCCCCCTTTATCCGATCTGGGTTCGACGAGCTTGCAGTCGGCATGCATTGCCCCCGGACAGTGAGATAGCAATGCTTCGGGCTTATTTTGACGAAAGCGGGGAGCACGACAAAGGTAGTGGCCGCGAAATCCAGACGTCTTTGGGCGGATGTTTGGCTTCGGATGAAAGTTGGGAAAAATTTTCTGAGGAATGGGCTACGGCGCTGCCAAGCGGCATGGATATGTTCCACATGAAGAATTTCGAAAACTTACAGGACGGTTGCAAAACTGGGATGAACCGAGGCGGAATGATTTGCTGAATAACCTGCTCGATATTATGGGCAGGTATGTGATCCAATTCTTTGGATTTACCAGCAAATTCTTACAGTCTAAGAATCATCGTAAACCAGGGTACCGTGAAGGGGTTTGGGAAGCTATTTTTAATGTGACCGGATGCGCCACAGCGCTTCAGGAACCCAAAATAGCATTGGTTTTTGCTGAAGAGACGCAATTCGATATTGACAAAATTGAACGTGCTTTAAGAAAAATAGATCATATAGATACGCGATTGTGTTCGGTTGACGTTGCCAATCCGCTCAACGTAAAGCCACTGTAGGCTGCCGACATCGTGGCCTATGAAACGATGCACTTTCATAAAAATCCAGAAACCAGCCTATCTGATGCGTGGCCTCCATTGCGTCGGCTCGAAACATATAATGTTCCGATTGCGCTTGAGTGGGCATTGCGTCCGGCTCAGAGCAATCCGCATCTTCGATTTGAAGCTCGTCGCCATTTTGAATTACTGAGAAACAATTCAACCTGAACCTTTTTTGCGATCAGCCGGAAACGATCCGGCGTTTCAGGATTAGGCGAGAACGCCTTGCTCATCACGCATCAAGCTTGCCGCGTGTCTCGCCGGTCCGCCAAGCCGACTTGGCCGCGTCGCAAAAATCGTCGAAGCGGCCTGCCGCGATGGCGCGGCGCATATCCTCCATAAAATCCTGGTAATAGGCGAGATTAATCTCGGTCAGCAGCATCATGCCAAGTATCTCTCCCGACTTGACGAGGTGATGCAAATACGCGCGGGAATATGTTCGCGCCGCCGCGGAAGACGACAGCGGATCGACCGGGGACGGACCGCTGGCGTAGCGCGCATTCCGCAAATTGAACCGCCCGGAGCGGGTGTAGGCAAGACCATGGCGTCCGGCGCGCGTCGGCAACACGCAATCGAACATGTCAATGCCCCGCCGCACGGCCTCCAGAAGATCGTCCGGCGTGCCTACTCCCATAAGATAGCGAGGCTTGGCGTGAGGCAACCACGGCAGTACGCGCTCGATCATGGCGAGCATGACCATCCGCGGCTCGCCGACGGCAAGCCCGCCCAGCGCGTAACCGTCAAATCCGATCCCGCCAAGCGCTTTCGCGCTTTCGATCCGCAATGCTTCGGCCGCGCCGCCCTGGACGATGCCGAACAACGCGCGTCCCGGCTTCGCCACAAACGCCGCCTTGGAGCGCTCCGCCCATCTCAGCGACAAGAGCATGGCGCGGCGCGCTTCGGCTTCCGCGCAGGGAAGTCTGACGCATTCGTCGAACTGCATCTGGATATCCGAACCGAGCAGATCCTGAATCTCCATCGCCCGCTCGGGCGTCAACACATGCTGCGCGCCATCGATGTGGGATTGAAAGGTCACCCCATTCTCATCCAGCTTTCGGAGTTTGGCGAGCGACATGACTTGAAACCCGCCGGAATCGGTCAGGATCGGCCACGGCCAGTTCATGAATTCATGCAGGCCGCCGAGCAGCGCGATTCGCTCCGCGCCCGGCCGCAGCATGAGGTGATAGGTGTTGGCGAGCACGATATCGGCGCCGAGCGCCTTTACCGTTTCGGGATGCATCGCCTTGACGGTTCCTGCCGTGCCGACCGGCATGAATGCAGGCGTGCGGATTGTTCCGCGGGGAGTTGTGATAAGTCCCGCGCGCGCCGCCCCGTCAAGGCTTGCTACGTCGAAACGGAAAATACCCGTCACGCGCCATTCTCCGCAGCAGCCGGAAACAGCAAACATGCGTCGCCATAGCTATAGAACCGGTAGTTTCCCGTGATCGCGTGGGCATACGCGGCGCGGATGGTCTCAATGCCGGAAAAAGCGGCGGCAAGCATGAAAAGCGTCGAGCGCGGCAAATGGAAATTGGTCAACAGCACATCGGCCGCTTTGAACTTATAGCCCGGCGTGATGAATATCGACGTTTCGCCGGCAAAAGCCTCGAACCTTCCATCCGGCCTCGCCGCGGCTTCGAGAATCCGCAAGCTCGTCGTTCCGGTCGCGATAATGCGCCCGCCAGCGGCGCGCGCGCTGTTCAGGGCGCCGGCCGCTGCTTGGCTAACCTCGCCCCATTCAGCGTGGATCTTGTGGTCCACGGTGTCCTTCGCCTTGACCGGCGAGAACGTGCCCGGCCCCACATGCAGCGTAACTCTTTGAATAAGGACACCCCGCGCGGTAAGCGCGGCAACGAGCCTTGGCGTGAAATGGAGGCTTGCGGTTGGCGCCGCGACCGCGCCGGGCTTTTGCGCGAACAGCGTCTGATAGTCTTGCGTGTCCCGTTCGTCGGCGCGCCTCCGGCTCGAAATATAAGGCGGCAGCGGCATTTGGCCTATTCGTTCGATTGCTTTGTCGAGCGTCCCGGCGGACACAACGAACTTCAGCAAAACGTCTCCTTCGTAGCCTTTTGAAACGACCTCGGCATCGAGACTTTCCACGCCGCTCTCCATGCTGTTTGCGGCGGCGAAGCGAATGACTTCGCCTTGCTTCAGCTTCTTCGCCGGCCGCACGTAAGCGCGCCACGACGCTTGGCCTTCGCGTCTAATCAAGGTTGCCTCGATCCGGGCCGAGGTTTTGCCGCGCACGCGAACCCCATATAGCCCCGCGCGGATGACCCGCGTGTCGTTGACGGCGAGAACGTCGCCGGGCGCAAGTTGATCCGGCAGATCGAGGACCGCGCGGTCCTCGAAACGCGGCGAGCCATGTGGCCTGACAATGAGGAGCCGCGCGGCGTCGCGCGGTTCCACGGGGCGCAGCGCAATGAATTCCGGAGGCAGATCGAAATTGAAGAGATCGACGCGCATGATGAGTTATACCGACTCTCGTGGAAAATGACCCATCGGCCCCCGCCGTCATGCTCGGGCTTGAGGACGGCTGTCCAAACCTGCAGCTTCCGTGATTGGATGCCCGGGTCAAGCCCGGGCATGACGGCGGAGAGTCACGAACAATGAGACTTGGTATAATCCGATGGCGTTCCCCGCGCGGACGGTTTGGCGGGCGATTTTGTCCCGCCATTTCACGAGCGCGTCCCTACCCCGCTCAGTGGGTTCGATGCAGGCGTGCTACCGCGCAATTCTATTTTTTGTTACGGCTTTCCACGCGCCCGCAATTGCCAAGGCCGTCAAGAGCCCCAGCATCGCGCACAATGCCTCTATAGAGCCGTCCACCTGGACAAACGGATAAACCCGCGAGAAGACCACGCAGTATCCAACAGCTACGACTATCGCCAGGACGATTACGAGAAGGGCGGGTTGCATCATCGCCTCCAGCTTATTTTTTGTCCGTCTCAGTCTGTCCGGTGGCGATGTGAACGATGTCCTCCGTAGCCTTCTGCACGGGCGCCACGAAATCCGCCGCCGTGAGGACGATGCTCAGCACCCTAAGTCTCAACGTATCTATTTTCGCAAAATCGCTGATGTCCTCGCGTTTCACTTGCGCGATAAAAGCGGAGATAAATTCAGGGAATGCACGCTCATGGACAGGACTCAGATCCACGAAGAGGAAAGGCGGCGGCACCGGGGCGAGCTTGCTTGCTGGTTTGGCATAGGTGAAAATGTAAGGGCCTCTGGATAGGTCGCCTTCGCACACTGCCCTGATTTCTTCGGCTGGCGGATCGCAAAGATGATCCAGTAGTTCCCGAGACATTTTGTAATCATAGAAGTTTTTTGAATGGGTGGCGGTCGAGGCCGCGAGCTCGTTATTGTCTATTAATCCTTTCCTCAATTCTTCCGCTCCTATATTTTTCTTCAAAGGCTCCTATATTTTTCTTCAAAGGTATGTAGAATATGTTGGTCTGAGAAAGGTGCGCAGCCGTGTCCTCTACGGGGCGGATAGCGCTGAACACGTCATTCAGGAATTTGGTCGACCGACCACTGTCGTTGACCGCGAGCGCATAAGAATAGAGACCGTAACCGGGTTCCTCACCTCCGACATCCTTGCAACAGGCTATAACCCGTCTCCAGAATTCTCTGTCTAGAAGCTCGCTCAATCCGCTCAAGCCGGTACTGATACCCGACCCCTAGGGCGATAAACGCGACCATCGGATAGATTGCAATTCCAACTCTAGCCATTTGTGCCTCCCCCCGGTCCTACCGTGGCGCGGAACTTGCGTTAAGGAGCATTCTATTCCGAATTTGAACTGACCGCGAGGGAATCGAGTCATGTCTCGCCAGTTTGGAACGCCGCCGCGATGAGCGCCCTTGTATACGGCGCGCGGGGCCGCTCCACAATCTCTTGCGCCGCCCCTTGTTCGATGATGCGCCCGTCCTTCATCACCGCGATCTCGTTGGCCACCGCGCGGATCACGGCGAGGTCGTGACTGATAAAGACATAGGTCAAGCCGTGCGCCTCCTGCAATTGTTCGAGCAGGGCTAGAATGCCGGTTTGGACCGCGCGATCGAGGGCAGAGGTCGGCTCGTCGAGCACCACGAGACGCGGCTTTAGGATCATCGCCCGCGCGATCGCCACCCGCTGCCGCTGCCCGCCGGACAACTCTTGGGGAAACCGATGCCGGAGATCTGGGTCGAGGAAGACCTCTTCAAGCGCCAGGGCTGCCCGCGCGTGGCGCTCCTTGCGGCTAATTGCCGGGTCATGAACGCGCAATCCCTCCGTGACGATATCGCCGACGCGCATCGCGGGCGACAGCGAGCCGTAGGGATCTTGAAACACCAGCTGCATGGAGCGCCGCAACGGCCGCATCGCGGCGCGATCGAGCGGGGTTAGGTCGTGCCCGCCAAAACTGATCGTGCCGCTCGCCGGCACAAGTTTTAATAGCGCCCGGGCAAGTGTCGATTTGCCGGACCCCGATTCGCCGACGATGCCGAGCGTGCGGCCCTGATTGAGGCAGAGGCTCACCCCATCGACCGCCTTCAGCTCCCGCGCCACGCTCAACAAACCGCCACGCAACGAAAATCGCACGCCGATATTTTGCGCGCGCAAAAGCACCGGCGTCTCCGTCCGAGTGTGCGGGCGCGCGCGGGGCATCGCGGCGAGCAACATGCGCGTATAGTCGTGCCGCGGGTTCGCGGCCACCTCGGCGGCGGACCCGGCTTCGACGATTTCCCCCTCGCGCATCACATGGACGCTATCGGCGATCCGGCGCACGAGTCCAAGGTCATGGCTGATAAAAATCATCGCCATGCCAAAACTCTGTTTGAGCTTTGCGAGAAGTTCGAGGATTCGTGCGGCAACCGTCACGTCGAGAGCCGTCGTGGGTTCGTCGGCGATCAAGAGATCGGGGTTGCACGCAATCGCCATCGCAATCGCGACGCGCTGGCGCTGGCCGCCGGACAGTTCATGCGGATAGGCATGGATGCGGCGCCCTGGCTCCGCAATGCCGGCGAGGTCCAGAAGCTCCTTCGCCCGCGACGTGGCCGCGCGGCGCGAAAGGCCTGCCTTGAGACGCAGGATCACGGCAATCTGCGCGCCCACCGTAAACAAGGGATCGAGCGCCGCCATGGGCTCTTGAAAAATCATCGCGATACGCCGGCCAAGAAGCGCATCGAGCCGCCTTCGCGAAAGCGCGAGAAGCTCGGTGTCCTCGAAGATTACCGAACCCGTGGTGACCGCTTGGCGGGGCAGGAGTTTTAGCGCGGCGAGCACGGTCTGGGTCTTGCCGGAACCGGATTCGCCGACAATCGCCGCCGTTTCGCCGTGCCGGAGCGTGAAGCTCACCCCCTTGACGACAGACGTTGGACCGTAGCTCACACGAAGATCGCGCACCCGGAGGAGCGGCTGGGCTGGAGCGTCCATCAACGGCTCCCGGCGCCGGGCGAGCCCTGCCATGCGTTGCCAAGACTCTGCAACGCGCCGAGCGTGGCGCCCAAAAACAACGCGGGAAAAATAAGAAGATGGACAGAGCCTTGGATATTGCGAGCCCCATCGGCGACGAGCACGCCCCAGCTCGTCAGCGGCTCCTGCACGCCCAGGCCCAAAAAGGACACAAAACTTTCGAGCAAGATCACGCGCGGAACAAGCACGGCGAGATAGGCAGCGATAGGCCCCGAGGCGTTGGGAATGACATGGCGCCAAAGTATAGCCGGGGCGCTCGCGCCAAGCGCCTCGGCGGCGGCGACATAATCCCGTTGCTTGATCGAAAGCGTCTGGCCGCGCACTATCCGCGCCATGTCGAGCCACTCGACGGCGCCGATCGTCACGAAAATCAGCACGAAATGGCGGCCGAATACCATGACGAGGACGATCACAAAAAAAATGAAAGGGAGTGCATAGACGATCTCGACAATGCGCATCATTAGCGCATCGACGCGTCCGCCGGCATAGCCCGCGACAGCGCCATAGGCGACACCGATGGTCAGGGCCACAAAAGAGGCAAGGAGGCCCACGGCGAGCGAAATGCGGCCAGCGATGAGTGTCCTTGTGAAAAGATCGCGGCCGTTGGTGTCGGTCCCGAACAGAAATACCGTCCGCTTCAAGGGCGCGTCGATGGAAAGGCGGCGGCCTTCGTCGCTCGTTTCGACAATCCGTGCGGGCCCGAAAACGTCGGAGCGTTCAAACGTCCGCAATGCGCGAGGATCTAGCCTCCTGTTGCCGTCAAGCGTGACGTGCAAAAGCTCGCCCTCCGCGCGGAAAGATTCGACACCCACACGCATGCGTCGCGCTATCCCCTCTAGCGCCTCGTGCGTTTCACGCGCGTCAGGGTGCGCGAAAGGCGAGGGGCGAACGAGCACGTAGTCGCGATAAACCTGATCGTAAGGATGGCCGGAAACGAGCGGACCAATTAGGCAAAGAATCGCAACGAGCCCGAGGATGGCGAGGCTCGCCCGCATTGGCCAGTTGCGCGGGGACAAATGCACCGCTCGCGCAAGCTCGTTCATCGTGGCCTCGAGTCATAACGCACTCTTGGATCGAGCCAAGCGAGGATGAGATCGACGATGAGATTGAACAAAAGGACAGCTGCCGCGACGACGATGACCGTGCCCATGACCAGCGTGTAATCGCGGCCGAGCGCGCCATCGACGAAATACCGGCCCATGCCTGGAATCCCGAAAATGGTCTCGACCACAACCGACCCGGTGAGCACATTGGCGGCGGCAAGGCCAAGATAAGATACAACCGGCGCAAAGGCGGCGCGAAGGGCATGAATGTAAATGTGATAGCCTGGCATTCCGAAAGCCCGCAGCGTCCGGATGTGCGGCATCGCAAGCGCATCGCGGAGCGCCGCTTGCATCAGCCGCGCCACGATGGCGATCTGCGGCAAGGCGAGCGTTATGACCGGTAAAACCTGGTTTTGCCACGCGCCATCGTTCCAGCCGCCGACCGGCAAGGCATGGAGAGTCAAACCAAATCCAAGCTGCAGGAGCGGCGCGACGACGAAGACGGGCAAAATGATTCCGAGCATCGCCGCGCCATCGACAACGCGCACACCAAGCCCGCTTTCCGAGATCGCGCCGGCAAGGCCGAGCGCCGTGCCCACGAAAATCGCGACGAGCATGGCCTGCGCCCCGAGCATGGCTGAAACCGGTAGTGCCTTGGCAAAGAGTTCGTTGACGCTAAAATCGCGCCAATGGAGGCTCGGCCCGAGATCGCCATGGGCGAGGTTTTGCAGATAAAACCAAAATTGCTGAACGAGAGGCAGGTCGAGGCGGTAGATCCGGCGCAGATTTATGGCGATTTCCGGACCGAGCGCGCGCTCGGTATCAAAAGGCCCGCCGGGCGCGAGGCGCATGAGGAAAAACGAAAGGGCGATAATGATGAACAGTGTTGGAACGGCCGTCGCGACACGAGCAAGAAAAAAACGAAACATGGGTTAAACGCGCGAGGATTTGCGATTCGCTGAATCGCGAGCGCGCGCAATCCTTCCGTCCTCTTTCACTTTCGCGCGGCCGCAGCGCCGCGCCAGGAATTGCGCCCGGCTTTCATCGAGTTGGCTCATGGCGGAATCGAAATATAGCGGCCGGGATGATTGTCGAGCACATTTGCTTCGAAGCCTTTGAGTTTTGGCGAGACAAGATTGCGAGACCGGTAGGTGAGAAGCACGAGATAGGGCTGTTCGTCGAGAAGAAGCGCCTCGGCCTCGTGCAGGATGGCGCGGCGCCGCTCCGGCAAACCTTCCACTTGCGCTTCATGCATCAACCTATCGTAACTCTTGTTCGTGAAGCTCGCGGCATTCAGCGCTTGATTGTCGCTTTGTCCAAGAAACAAAAAATTCTGCGCGTCTGGATAATCGGCAAACCAGCCCGACCGCGCGATGTCGAACGCTGGCTTTTCCCGCAAGAAGGCGTAATGAGTCGTGGCGTCGGTGGCAAGGAGCCTGGTCTCGACACCAAGCGCTTTCCACATATCGGCGATAGCCACTGCCATCGCGCGGTGATTTTCCGAATTGTTGAAGCGGATTTCCACCTCGAGTTTTTGCGCGCTGGGGCCGAAGCCCGCCTCGGCGAACAACCGCTTGGCTTCGTCTTCCCGGTCAAAGGAGTCGCTGTCCTTCCACGCGACGGTCGCGGGCGCGCCATAACTCGCAATCCCCGGCGGCACAAAACTATAGCCGGGGTCCATGGTGCCGCCCCAGATGCGCTCGGCGAGAAACTCGCGGTCGATCGCCATGGACAGCGCTTGGCGCACCCTCCGGTCGTCAAACGGTTTGTGCCGAGTGTCGAAGGCATAGAAGTAACTTCCGAGGTTCGGCGTTACCTTGAAAGCATCGGCCAAATGGGCACGGACGAAAGCGATTTGTTCCACCGGAACGTCGTCGTAGGATTGAATTTCGCCGGCCATGAAACGGCGCAGCGCTGCCGAGCGATCCTCCAGCGAATAAAAGATTTCCGCGTCGAGCGCGACATGCGCCGCGTCATAATAATAGGGGTTCTTGACCAGAACGAGGCGATCGTTCGGGGTGAATTCCTTCAGCATGAAAGGGCCGTTCGTCACCATGTGGGCCTGCCGCACGAAATCCGATCCAAAGGCCTCGATTGATTTCCGGTGTAGCGGCTTGGCGGTCATGTGGGCGAGCTGAGAGATAAAATAGGGTGCGGGTTGCTCAAGCGCGATTTCGAGCGTCGTTTCATCCAACGCGCGGACGGCCAGGGCTTCGACCGGCAGTTCCCCCTTGTTGATCCTTTCCGCGTTCTTTAACGTATAAAGGATATTGGCATAAGGCGCGCCGGTCCTGGGCGCCATCAGGCGCCGGAACGCGAAGACAAAGTCTTCCGCCACGACCTTGTCGCCATTCGACCATTTGGCGTCGCCGCGAAGCTTAAAATCATAAACCGCTCCGCCGGGATCGACCGTCCAGCTCGCGGCGACGCCTGGAATGATTTTGCCGCGCGCGTCGAGCGTGACAAGACCCTCGAGAAGTTCGTCGAGAATATTGCTCTCGATCAATGTCGTCGCCTTGTGCGGATCGAGCGATCCAGGATCGCCAAGCTCGCCGCGATGCCAAACCATTTTGGGGGGCGCACCATCGGCAAGTCCGGCGTGCGCGGCGAAGCCTATTCCGAAGGCGAGAATACAGACGGCCGCGACGCGGAAAAAAAGGCGGAACAAGCCGAGGCGCTGGCCGGGCCTCCCGCTCAATCGAAGCGCACCTTATGTTGCGCCACGGGGATTTGCGCGCGAACCTTTTTTACGAGGTCGCGATCGATCCGTGTCGAGACGATGCCGACCCCATCGGAGGCCTTGGCGATGACATGGCCCCAAGGATCAACGGCGAGGGAATGGCCATAGGTCTGGCGCCTTTCCTTGCCAGCGACATGGGCGCCGGTCTGCGCCGAGGCGCAGACATAGGCCTGGGTCTCGATTGCCCGGGCGCGGCAGAGAACTTCCCAATGATCCTTGCCGGTTTGCAAGGTGAAAGCCGCCGGCAATGCGATCATTTCCGCGTCCTTGGCGGCGAGTGCCTGAAACAGATCCGGAAACCTTATGTCGTAACAGATCGAGCAACCGACAATCATATCCTCGCAGCGGTAGGTCACGGCGGCATTGCCCGGCGCAAAAACCGCGCTTTCGTTATATTTTGTTCCGTCCGGAGCGGTGATGTCGAACATGTGAATTTTGCGATAGCGCGCGATTTCCGCGCCGGTGCGATCGAAGACCACGGTGGTATTGTGAATGCGCTCTCCGGTTCCGGGCACTTCCAGGATCGAGCCGGCGTGAATGTAAACCCGGTGCTTTTTGGCCTGCGCCTGCATCGCGGCATAGGCCGGGCCGCCCGGAAACGTTTCGGCCGCCGCCATCTTGGCCTTGCGATCGCCGCCGAGAAAATCGAAACATTCCGGCAGAGAGATCCAATCCGGCCGCTCCTCCGCGACGGCTTGTTCGACCAGCGTGGCCGCGGCGGCGATATTGGCGGCCTTGTCGCTGATCGAATTCATCTGGATCAGGGAAATTTTCATGGAACGCTCCGGCATCGCGGGTGGCCGCGATCAGGACATAACCTAAGAATTGCTTACTTTATCCGTCATCGGATCGAAAATCACTGATGACAGCGCGAAAATTACATCATAATTTGGCGGCGTGGCGACGCCACGGACGTCTTATGGGAATACGATTATTATCTTCTATGTTTCAATGAGATATGAGGAGGTATCCATGCACTCAACACGTTTCGATCCAAGTATGGGAAGTTGCCCCTGCTGCTTTGTTGTCCCGCTCGATGTGCTGCGGCGTCTCGCGACAAGCGGCAATCCCGATCTCGCCGAAGCGGCTGGCCGGACGCTGTCGCTCACCCAAAGCATGGTGGCTTTCCGGGCCCAGCTCAGCACGGGGGCGCCTTCGGCGGCGGCGGTGAAGCGTGAAGGCCGCCGGCGCCAGATTTTCGATTGCAAGGGCTTCAACGATTTGCCGGGCGATCTCGTCCGCTCGGAAACCGATACGGCACCCAGTTCGGATCAAGCCGTCAACGAAGCCTTCGACCATGCCGGAACCACCTGGGACTTCTATAAGACGATTTTTGGACGCGAGTCCGTGGATGGAAACGGCAAAACGCTGGTGTCCTCGATTCATTACAGCCAGAAATACGACAATGCGTTCTGGAACGGTCAGCAGATGGTTTATGGCGACGGCGACGGCGTGATTTTCCAGCGTTTCACCGCCGCGCTGGACGTCATTGCGCATGAACTGACGCATGGCGTCACCCAATTCACGGCGCAGCTTGCCTATCACGATCAGTCCGGCGCGCTGAACGAGTCGATGTCCGATGTTTTTGGCTCCATGGTCAAGCAATGGGCGCTGGGTCAGACCGTCACTCAGGCCGATTGGCTGATCGGGGCCGCGATTATGGCGCGTGGTTTCAAAGGAAGGGCGCTCCGCGATATGGCCAATCCCGGCACCGCCTTTGACGATCCGCACCTCGGCAAGGACACCCAGCCGGGACACATGAGGGATTATGTACAGACCGAAGCGGATAACGGCGGCGTTCACACTAATTCAGGAATCCCGAGCCGCGCGTTCGTCCTCGCCGCGAAAGCGATTGGTGGAAACTCCTGGGAAAAAACTGGAAAAATCTGGTATGTCACCTTGACCCAGCGGCTCACGGCCGACGGCGACTTCGCGAAATGCGCGGCTGAAACAGTTTCGGTCGCACGCGATCTTTTTCCGGACGATCCGGCGATCGCCACGAAGGTCGCGCAAGCCTGGACTGACGTTGGTGTGTTGGAGGTAGCTCCCGCGTCCGCGCTTGTCGCCACCGCGGCAGGTGCCTATGTGATCGCGCCCCGGATGCGGGAGGTTGCCATCGCGCCCCCGCCTGCGGCCACAACGAAAAAGCGGGCTGCGCCGCGGGCCACCGCCAAGGCGCCGCACAAGAAAAAAGCCAAAAACGCCCGGTCTCGGGCACGATGAAAGTCAGCGTCGAGCGTTCGGGCGGTTTTGCCGGAATAATCCGGCGCGGCGAAAAGGATTTGTCCGCGCTATCGCCCGAGCAGCAAACGGCTTTGCAAAAGCTATTGGACAAGGGCGCGCCGCCCGCCTCGGCGCAAATGGGGGCCGACAGGTTCACCTATAAAATCGAGGTGCAAGACGAGCACGGAAGCCGGACCTTGACCCTCCCAGAGGCCCTGATGCCGGCAAGCCTCGCCGGCATCGCGACGGGGCCATGATCGAGCAGGCAACCTAAGACCCATCGCGAACCGGCCCGGGCCGCGTCACCCGCCGCAAGGTGAGATTGATCCGTCCGCCGCCCGGCAGCAGCCCGGAAGAGCCGGCAAAAATCTTGTCCACGCCGTGGAACATTAATCGCGCAGCACCGCCCATCACGACAATATCGCCGGAGCACAGTTCGAGCTTTTTTGCCGGATCGCCTCGGTGCAAACCGCCATAACGGAAGCAGCAACTGTCGCCGAGCGAGATAGAGACGACCGGAGCGGCCAAATCCGCTTCGTCGCGGTCCTGGTGCAGGCCCATCCGCGCGGAAAAATCGTAGAAATTGACCAGGCAGGCCTCCGGCGGATGCGCATAAGAGGCCAACGCGCGCCATATGTTAAGCACGGACAAAGGGATGGCAGGCCAAGCATTCCCGGTAAAGGGATGCGCCGCCTGATAACGATAGCCTCCATCGCGGTCGGACACCCAGCCGAGACAACCGCAATTGTCATTCTGACCGAGAACGCTTTACCCGAGCGCGGCATGCGCGGCAGGAACCAAGGCGCCTGCAAGACCAGTTCCGCAATCTCTCCGGCAAGCGCTTGTTGCGCCGCGTCATCAAGATAGCGCCGGAAGAGCGCGAGCCCCGGCGCCAAACATTTGGCGGCCGTCGCCTCGACTGGTTCGAGCAAATCCGACATGAAAATGCCTCTGGACCGCGTCTCGATGAGAAACACCATAACGCATTTAGGGATTGAGCGTTTCCTTGGTTTCAACCGTCGAATCTGGCTTTAGCCGGTAGACCAGCGGAACCCCGGTGGCGAGTTCCAATTCAGGGATGGTTTCCGGCGTCAGCACGTCGAGAACCATGATGAGGCCGCGCAGCGAATTGCCATGTCCCGCGACGATCACGCGTTGGCCGCCGAGCACCGCGGGTAGAATTTTCTGGCAATAATAGCGGAGAACCCTGGCCACCGTGTCCTGCAAGCTTTCCCCGCCCGGAGGCCGCACATCGTAGGAACGGCGCCAGAGGTCCACCTGTTCGTCGCCCCATCTCCTGATTGCATCGTCTTTATTGAGGCCGCAAAGCACGCCGTAATTGCGCTCGTTGAGGGCTCGATCGCGCTCGGTCTCGAGATCCGGCGTGCCGAGTTCGGCGAGAACCAACTGCAAGGTATGCCGCGCGCGGACGAGATTGGAAGTGAAGGCGCGATCGAAGGAAAGACCGTGCGCCTTGAGGCTTTTCCCGGCCGCGCGCGCCTCCGCCACGCCCTTGCCGGTGAGATCTGGGTCTTCCCAACCAGTGAAAAGGTTCCTTAGGTTCCAATCGCTCTGGCCGTGGCGCACGAGCACGAGAATGCGATCCATGTCACAACCTTGTTGGATGTTTGCGTATGGCAACGCTTGTCCCCGCTATCGGTGAAGGATTGAGTCGCGGTTCAAGGCGGCATGAGCAGCATAGCCGAAGCGACCCCGGCGGCGAAAGCCTCTCCCCGCTCTTGCCGGGAGGCGAGCGCCAGCACGAACTCGCGCCGCGCGGCGGGTCTCGTGATGGACACGCTTACCGCCAACCTCGCGCAGCTGCGGGGCGGGATTTGGTGACGGTTCAGCGTTAGCTTCGTTCGCGTGGCGCCCGGCGCGGACTAATGCACCTAAGCAGGCCTGCGCTGATTGGCCCAACAGGGAGGTTTGGTGATTCAGTCTCGGGAGGTGATTCGGAGGTCCTCTCATGTCAGGCAAATCTCCTTTGGTGGTCAGTGCCGAACAGCGCGACGGACTCAAGCGGCTGGCGGTTTCCGCGAACCGCGCGGAGGCCGGCCGAGCGCGCGCGATCCTGCTTTCGCTTTCCGGCTGGAAGAGCGATCGGTTTGATTGAGCAAGAAGCCGGAGATCTCGATCGGCGCGTCAGTGAGGATCAGTTCCACGAATTCGATTTTAAGTTCGCGAAGATCCCATAGAGGATCGACACCAGCGGCGATATCTTACGGCGCCTCGTGACCATCGTGTTCCCTCCAGCAATGTGGTGGGACAGTCTAGAACGTACTGGCGGCCCGATTAAAACTACAACAACTCTTGCGCAGAACGAGTTTGCCAGACTTCTTGTCAGACTTTTCGAGCCTCTCTGGCGTTACCGGAATTAATCCACCGCTGAGGCCG
>JALZAY010000041.1 GCA_030948025.1 Pseudomonadota bacterium
CGCCGCCCCGTCGCCGAAGAGAACGCATGTCGTCCGATCGGTCCAGTCAAGAAGACGCGAGAAGGTTTCCGCGCCGATGACGAGGGCGCGCCGGTGCGATCCAGACGCCAAGAATTTATCGGCGGTGGCAAGCGCGAAGACGAACCCGGAACAAACCGCCTGGACGTCGAAAGCGGCGCCGTTTGTCATGCCGAGCCCGGCCTGGATCTGGGTCGCGACTGCGGGAAAGGTAAAGTCCGGCGTCGAGGTCGCGACAATCACGAGATCGAGATCCGAAGCGTTGAGCCCGGCGTCGGCAAGGGCGGCTTTGGCCGCATAAAGACCGAGCCGCGAGGTTGGCTCGTCCACGGCGGCGACGTGGCGCTGCCTTATGCCCGTGCGCTGCACGATCCACGCGTCGGTCGTCTCTAGCGACTTTTCGAGGTCGGCATTGCTGACGATGCGTTTGGGAAGATAGGAGCCGAGCCCCAAGACGACGGAACGGAGCTTGCCTGACGCTGCGTGGTTCACGGAATTATCCATCGATAACTAAAGACCGCTCAGGAGCCCGAGGGCGCCGCGACCGGCGCGCCCGCCGCCTTGAGCCTTGACTGGGTGGGGAATTGCTCGCGCGAGAGCGGAAGCGAGTCGCGAATTTTACGCAAGAGTTCGTGCCGGGCCATGGCATAGCCGATTTCCACCGCGTGCGCCGTACCGACCGCGTCGGAGCCGCCATGGCTCTTGATGACCACGCCGTTAAGGCCGAGAAACACCCCGCCGTTGACATTGCGCGGATCCATCTTGGCCTTCAATGCCGCGAAGGCATGGCGCGCTAGAAAATAGCCGATCTTCGACATAAAATCGCGGCCACGCGCTTCGCGCAAATATTCCGCTATCTGATTGGCCGTGCCTTCCGCGGTCTTCAAGGCGATATTGCCGGCGAAGCCTTCGGTGACCACGACATCGACCGTCCCCTTGCCAATGTCGTCGCCTTCGACAAAGCCCCGGTAGTCGAGATTTGGCAGACTGGTCTCGCGCAGCATGCGGGAGGCGGTCTTGACCTCGTCGATGCCCTTGATTTCCTCGACACCGATATTCAGCAAACCCACGGCCGGCCGTTCGATGGAAAGGACGATCCGAGCCATCGCGGAGCCCATGACGGCAAGATCGACGAGATGCCGCGCATCGGCGCCGATCGACGCCCCGAGATCGAGGACGATCGACTTGCCCCGAACCGTAGGCCAGATCGCGGCGATCGCCGGGCGGCCGATCCCCGGCATCATGTGCAGGCAAATTTTCGCCATCGCCATCAGGGCGCCGGTATTGCCGGCCGAAACCGCGACATCGGCTTCGTTCTTCTTCACCGCCTCGATGGCAAGCCACATCGACGATGTCCGGCGGCCGGCGCGCAACGCCTGACTAGGCCTGGCGTCCATCCGGACCGAAACGCCGGTATGACGCAAGGTCGAGACCTCGGAAAGCCCCGGCTCGGCATCGAGAAGCGGCCGGATCCTGGCGGCATCGCCAAAAAACAGAAATTTCATATCGGGCCGCCGCCGCAGCGCGCGGGCGGCACCCGGAACGATCACTTCCGGTCCATGGTCGCCGCCCATGGCGTCGAGCGCAATTCGTACTGGCTTGATCATGGGCTACGCAACTCTGGGTCGGCGGGCTAAGGCGCGACGATTGGCGCCGGGAAAATCCGTCATGGACGATCGGGCTCGAAAAATCATCTCACTCCGGGGGCGAGAAAACGCCGGAGCGGCGCTCCTTGCCGCCCGGACAGACGCACACGATTCGACCGGCATTTGCCCGTTAGGGGGCGGCGGTCATCGGTAAACAACGGAAAATCCCCATCGTTCAAGCATTTTTTTTGGTTAAGGTTGCCAAGCAGGGCTGGTTGGGGATTTTGCGCCAGCGGCGCGGCCTTTGTACTGTGAAGGACAGAAAAGTCACCGCTGGATGTCGAAAACGTGCGGCGCGGCGTTGCCTCCGCCACGCTCCGGCGATGCGCGACCCGCGGCTCAGCTTATTGCGGGATGACTTCTGGCCACGCGACGGGCACGGCTCGAAGCAAGTTTGCGCTGATGTGAAAAATGCGTTAGCGCCGGTGCGAGAAACCAGATAGGCGGGAATCGCCCATTGCGCCCTGCGCCACTTCTGACCGCAGGCCTGTTGACCTTCGCGGCGGCGCTCATCGCGGCGATCTATTTCTGGTCGCCGCATGCGAATCTCCGTGTGACGATAGGGCCGCCTGGCAGCCCGGCCTATCGCTTCATTACGGCTTTCGCTTCGGTCACTGAAGCAAATCACCCGCGCGTCCGCGTTAAACTCGTGCAAGTCGCCGATTTGGCGGCGAGCGCCAAAGCGATCGAGGATCACGCCACCGACCTTGGCATCGTGCGCAGCGACGCTGTAATCCCCGCTAACGGCGAGACCATCGCCATTCTGCGCCGGGATATTGTCGCATTCATTGTGACGGCCAAGTCCCCGATCATCAAGATATCAAGCCTCGCCGGCAGGACCATCGGCATTCCGCAAGGACCTTTGCAAACTTACAACGAGCAGACCCTCGATACGATTTTAGGCTATTACGATATTCCGGCGAAAACCGTAAGGCGGGTCTTCCTGCCGCTCGCCGAAATCGGGGCGGCGGTTCATGACAAGCGTGTGGCTGCTGTTCTCGCCGTCGGCCCGATGGGGCCAGGGGAGGTCGTCGACGTTGTTGGCGCCATCACGCTCGCCACCAAAGGCGCGCCGGGCATCCTCGCGATCGACGAGGTGGACGCGATCAACCGGCGATTTCCCGGCCTGGAGTCGATCGACGTGCCTGCCGGAGCCTTGCGGGGGCGGCCGCCCACCCCAAACGATACGGTGACAACGCTCGCCATCACCTACCGCTTCGTCGCTCCAAACACGATGCTTGACGCCGTCGCTGGAGCGATCGCGCGATCCATTTTCAAGACCAAAGCCCATCTGATCGCCAAGACGCCGGTTGCCGGTCAGATCGAAGCGCCCGATCCCGACGACAAGAATCCAGTCTTGCCGGTTCATCCGGGCGTCGCCGCCTATCTCAACAGTGGAGAGCAGAGCTTCTTCGATGAGTTCCGAAAATATTTGTACCTGGGCGGCATCGCCCTGAGCATGTTCGGCTCCGTGATCGCGCTTCTAATTGGAGGCCTCAATCGCAAGAAATCCAAAAGCGATCTGAGCCAGATCGATCGCCTGATCGAACTCGCCGACAAGGCTGTTACGGCGCAAGCTTCTTCGGAACTCACGGCCTTGGAGAAGGAGTTCAACGGGATTATTGCGTGGTTCGTCAAGAGACAAGCCAGAGGGACCGCCGACTCGACCGCGTTTTCGGTCGCGATCGCACACGCCCAGCACGCCATCGAGAAACAATACGAGGCGCACCGGCAAAGGCAGACAGGTTCTATGCCTCAACAAGAACCGTGAACCGGTTTTGTTGCAAATTTGTAGGAGGCGCCCATTCGCCTCGTAGCCGCGGCGATCAGGCCGTGATCGTGAATAATGAGCCAATCAAGATGCGCCGAGTCCCGATTTCATTGGCCGGAATCCGGGCGAACTAACCGCTTGCTTTGCTTAGAGCGCGCCCCGGCGCCCGGATGCTGCCTTGTCAGAATAGAGAGCCTTGTTCGCGTTTCCGGCGTCCCTTGCTCGCCGCGCGTTTGAGTGGAGGGGCATCTTTTCCGGTGGCCGCAATCGCCATTTTGTGGCCGTCGGCGAATTGGATATCGAGACTTGCGCCAGCTGCGACCTCGGCCGCCCTGCGCAAAGGCATGCCGCCGCTGTCGCGCACCAGCGCGAAGCCACGCGCCAGAACCCCCTCGTAACCAAGACTAACCCGCAATTTTTCCAAAACCTCGATCCGGGCCCGGCGCGCGGCGATGCCTGCTTCCAAGCCACGCGTCATGCGTTCTGCCAAACCTTTGGCCCGAACGCGTGCTTCGCTCACGATTCTGAGGCGAGCCGCCCGGGCGCCGCGAAGTCTCGCCGCAAAGTGTCTGAGGTCTTGCTTCCTGCCGCCGTTGCCCACGTTCCGCCAGCGCAGCAACCTTTGTTCCAACGCCTTAAGACTTCCCCGTTCGCGCGCCATCCGGGCCTGCGGCGATTGCCGCGCCAGCCGATGCGACAGGCGCGCGAGGCCTAAATGCCTTCGATCATTCGACTTGGCGCGCGCGGAAACGAGGCGGCTCTCAAGATTGTCGAGCTGCTGCCGGCGAAGGGCGAAGATGCTGTCGCTTTGCGGAAGGGCGCGCAAAAGGGCACGGAATTCGCCGCGGCGGCGGTCGAGGCACCGCAGCGTGGCGTCGATGTGGCGGCGGCCGAGATCGGCGAGGGTGGCGGCGAGCTCGCTCCGCACCGGCACCGCTTTTTCCGCCGCCGCCGTCGGGGTCGGCGCGCGCAGATCGGCGACGTGATCAATCAAGGTCCAATCCGTCTCGTGCCCGACCGCCGCGATGAGCGGCACAAGGCTCCGTGCCGCCGCGCGCACCACGATTTCCTCATTGAAACTCCACAAATCCTCAAGCGAACCGCCGCCGCGCGCGACTATAATCACGTCCGGCCGCCGCAAGGAACCGTGTTCGGGCAGGGCATTGAAACCATCGATCGCGGCGGCGATTTCGGCAGCCGAGGTTTCGCCCTGAACACGCACTGGCCAGACCATGACATGACGCGGAAACCGCTCAGCGATGCGGTGCAGGATGTCGCGGATGACCGCACCCGTCGGCGAGGTGACGACCCCTATGCACGCGGGCAGAAACGGCAATGGCCGCTTGCGCGCTTCATCGAAAAGCCCTTCCGCCGCGAGTTTCCGGCGGCGCTCCTCGACGAGCGCCATGAGGGCGCCGATGCCTGCTGGCTCCAACGCCTCGACGATGATTTGATAGGTGGATTTGCCGGGATAGGTTGTGACCTTGCCGGTCGCGACGACTTCCAAACCCTCCCGCGGTTTGGTCTTCAGTTTCGCGAAGACTCCCTTCCAGATTACCGCATCGATCCGGGCGGATTGGTCCTTCAAACAGAAATAGGCATGGCCGGAAGAATGCGGCCCGCGATAGTTCGAAATTTCGCCGCGCACGCGCACGAAGCCAAAACGATCCTCGACCGTCCGCTTCAAGGCGGCGGACAATTCGCTGACGCTGAGTTCTGGCGCGTTACTATTTGGCGGATCGGACATGGCACCACCATGCAGGATTCCGGCGGCGCGGGAAAGAGAGCGTCACCCCCCGGCCAAATTATCATGATCCTTGCCCGCACCGCGGGAGCGAGAAAAAACCCAAAATTTCCTGCCTTCGAGAGTTATTTTGGCTAAACAAGCCCATGACCGCCTTCGCCCCCGAGCACTACAAGGAAACATTGATTTTTCTCGCGACGGCGGGCGTCGTCGTGCCGTTGTTCCGGCGCTTGAAGTTCAGTCCGGTTCTGGGTTTCCTTGGCGCGGGTGTTTTGCTTGGCCCCTATGGCCTTGGCGCGCTCGCGCGGCAAATCGGCTGGCTCACTCCGTTCGCACTCGACAATGTCGAGCAAATCGCGCCGGTCGCGGAATTTGGCATCGTCTTTCTCCTGTTCATGATCGGCCTTGAACTGTCGTGGCAGCGTTTGGCGATTATCGGCCGGCTCGTCTTCGGCCTCGGCGCTCTACAGGTCTTCGGCTCCGCCGTCGCACTTGGCGCCTTGGCCTTGATCCTGGGGGAGCCTCCAACCTCGGCGACGGTGCTCGGTCTTGCGCTTGCCCTGTCGTCCACGGCCGTCGTGATCCCAGTGCTCGCCGAGGCCAAACGGCTCGGAACCACGGCGGGCCGCACGATTTTCGCCGTTCTGCTCTTTCAAGACCTGATGGTGGCGCCGCTCCTGTTCATGGTCACAATGCTCGGAATGCGCGGCGGCGGCCTCGGCATGGCTGTTGTTTCCACCCTGGTTCCCGCGCTCACCGGCTTGAGCGTCATCGTGCTCGGCGGCCGACTTGTGATGCGGCCGCTATTTCGTCACGTCGCGGCGGCGGGATCGACCGAATTTTTTATGGCGGCCTGCCTGCTTGTGGTCATCGGAACCGGAGTTCTCACCGCGGCGAGCGGTTTGTCGATGGGACTTGGCGCCTTCATCGCCGGCATTCTTCTCGCCGAAACCGAGTACCGCCGCGAGATCGAAGTGACGATCGACCCCTTCAAAGGTCTGCTGCTCGGACTTTTCTTTGTCTCGATCGGCGCGAGCCTTGATCTTTCGCAGGTGTTTTCTGCTCCGCTAGCGGCGTTCGGCCTTGCGCTTGGCATTATCTTCGTCAAGTTTTGCGTCAACTGGCTAGCTGGGTGGATAGCGCGCCTGCCGGTGCGGGTCGCCACCGAGGCCGCGCTTATGCTGGCCCCCGGCGGAGAATTTGCTTTCGTCATCGTCACTGCGGCCGTCGCCGCCAAGGCCATGCCCGCCGGCGCCGGCGCGGAGGCGATGATCGCAGTGACTCTTTCGATGTTCGCCGTGCCATTCCTTGGCGCGCTGGCCAAGCGCCTGGCAAGACGGCCCGCCGCATCGGAGCCCGCGGCCTTCCTGGAGCCGGGCGTGGACTGGCCGGCGCCCGATGCGATCATCGTCGGCTTTGGCCGGGTTGGCCAGCTTGTCGGCGACATGCTGCATGCGCACGCCATCCGCTATGTCGCCGTGGACACCGATTCCGCCTTGGTGACGCGGTTCCGCGGCGAAGGACGAGACATCTTTTGGGGCAACGCGTCGCGGCCCGAGTTTCTCGCCCGTTGCGGGTTGGCTAAGGCCAAGGCTCTCATTATCACAATGGACAAGCCTTCCGACGCGGAAGACATCGTTCGCGACGCGCGCGCCGGTTATCCAGATCTGATCATTGTCGCCAGAGCCCGCGACGCGCATCACGCAACGCTGCTCTATGGTCTTGGCGTGAGCGATGCCGTTCCCGAGACCATCGAGGCAAGCCTGCAATTGTCGGAAGCCGTGCTCGTGGACATGGGTATCCCAATGGGCGAGGTGATCGCCTCGATTCACGAGAAACGCGACGAATTCCGCAAAATCCTTCAGCCTAGTTCGGGTCGCGCCAAAGTCGAGCGTGCCATAAAAATGTCTCTTCGTGTGAAGGAATTGAACAAACGGCAGCCGAAATCGAAAACGGAGGAATGAGCGCCGTGTGCAATTGCAGCTCGCGGATTTTCCGCGCGAGTCGGCTGCGGCGGTCGTGCATACTAAAACACGCTGCGCCAAAAGCCGCGCGCGGACCACGCGAGATCAATTGCGGCGCTTCAGATGGTCTTCGAGATAGGCGAGCGCATCCTGCCGGTCTCCGTCATTGGCCGAAGCCACCGACTTGTCATAGAGATCGATGATCCATTTATCCTTTTTGGAATCAATCGCGGCTTCCCGCGCCAAGGTCAGCCACATGAGGCCACGCGCGCGCTGCGGCCGAATACCTTCGCGGCCCGTGAAGAGCGTTTGGCCGAGCAGAGCCTCCGCTTGGAGGTGCCCTTTATCCGCGGCGAGAAAAAGCCAGCGGATTGCCTCCCGGCCATCCCTATCGACGCCCGCGCCGTCGAGATGCATCCGCGCCAAATTGTATTGGGCGTCCGCATCGCCGAACGTCGTCGCGGCGAATTGGAACATTTGGAGCGCACGTTGGGGATCGGGACGGACCTTGCTGTTGACTATTCCGTTCAGATTGTAGATCCCAAGCGAGACCAACGCGCTCGACACAACCGCGCGATCGCGCCGGTTAGGGTCGTCCTCGTCGTAATTCGTGACGATTTGCGAGAAATAGTCATACGCCTTGATATCGTCGCGCGGCACGCCGTCGCCATTGGCATAAATTTTGGCAAGTTTCCATTGCGCCAGCAATTCGCCTCCCGCCGCGGCGTATTTCAAGGCCTCGATCGCGGAGGTGGCATTGCCTGAACGAAACCCTTCGAGACCCGCCTGCAACGCCGCCCGAGGCGTCGCGAATGTCTGGAGCGGCGCCTTTTCAACCACCGCGCCATCGGTTGCCTCGAACGCGCCGATGCGGGAACCCGGCAAGCAGGCCGCCAGCCCGAAAAGCACAACCCCGGAAATGCGGCTAAACGTCAGCATAGGCATTTGTTTCACTCGACGCGCCCGGATGAGTAACGGCTCCGGTAACGGCCGGACCGACCATCTGGGCGTATTTCCATAACGCACCAGACCCGAAATTAGTTTTACGCGGTTGCCAATCTTTTTTCCTTTTTTCTAATTCCGCATCCCCCAATTGGAGGTTGACGGTTCCCTTGATCGCGTCGATCTCGATCATGTCGCCATCGCGCACCAGCGCGATCGGGCCGCCAACGGCCGCCTCCGGTCCGACATGGCCCACGCAAAAACCGCGCGTCGCGCCGGAAAAGCGCCCATCGGTGACAAGCGCGACCTTGGACCCCATGCCTTGACCGTAAAGCGCCGCCGTGGTCGCCAGCATTTCGCGCATGCCTGGTCCTCCGCGCGGACCCTCGTAGCGGATCACGAAAACGCAACCTTCCGCGTAGCGGCGCTTCGTCACCGCTTCAAAGCAAGCTTCTTCATTGTCGAAGCAAAGCGCCGGCCCCCTGAAGATCAGCGCCGCTTCCGGCATGCCCGCGACCTTCACGATCGCCCCCTCGGGCGCGAGGCTCCCCTTCAGACCGACGACGCCGCCCGTCGCGCTGATCGGCTTGTCGGCCGGCCAAATAACGTCCTGGTCTGGGTTCCACACGACTTTCCTTAAGTTTTCGTTAACCGTCCGGCCAGTCACCGTGAGGCAATCGCCGTGCAGGAAATCATGATCGAGCAGAGTCTTCATCAGCAAAGGAACGCCGCCGGCCTCGAACATGTCCTTGGCGACATATTTCCCGGCCGGCTTCAGATCGGCGATGTAGGGCGTCCGGCGGCAGATTTCGGCGACTTCGAAGAGATCAAATGCAATCCCGCATTCATTAGCGATTGCCGGGAGATGCAGCGCGGCATTGGTCGAGCCGCCGGAAGCGGCGACAACGGTAGCGGCGTTTTCGAGCGCCTTGCGGGTGACGATATCGCGCGGACGTAGGTTGCGCGCCAAAAGGTCCATCACCATCTCGCCCGCCATCACGCAGAAGCGGTCGCGAATTTCATAGGGAGCCGGGGCCCCGGCCGAATAAGGCAGGGCTAGTCCGATCGCCTCCGAAACAGTGGCCATCGTATTGGCGGTGAACTGCGCGCCACAGGCGCCGGCCGAAGGACAGGCGACGGTCTCGAGCGTGTCCAAGTCCTCGGCCGACATGTCCCCGACCGAATATTGGCCGACCGCTTCGAAAAGATCTTGAACGGTGACCGGCCTCCCCTTGAAAGTTCCCGGCAAGATCGAACCCCCGTAGATGAAAATCGAGGGCACGTTGAGACGCAGCATAGCCATCATCATGCCCGGAAGCGACTTGTCGCAGCCGGCGACGCCGACGAGCGCGTCGTAGCAATGGCCGCGCATGGTAAGCTCGACCGAGTCGGCGATCACCTCGCGCGAAACAAGCGAGGATTTCATCCCCTCATGGCCCATGGCGATCCCATCGGTCACCGTGATGGTGCAAAATTCGCGCGGCGTGCCGCCCGCCGAAACAACACCCTTCTTCACCGCTTGGGCCTGCCGCATCAGAGCGATGTTGCAGGGAGCGGCCTCGTTCCAGCAGGATGCCACGCCGACCAGAGGCTGATGAATTTGCTCGCGGGTGAGCCCCATCGCGTAAAGATAGGAACGGTGTGGCGCGCGCGATGCGCCTTCCGTCACGTGCCGGCTGGGAAGCCTGGTTTTATCGAAAACGCGATTTTCCATGGAACACGGTTCCGAATCTGTCGGCCAAAACGTCTCATTGTGGGGATGCAGGCGCCGTCGAATACACTGGATGCCGCGCGGGGAAGCGGGCGCGAATTCCTGTCACGCAATGCCGGCAACCGTTGCCGAACAGGTGAGGTTTTACCTCAAAATTCACAATAGCAAAGTTTCAAAGATTAAAAAAGCGACTTTTTTTTAATATGCCAAGCCAAACTTAACTTGTTAGGCCCTGTGACATCAAAACCACAATTTTTTCTCGTTGGCGAGCGATTTTCCACAAAGCGCCTCATTTTTTCGTCCCGGCCCGGCGGCTTCGAGCGCTTTCCGGTCACCCCGAATCATTCGATCGAAAAAGAATCGCCCGGGAGCAATCCCTCCGCGTCCGCCGCGGTCCACCATGACCTAGAGCTAGGCCAGCCTCAGGGCAAACTGCCTTGGCGCTTCAGAAATCGCGCGAAAGCGGCGAGCGCGACATCGGACACATGATGCTCGATGCCCTCGGCATCGAGTTCCGCGCATTGCTCCGGAACGCCGACGGCGCGCAGAATATCGACAACGAGCCGATGCCGGGAGCGGACACGATCGGCGAGGCCATGCCCCTCCGGCGTCAGGAACACGCCCCGATAGAGCTTCGAGGTGGCAAGCCCTTCCCGTTTCAGGCGGGCGATCGTTTTGATCGCTGTCGCGTGCGTCACCCCGAGACGGTGGGCGATATCCGTCGGGCGCGCCTCGCCTCCGCTCGCCAGAAGGTCGTCGATCAATTCGACATAATCCTCGAGGACCGCCGCCGCCTGCGCCGAACGCGCCTTTTCAAAGCGCCGGGCCTGCACCGCCTCGACCGGCAGCTCGGCCGGCGGCGGCACGGGCACTTTCTTGACCATTAAACTTTAGTCCTTTGGCCACGCGATGTGCGCGTTCCACCGCTCCAAATTCGAACAATACAGATCCAAGTCAACTTATTTGAGTTTGACTATTTTGTCGCCCATGCTACATCTTATACCATGGGGAACCACAGGCGTCTTCCCTTCAGGCAAATTGGCTTGGATTTGGGAAGCCTTCGCGCAAGGCGCTGTTCTTAAATTTTTTCAAAGGTCGCCGTTGTTGACCGTCGCACGAAAGAAAGTTGATGCCACTGGCCGCTTCGCAAACCATCCCCCAAGAGACCGCGCGCTCGCTTGGCGCCGCGCATGGGAGCGTGCATGTTCCAAAGACCGGCCCGGTTTTTCGCCGCTTTCTGAGTTTCGCGGGTCCCGGTTACCTCGTTGCGACGGGCTACATGGATCCCGGCAATTGGGCGACGGCGCTTGCCGGCGGCTCAAGTTTCGGCATGGCTCTGTTGTTCGTCGCGGTTCTGTCGAGCCTGATGGCCATCGTGCTGCAGGCCCTTTCGGCGCGGCTTGCCTTCGCGACGGGGCGCGATCTCGCCCAGAACTGCGGCCAGGCCTTTCCTCGCCCGGCGAGGCTAGGCTTTTGGCTGATCATGGAGCTGGCGATCGTCGCGACCGACCTCGCCGAAGTCATCGGTACCGCGATCGGGCTTGAACTGCTCACCGGCTTGCCGCTCGGCGCCGGCGTTGTTTTGACCTCGCTCGACGCGCTGCTCGTTCTCGCCTTCATGCGCTTCGGTTTCCGCAAGCTCGAAGCTTTCGTCGTGGCGCTTCTCATCTTGATCGCTTCCTGTTTCGCGGTCGAGCTCATCCTCGCCCGGCCCGACATGGCGGATGTCGCCAAGGCCCTCCTGCCCACCCGCGATTTGTTCACCAATCCGGCAATGCTCTATCTTGGGCTCGGGATCTTGGGCGCGACGGTCATGCCGCATAATCTCTATCTGCATTCGGGCATCGTGCTGACTCGCGCGGTCGGTCCGAGCCAAGCCGAAAAGGCATCGGCGATTCGGCTCGCGATCCTCGACTCGACGATCGCGCTTCTTTTCGCGCTCCTTATCAATGGATCGATTTTGATCCTCGCCGCCGCCGCGTTCCACGCGCACGGCCACCCGGAGGTCGCCGAATTGCCGGACGCCTACCGGTTGATCGCGCCTCTGCTCGGCAGCGCGCTCGCCGCCAAGCTCTTCGCCATTGCGCTCATCGCCTGCGGCATGAACTCGACCCTGACCGCCACCCTCGCGGGACAGATCGTAATGGAGGGGTTCGTCAATATAAGGCTCAATCCCGTGGCGAGGCGGCTGTTGACCAGGCTCGTCGCCATCGTGCCCGCGGTCGCCGTCATTCTCATCGGCGGCGCCAGCGCGACCAACGGGCTGCTTGTTTTGAGCCAAGTCATTTTAAGCCTCACCCTGCCCTTCGCGGTCGTTCCCTTGGTTTGGTTTACCGCCTCGCGCGGCCGCATGGGCGGCCTTGTCGCACCGTGGACGACAAGCGCGGTCGCCGGCATAATCGCGGTGGCGATCATCGGCCTAAACGCGAAGCTCGTCTTCGACGCCATTGCTGGCTGAACCAGAGCCGGCCGGACGCACTTACCGATTGAGGCTCCGCCAAGTTTTGCCAGCGCGGCGGCGAGCTTTTCCATCCTGGACAGGGCGTCCTCTCGTCGTTCGCGGTTTTCGTCGACGACATCTTCCGGCGCACGGGCCACGAAACCGGCATTGCGAAGTTTGGCTTCGATTGGCCCGCGTAACCGCGATCGCCGGAACCGCGGTGGTCTCTAATGCCTTGTTCATGTCTGCTCTCCGTGCGTTCTGTTGGATTGATCCAGTTGATGCTCCAATACTCCATCGAAGATGACGTGCGCAGTCCCTCAACGACTTCCACACGCGGAGCGCTCTCGGCGTCCTCAACGGTGCACTCTCTGTGATCGCTTGTAGTCGTTTTTCGGGTGAGCGCGCCGATCCCGGAAAACGGTTGCCGAACTGAATCGCAAGCTGCCCCATCGCCGCTGTCCATTCAATCCCTCGCCGCCAGCGTAGACCAGTATTCTTGACTGCGAAGTACAGGCACCGTTCAGGGCGATCGGAGTGGAGAGCGTCAAGAGAACGCCAGAGGCCGAACTCACCGGCGATTTCGGCTGAAGCCAACCTGAGCTGTGTAACCTTAAGTGCGCGGTCAGGCGTGAACGTCGCGGCGTCTTGCAATGCCGGAGCGTGTCTCTATAAGCGGCAATAATCGTTCAGCTTTCTTTAAATTCAGGGGTACAATGACACTCGAACGTACTTTTTCCATTTTGAAGCCCGATGCGATGCGGCGAAATCTGACCGGGGCGATCAACGCCCTGATCGAAAAAGCGGGGCTGCGCATCGTCGCGCAAAAACGTGTCCGGATGACGCGCGAGCAGGCGGAGACTTTTTACGCGGTCCATAAGGCGCGTCCGTTTTTTGGCGAACTTGTCGCGACGATGACCGCCGGGCCGGTGGTCGTGCAAGTGCTCGAAGGCGAGGAGGCGATCGCAAGATACCGCGACGTGCTTGGCGCGACGGACCCCGCGAAGGCCGCGCCCGGCACGATCCGGAAGGAATTCGCGATCTCGCTCGGCGAAAATTCGGCGCATGGATCGGATAGCCCGGAGACCGCCGCGGTCGAGATCGCGCAATGGTTTTCCGGCAATGAAATCGTGGGGTGAAGCGCATACCGCGGCGTGACTGGTAGTGTCTTAGTTTCAATTTCGGTTTTCGACCCATCGGCGACATTCTTCCCTCCACGCGTTGATGTCCGCTAAATGGCAGCACACGACAAGGAAGTGGTTGTTCGCACATGTCTCTGCAGCTTTATTTTCACCCCTTCGCTTCCTTTTGTCAGAAGGTGCTCATCGCCCTCTACGAGAACGATATTCCATTTGATCCGCATGTCGTCGATCTTGGCGACGAAAAATCACGCGCGGACTTCGAGGCGATCTGGCCCATCGGGAAGTTTCCTGTACTGCGCGACGAGGCAGCGGGGCGGACGATCCCTGAGTCGAGCATCATCATTGAATATTTGGCGCAATATTACCCCGGCGGAGCGTCCCTCGTGCCGGTGGACGCGGAACTTGCCTTGCTGACCCGGACTTGGGATCGCTTCTATGATCACTATGTCGAACTGCCGATGCAGAAGATCGTGACCGACAGGTTGCGTCCGCAGGGCCGACACGACACTCACGGGGTCGAAGAGTCGAAGGCTTTGCTCGAGACTGCTTATCGAGTTTTGGAGCAGGAAATGGAGAATAGAACCTGGGCCATAGGCGAGGTTTTCACCATGGCCGACTGTGCCGCCGCGCCCGCCCTTTTTTACGCCGATCTGGTGCTGCCATTCGACGACAAACATCAGAACCTAAAAGCATATTTCCAGCGGCTACTGGAACGCCCATCGTTCGTTCGCGTGCTTGAAGAGGCGAAGCCCTACCGGAGGCTCTTTCCGAAGTAGCGCGGCCGCTTTCGGTCGCGGTGCTCATAGGTTGCGATTGACTCGTCCCAATTGCTCAATGTCCATTGCGGAGCCTATCGCGGATTGCAATGGTGGCCTCCGAACTTCGCGAAGCCAGTTATTGCAGGAATTCAAACTGACTCTACCGCGCGACCGGCCCGACCGCCAGATGGGACCCGGGCGCGGGTGGGCGACGTGCGTTCCTACCCGCTGAAAGGAACAAGCAAAGGCGGGGGTTCAATCGCCCTGTCCCCGCATAACACGCGATTGCCCTCGACGCGGAGACCGCCTCCGGCGACGCAGGCAAGCGCGGTCGGATAGATCGCATGTTCCTGCGCAAGCACGCGGGCGGCGAGCGAGGCGGGCGTATCGGAATCGCGCACCGCGACCGCCGCCTGCGCGATGATCGGGCCTTCGTCCATCGCGGGCACCACGAAATGCACGGTGCAGCCGTGGATCTTCACGCCGTCGGCCAAGGCGCGTTCATGCGTCTTCAAGCCGCGATAGGCAGGCAGAAGGGCCGGGTGAATGTTCAAGAGCTGCCCCTGCCATTGGCCGATGAACCAGGGCGTCAGCATCCGCAAGAAACCGGCGAGGCAGATCAGCTCGATCCGATGCAATTCGAGCAGCACCTGCATCGAACGCTCGAACTCCTCGCGCCCGGCGTAAATCTTGTGATCGGCGACGGCGCACGCGATGTTGTTTTCCTTGGCGAAGGCCAATCCGGCCGCGTCCGGCCGGTTCGACACAACAAGCACGATTTCTGCTGGGTAGGAGGGGTTCCGCGCGCGCTCGATAAGGGCCCGCATGTTGGAGCCGCGTCCCGAAATTAGGATCGCCGTGCGTTTGCGCCGGAATGTCATAACGCGAGCCGCCCGGAATAGACAACCCGCTCGCCCGCCGCGATCGCCACGACTCGGCCAATCGCGGCCGCGTCTTCCTTGGCCGAAGCAAACGCACGCAAAACCTCGGCGGCGTTGCCCGAATCGACAATGACTACCATTCCGATGCCGCAATTGAAGGTGCGCAGCATCTCCGGTTCGGCAACGCCGCCGTTTGCCGCGAGCCAAGCGAAGACCTCGGGAACCTGGATCGCCGAGAGATCGATTTCGACCCCAAGAGTTTTTGGCAGTACGCGCGGAAGATTATCTCGAAAGCCGCCGCCGGTGATATGGGCCAAGGCTCTTACGCCATCCGTCCCGGCCAAGACGCGCAGAACCGGCTTCACATAGATGCGTGTCGGGGTGAGGAGGGCTTCGCCAAGGGTTTTTCCCGGCGCGAAAGGCGCGGGGTCCGTCCAGGCGAGCGAAGCCCGCTCAACGATTTTTCGCACCAACGAAAATCCGTTGGAATGAAGACCAGCGGAGCGCAGTCCAAGGACGTGATCGCCCGCCTTGACGTCCGCTCGCGGCAAGAGTTTGGCGCGCTCGACCGCGCCGACCGCGAAGCCCGCGAGGTCGTAATCGGCTCCGGTGTAAAGCCCTGGCATTTCGGCGGTTTCGCCGCCGATCAGCGCCGCGCCCGCCTCGATGCATCCTTGTGCAATGCCCTTGACGACTTCCGCTGCAGCCGCGGGATCGAGCTTTCCGGTCGCGTAATAATCGAGAAAAAAAAGCGGCTCTGCGCCCTGCACGATAAGATCGTTGACGCACATGGCGACGAGATCGATCCCGATCGTATCGTGAATGCCGGTCAACGCGGCAATTTTGACCTTGCTACCCGCTCCGTCGTTCGCGGCGACGAGAATCGGATCGGTAAAACCCGCCGCCTTGAGATCGAAAATTCCGCCGAAGCCGCCGATTTCGACATCCGCGCCGGGCCGCCTTGTGGCGCGCGCGAGCGGCTTGATTTTTTCGACCATGGCATTTCCGGCATCGATATCGACGCCCGCATCGGCATAGCTGAGACCATTTTTATCTTTCATATCGATCTCGTGCCAAGCCCGCCGGTGCCTGAATCTTTCCTGTTTCAGGCAACGAAAACAACAAATTTTTCTCGATTCCAGAAGCGGCTTGCCGGAATTTGCTCTAATCCGTGGCGCCGTCTAAGGCAAGAGCGCCGAAGTTCGCCGCACGCGCCAAACCCGCGCTATTGGGATCGGCTGGTAGCCATGTTAGACGCATGGACGGATACTCCCCATGGCCCTTGGCAATCCGCGCGCCGCTGAATTCAGCAAGGTGTCTTCGCGGACGCTCGTCGGGCGGACTGGTCTTGGCGGGACGGGAGGTCCCATCGCGGCAAATTCATCGAAGCTGCGGTTTAAATCTATCGAAACGGAGCTATGTTTTCCTATTACCGCAGTCTGCCCAACCTGATCACGCTCGGCCGCCTCGTGCTCGCGCCGGCGATCGTCGCGATGATCGCCGCGCAGCGCTGGAAGGAGGCCTGCATCGTCTTCATCATCGCGGGCCTCTCCGACGCGGTCGATGGCTGGCTTGCCAATACCTTCGATCTTCGCAGCGAACTCGGCGCCTATCTCGATCCCTTGGCCGACAAGGCGCTGATCGTCTCTATCTATGTCTCGCTTGCCGTCGTCGAAGTGCTTCCCGCGACGATCGCCATCCTCGTCGTCGCGCGCGATATCATGATTATCGGCGCCTTCATGATTTCGCTCATCATGCGCAAGCCGATAAAGGTCAAGCCGCTGACGATCTCGAAGCTCAATACCGCCGCGCAAATTAGCTTCGCCGCGATGGTTCTCAGCGTCAAGGCTTTCGAGTTTCCGGCCGGCGCCTGGTTCGATGTTTCGCTTTATGCGGTGGCGGCGCTGACCCTTGCCTCGACAGCGGTCTATTTTGGCCAATGGATCAAACACATGAATTTTTGACGCGACCGCGGCAGGTGCAAGCGGGGGCTCTCCAAACTTTTCCCCCGGCGCCGCGAACGAAACGCTGTTCCTTCCCTCCACCACGATGCCCAGCTCTACCGATCAACGGCCGCATATTTGTGTAATGCCATGGGTATACGAAACCATGGACCGCCGAAAGCGACCCATGGTATGGGAAAGCCGTTGGCAAGAGTTGGCGGGAAGCGGCGGCGATTATGCGGATCGAATGGCAGATTGGCTTTTGGATCGGCGCATTTTTGCTCCTCGTTCTCTTGCTGTGGCTTTTCAGCGGCGTGCTTCTGCCTTTTGCCGCAGCCGTCGCGCTTGGCTATCTTCTGAACCCCGTTGTCGACCACCTTGAGCGGCTGGGTTTGAACCGGCTCGGCGCGACGCTGCTTATCATGGCTTGCTTCGTGCTCGTCTTCGCCTTGATTTCGGTCTTGCTCGGGCCGGTTCTTTGGCGTCAGACCGTAAGTTTCATTGAGGCGCTCCCGGCTTATGCCGTCAAGCTGGAGGCACTGATTTCGGCCGAGACCGCGCGTCTTTCACGAGATTATGGCAGCGGGTTGATGGATAAACTTGGCCTTGGCAACAAAGAAGGCGGCGAACTGGCAAGCGCCACCAATGATCTTGTCACCCAGGCGGCGCAATGGGCGGCTTCGTTTTTGAAATCGCTTTTGACCGGTGGCGCGGCGCTGATCAGCCTGATTTCGCTCCTTGTCGTAACGCCTGTCGTCGCCTTCTATATGCTTCTCGATTGGCACAAGATGATTGCGACGATCGATGGGCTTGTGCCGCTCCGTCATCGCGAGACGGCGCGGGCGCTCGCCCGCGAGATCGACACCGCCTTGGCCGGATTTTTGCGCGGCCAATCATTGGTATGTCTTTTTTTAGGCGCCTGGTATGGCATCGGACTTTCGCTGATCGGGCTCAATTTCGGCCTCTTGATCGGCATCACGGCAGGGATCTTGAGCTTCATCCCCTATGTCGGCTCCTTGACCGCCCTAGTTTTGTCCTCCGCGGTCGCCATCGTGCAGGACTGGCCGCAATGGAAGTTGTTCGCCATGTCGCTTGGCGTCTTTTTGATTGGCCAATTCCTCGAAGGCAATATTTTGTCGCCGAAGCTCGTCGGCGAATCGGTCGGACTGCACCCGGTGTGGCTGATTTTCGCGCTGCTGGCGTTCGGCAGCCTATTTGGTTTCACGGGCCTCATTACCGCGGTTCCATTTGCCGCCGCCGCCGGAGTGATTTTGCGTTTTGCCGTCAGGCGTTACCGCGAAAGCAACCTTTATACGGGCACTGCCGGGGCAAAAGGATTGTTCTCGAATCCACCATGACGTATCCCGATGACGAGGACCATTGAAATGGCCGGCGACAAACCCCGTCAGGCGCGACCCCCGAATCCTCAATTGACGCTGAATCTCGCCCCGGACCCCGGCTACGAACGCGAGAATTTCTTCGTGTCTGGTTCGAACGAACAAGCGTATGCGATGATCGAACTCTGGCCCAGCTGGCCGGACCCGACCCTGCTCATTTTGGGGCCGTCAGGTGCCGGCAAAAGCCACCTTGGCGCAATCTGGGCTTCGATCGCCAAAGCCGGCATTCAATCCGCCGCTTCCCTGGCGGCGGCGGATATTGAAGCGCTGGCCGCCGCCGGGCCGCTTCTCCTCGAGGACGCCGATGCGATCGGCCAATCTGAAGCGCAGCTCTTCCACCTTGTTAATTTCATGCGCGAGCGCGGCACTGCCCTGGTTCTCACCGCGAAAACGCCACCGGATGCCTGGGGCTTGCGGACCGCCGATCTCTTGTCGCGTTTGCGTCTCGCCCCAACGGCCGCGATCGGGCCGCCGGACGATGCCCTGATGCGGGCCGTTCTCGTCAAGCTCTTGGTCGACCGGCAGCTTGTTGTCGACACCGGCGTTGTCGGCTATATCGCTTTGCGGATCGAGCGCTCGCTCGACGCGGCGCGCTCAATTATCGACGCGCTCGATCGCGAGGCCTTGGCGCGGCAAAGCCGGATCTCCCGGGCCATCGCGGGAGACGTACTGCTTTCCATGGGCCACGGCCGCGAGCAAGGTCCTTTTCCCGATGAGCGGGACCGCTCCGATAACGGCGGCGACGGAGACCGGCTTCCGATGACGCTGCCGCTTACGGTCCGACATAGCGGATCGAGCGGCCTTGGCGGTCTATGATGGTTTCCCCAAAAACGAGTTTGCGTTCGCTTGCCGAGCGTCCAGTAGCCATGCCGGGCTTGCCGTCCGTACCGGAACCTTGGGCGTCCAGCGCGGCAAGGGCCCTGCGTTCAACTTTGGAAAGTCCTTTGATTTCGGATGGTTTTCTAAAATCCTCCGGGTCGTGATGAGTGCCGGACGAGCCAATAAAAATCCTTATCCCGGTTGAAGTCATCACCGCATCGCCACGCCGCAAGCTATCGTCGTCCATGAGATCGGTTGGAGCAAGCGGACCTACCGGATGGTTATCGGCGACAACCATTTTCCGGCGTGCCGAGAGTTTATGCTCATGCCTATGGAAACCACGATCCGCATGCCGGCGAAAACCCGGATCGGCGCCCCAATAACCGGGCATGCCGCCAAAATAGCCTCCATAAGGCCTGACGGCTCGACTCTGGAACGGCCCAAATAAGAAGTCGAAAAATCCCGCGTGCGCGATACTCGGGAACGCAATGCTTTGAACCAAGCCAACCGTCACTACCGCGACCGCCACGCCGCGACCGTTACGCGCTACGCCCATGTGGAATCCGTACATTGAAAAACCTAACCCAAAACTCTTGTTCGATTAAGCCAAGTCTTTGCCGATGTCGAGGCGTCGCGGCCTATTTTCAGGCGCCTCTCCGCATCCGTTCGTATTCTGCACGGATGATTCGCGCACCATAGCGGCGTTCGAGCCGAAGGACCGTGAAATGACCGCGCGCGATTGTCTGAAAATGATCCGCGAAGGCGTAATTAATAGCGGCCCCGCCCGCGGCGCCGATCAGCGGAACGCTTTGGGCCACGAGTTTTTGCGAAACAACCACGCCAAAATGACTGCTGACTTGCGCCACCAGGCGGACAAGCGCCGGCGCGGCCTCGCTCGCGGAAGCGCGGCCGGCGAGATAGCTTGCCGCTTCGGTTACCGACTTCGCCAAAATGGCGCGAAGCGCGAAGTAGCCCGTTTCCAGGACAGCGCCATCGCTAATATTCGAGTCCGGAACATCGATGTCGCGAAACCTGATGTCTCGGTTCGAACCGTCCCGGCCGCCAAGGGCGAACACCTCGAGGCAGGCGAGCGCGGTTTTCGGGTCGGCCAAATCCTGTCCCTCGGCACGGGCGATGTCGGCGATCGAGCGCAGCATGATCGTGGTCGAGAAAGGTAATTCGACCGGCAGGCTCGAAATACCAAACGCGCCGCCCGCCGCTCCGGCAAGAACCGCGATGCTCTTGTGCATGCGGCGTCTGTCCCTGAGAGGCTTTCCGGCAAGGCTCCGCAGCGCGAGGTTAAGGCCGCTCCTGATTGCCGCCTCGGCTGCCCTGCTCGCGAATTCCGCGATGTTCGCCGGCACAATCGATGCGATGGCGCCCGCCTGGCGGCCAATAATCGCGCTCAGCCGGATCGCCAGACTCGTGCGTTCAAGCTCGCGCATGGCCCGTTCCAGAGCTTCGCGGTCGTCGATCGAAAGCCGGGACGCCCCGGCGGCAAAGGCCAGATCTCCAGAATCGGATTGATCCGTGCTCACCAGGGAATTCATGAGAAATCCTCGTTAAGAGCAGCCATATTGCCGCATGCGAATTAAACGTGCAACCTGAATACTAACGGCCCGCCACCGCGCGCGGTTCGGCACACCTGGATCACGCGTGCGTGATCACTGCAGCCAAGTCATGTGGATGGGCCGCAAGGCTAATGGTCGCGCGTTTTCGTAGTGTTCCGTTTACGTGACTTGGTGCATTTCATTGGAACAAATCGAACAATTGAATTGAATCGAATCGAATTGAAAATCATGCTCGAAATTTTTCGCGCAATTCGATTGAACCTGTTGAAGGAGAATTATTCTCAAATCAATGTTCTCTAATCACCTGGCCTTATTTCGATAAAATCCGATCGCTTTACTTAAAACCACCGCAAAGCCAGCCTGGCACAGTCGCCTTAAAGGGGTGCCGGAGGCGAGAAAATTGAAAAACTGCACGCTAAAACCGGCGATCGCTTTGGCACTGCTGGCTTCGTCGCTTGTGGGACTAGGCGCCGCGGCGTCCGCTAGCGCCGCGCCCGGCCCCC
>JALZAY010000001.1 GCA_030948025.1 Pseudomonadota bacterium
CCATGTCGCGCCGCGCGGCCACGCGCAGCCGCCGGTTGTTTTGGTAGGCGCCTTGCCCTTTCTGGGCGATAAACATGTCGCCGGTTGCCGGATTATGGACGAGCCCCGCGACGATCTGGCCGTCGCGCGCGAGTGCGATCGAGATCGCGAAGACAGGCAACCCATGGAGAAAATTGGTCGTCCCGTCGAGCGGGTCGACGAACCAGGAGTGGCTTTTGTCGGGGCCGTCGATCCGGCCGCTTTCCTCGAGGACGAAGCCGTAGCCCGGCCGTGCCCTTGCCAATTCCTCATGGAGAATTTTTTCCGCCTTGCGATCGGCTGCAGTGACGAAATCGCCCGGTCCCTTCACCGAGACTTGCAGGTTTTCCACCTCGCCAAAATCGCGCTTCAAGACGCGCCCCGCCTTGAGGGCGGCAGCGGTCATCACGTTCATGAGCGCGGATCTGATCATGGTATCGCTGTGACCAAGTCACTAACCCGATCGCCGCTTAGAGCGGCCGCCATTATGACTGATGAAGGTGCTGGGCGTGATATGATTTCCATTGATTCTGGGCATTGTCTCGTTCCGGCCGAGAGCCATCGTTCGCGTCTCGGGCACATTCTGGTGACAACCTGGAAACATAAGTTGTTACCACGATTTCGAGGCTTGTGTGATGGGAACCAACGGGGGACAAACATTAGAAGAGTTCGCGCGGAAAGTCCGTGCGATGTCATCGCGGGAATTTAAGGCCGAAGAAGCGCGTCCGCACAATAAGTTCGGAGAAGAAATCGTTCAAAAAGAGAGGCAGAATCGCCTTCAGATAGCGACTTTACGATGCGCGATAGCTGCTACAATCTTTAGCAGAGGCCGTCCCCCAAGCTTTTTCGAATCTCGACATTTGTGCAAGATGCGCAAAAGCCCTGCAATATAAGGCCAGATTCGATGTGCGATTGGGAATGGGAGTCATTCGATAGCTTCACCAATTCTGGCGTTTTCAAGTTCTCCGATCCGGGACCGTTACACGCGCCGATAAACAAATTCACCATAAAGCGGGACGCCGATCTCGAATTGATTCTGGAAACCGTCTCAGGCCAAGATGCAAAAAGCAACGCTATTAGCCACCCGCCTGGCACTGTCCGCACCAACACAGACACCGCGACCTTATTAAGTGTAGTGGGTACAACAACAGTCACCTTGACCGGCGTACAGCCTCGTGGCCATATCCGGTCGATAAGCCACAACCCGAAGCTTGGAGAGTTCCAAGAAAAGTCGTCAATTCATGAGTTAACTGGGCATACGCAAAATAAAAATGAACCTAAATACGTCATAGACTGGCTTGCGAATGTTAAAGGTTGCTTCCACTGGCCGGATATAACCGATGATGCGATTGTAACGACCAAGACACTTACTGTTGGGAGCGGAGAAAATGCCCCAACTCTTACGCATACTGGTAAAAAATGTGGTGGAAGCCGCAATTGTGTGAAGCTCAACGTCGAAGGCAATGAGATATTTCTTTGCACTTCCGACCCACAATCGGCGAAAGAAATTAAGAAGCCTGGGTTCATCCTGTATGTCGGGACCCCGACCGAAGAGTTCAGAGAAAAAGTCCGCATATGCCTTTCCTTTTCGCTTGGAGTCTACCTTGTTCACTTGGGCCATTCGATTTTCTGCAAAGATTGGCATTTGGTTTCATTCAAAGCAATTAGCGCTTACGCTTTAGATGGCCGCGCCTTCGAGATTCCACCAACGCCTCCGGCTCCGCTAGGCATGAAATATGAATGGGAGATTGATCGCGCTATGCTCTCACGGATGGTCAATTCGATCTGTACGCACTACGACGCATTAAACTTTCGATCTTTAAACTGGGCCTTTTGGGACGCCGTCTGCGCGACGCCGCATATTGCTGCGGTTCACTACGGCGCGGCGGTGGAAGCATTACAACGTGCGTATGTTAAGTATAATCCAGCAACCTACCAGACAACTCTACTTTGTCATGGGCATTGGAGCATATTAAAGCATGCGGCAGATAGAGCCGTGGCGGCCATGCCAATTAGCAACCAAACAAAGAAGGTACTTCAAAACAAAATCTCAGGCTTGAATAGCAAGCCCCCGAGTGTTCTCCTCGATGAACTTCTGTCCAATCTTGACCTAACCCTGAGCGAACTTGAGCAAGCGGCGTGGCAGCACCGGCACGCTGCAGGACATGGAAACTACGCAAAACCTGAGGAGTCTACCCGATTGATTAGGGAGACAAAACTTCTGCGGCTCCGGTTCAATCGAATGGTTCTCGCCATTACGAAGGCGAGCGACACCTACTACGATTACTACACACTTGATCGGCCAATCCGGAAATTGCGGGATTCAATTCCTTAGATGCAGTCAAGTATGTTCCTTAACCATTTTCTCGAAGAAGTCTCATGGGTTCGACATGCCATCCTCACCCTGCCGCAATCTAAATCGTAACCTAATTTCGGGCGGCTCGAAAGCCGCTCCAACAGATGTGCGTTAATCAAGACTTGTGAAAAAATCGTAGTTCATTGATTTGATTGCGCTTTAGGCGAAGAAAAAACGCGGACGGCTCAGACCCGCATCGGCATCAACACATAAAGAGCGGCCGCGCCATCGCGGTCTTGCACAAGAGTGGGCGAACCGGGGTCGGCAAGCTTGAATAGCACGGTGTCGCCGTCGAGCTGCTCGGTAATGTCGAGGAGGTAGCGGGCGTTGAAGCCGATATCAATCGGCGAGGAGTCATAGTCGACATCGAGTTCCTCGGTCGCCGAGCCGGAATCGGGATTGGTGACGGAAAGCGTAAGTTTCGCATCCGCCACGGCGAGCTTGACGGCGCGGCCGCGCTCCGACGAAATCGTCGAAACCCGGTCGACCGCGGCCGCGAACGGCGCGCGATCGACAATCAGGCGTTTGTCGTTACCGGAAGGGATGACGCGAACATAATCGGGAAAGGTGCCGTCGATCAATTTCGAGGTCAGCACCACTTGTCCCGCGCTAGCCAAAGGATCGCCGAAGGTAAAGCGCGCCTTTGCCGCCGATATTTCGACGCGAACGTCCATACCGGGATCCTCGATGAGTTTTTGCACCTCCGACACGGCTTTGCGCGGCACGATCACGCCCGGCATGCCAATCGCGCCATCGGGGGCGGGAATTTCGACCCGAGCGAGCCTGTGCCCGTCGGTCGCGACGGCACGCAACATCATATGGCCCTCGACATCTGTCGTGTGCAAAAAAATGCCATTGAGGTAATAGCGCGTCTCTTCATTGGAAATCGCGAACTGGGTTTTGTCGATCAACCGCTTGAGGTCGCTGGCGGCGAGGTTGAAAGCGTGACCGAGTTCGCCCGTGGCGAGGTCAGGGAAATCGCTGTCCGGCAAGGACTGAAGGTTGAACCGCGAACGCCCGGAGCGTAACCGCAACTGGCCGGACTCGCCGTTCGATTCGAGCGAAACTTGCGCGCCGTCCGGCAGCTTGCGGACAATCTCATAGAGGATATGGGCGGGAACCGTGGTCGCGCCGGCGACGCCGACGTCCGCCGCCAATCGCTCGATGACTTCCAGGTCGAGATCGGTCGCCTTCAGGAGCAGGCTCATGTCTTCGGCGCGCAATAGAACATTCGAGAGAATCGGAATCGTGTTGCGGCGCTCCACGACGCGATGCACGTGGCCAAGAGACTTCAACAAAGCCGCTCGTTCGAGAGTAACTTTCATGGGGCGGTCCAATCGGGCTTTTGTTCGATCCATCACGCCCGCCCCTTGCCTGCGCCGGGGACGGGGACGGACTTTGGCGCGGCTTTCACCAAATCGCAAGCCGCCGCGGTGAATCCACAAGCGCTTTTGCACGGGCACGCGCGGACCTTGCGCGCGCGGCCAGACCTTTACCTGCCCTTAATCCGCCGGATTTATCATAAAAGCGAGCCGCCTCGAACGCGGCGCCGGTCTATTTTGGCGAAACGGCGGCGCGATTGGCATGACGAAGCGCAAGACGGCGGAACGCCGCGAGCGGGTCTTCGGCCAACCTCCGGGAAAGCAACCTCCCGGATACGATGCAAGGATCAATGAAAACGTGCCGCGCCGTGCCGGACGATCGCGGGTGACCAGGAAACGCCGCTCGCCTGTCGCTCTACTCCTGTATTGGGGCATGATCGCAATGGTTTGGGCCGTGGCGGCGGGCGCGGGCGTGATTGCCTATCAAGCAACGAAACTGCCGCCGATCGACGGGCTTGCCGTGCCGAAACGGCCGCCGAACATTGCCATTCTCGACGAAAACGGAGTTTTGCTCGCCAATCGTGGTGACACCGGAGGCGCCGCGGTCCGGATCGCGGATCTACCTCCGTATCTGCCAAAAGCCTTTGTCGCCAGCGAAGATCGCCGCTTTTATTCGCATTTGGGAATCGATCCGCAAGGAATTTTGCGCGCGCTGATTCGTAATATAACAGGCGGCGGCATGGTGCAGGGCGGTTCGACGCTGACCCAGCAGCTCGCCAAAAACCTCTTTCTGACCCAGGAAAGGACCGTTTCGCGCAAAATCCAAGAGGCGATCCTTGCGCTCTGGCTTGAGCATAAATATTCGAAAAATCAGATTCTCGAATTGTATTTGAACCGGGTTTATTTCGGCTCCGGCGCCTATGGCGTGGAAGCGGCGGCGCAAAAATATTTTGGCCACGGCGCCCGCGGTGTGACGCTGCCCGAGGCGGCGGTTCTCGCGGGGTTGGTGAAGGCGCCGGCGAGATTGGCGCCAAATCGCAATCCGGCCGGGGCCAGCGAGCGCGCAGAGCTCGTCATCGCGGCAATGGTTCAGGAAGGCTTCATAACCGATGCCATGGCCATGCTCGCCCTCGCTCATCCCGCGCAAGCCATGCGAGATCGAAACGCGAGCTCGGTCAATTACGCCGCCGATTTCGTGATGGACACGCTCGACGATACGATCGGTGCAATCAATGAAGATATCGCCGTCTCGACGACGCTCAGCGTCTCGTTGCAAGCGGCGGCGGAAAAGGCGCTCACCGACGAGCTCGATCGCAAAGGCGCGACCTTTAACGTCGGCCAGGGCGCCCTCGTCGCGCTTGACACCGATGGCGCGATCAAGGCGCTGGTCGGCGGCCGCGACTACGCCGATAGCCAATTTGATCGCGCGGTCTCGGCGAAGCGGCAACCTGGCTCGGCTTTCAAGCCTTTCGTTTATCTCGCCGCGCTCGAAGCCGGCCTGACCCCGGATTCGGTGCGCGAAGACGCGCCGATCAATGTGAAAGGCTGGCAGCCGGAAAATTACGCGCGCGATTATTTCGGTCCGGTCACGCTCACCAAGGCGTTGGCGCTGTCCCTCAACACCGTGGCGGTACGCCTCGGCTTGGAGGTTGGCCCGAAGGCTATCGTCAGGGTCGCGCATCGTCTTGGAATCGCGTCCGATCTTTCCGCCAATCCGTCGATCGCGCTCGGCACGTCCGAAGTTACCCCGCTCGAAATCGCGACCGCCTACGTGCCCTTTGCCAATGGCGGCATCGGCGTGCAGCCGCAGATCATTGCGAAGGTGAAAACCGCCTCCGGCAAGCTGCTCTACCAGCGCAAGGGCACCAGCAATGGCCGCGTCATCGATCCCAATCATGTGGCGATGATGAATACGATGATGCAGGAAACCCTCTTAACGGGCACGGCGCGAAAGGGCGCGGTGCCAGGCTGGCAGGCCGCCGGAAAAACCGGCACCAGCCAGGATTGGCGCGACGCTTGGTTCATCGGCTACACCAGCCATCTCATCGCCGGGGTCTGGCTCGGCAACGACGATAATTCGCCGACAAAAAAAGCGTCCGGCGGCAATCTTCCCGTAGAAATCTGGTCGCGCTTCATGCGGGCCGCGCATCAAGGCGTGCCGCCACAGCCGCTCCCCGGCGGGATTTGGCAAAGCGGCATTCCACCGGACGCAACCGTGCCCATGGCCGAAAACAATGGTTGGCCCTTGCCGGCTGGCTTGTTCGGCGCGCCTGCGGGCGACGCGCGGCAAAATCCGCCGCCACTTGCCCCGCCGCCGGGGGATCTGGCAGCGCCGGCCAACGAAGCGGCGCGCACAGCTTTGCCAGTCTACGGCAGCGGCGCGCCGGTGCCGCCGGCGGACATTCCGAATGCCGGGGGACCGGGGCAAAAGCACCGGGCGCAATCTGAAAAGCAAAACTTTTTCGATACGCTGTTCGGCGGTGGATAAGTTCAGCCGCGCGGGCACCGGACAAGCCAATCCCCAGATTAAGATTAAAACGATCAGCGACACTGGGCCTTGGCCTAGCGGGGCAGGAAGTTTCAAGCGTCGCGGAAGCGCGAGCGCGGCTACGCATCAGATTCCATATTGGGGCTTATGCGGCTGCGGGAAACGAATTGACGACGGCTGAGATGACTACGCGCAGGACAGGCTTTTAAGTTGCGGCTGGGAGGGTAACGGCCAATGGTGGTTAAATCGAACGACATGCGCAGACGCAAGTTAGAGTATACGGCCCAAACAACGATCTACGCTACTTTGGTTCTCCTCTCCCTCCTGAGGCCCGTGTTGTGCTTTGAACCCGGCCTGTCGGCTGACGAACTGCAACTGCGGGAAACCGCGCAGCAATGCAGTGAAGCTGCGCTTCGCCGTTACGCCCTTTCCAGCGCCGACCCCGCTGAAAAAGTAGCCGAGGCGGCTTTCGATAAGTGCAAGGAGCCCTGGAACCGATTCGCTGAAGCCTTGGGTCGCAGGGTTGAGGCCAGCGCTGAAATGAGGGAAGCGCGGAAAAACTGTGTAAAGTACAATGGTCTCTCATCCCCCAAATGCTCAGGACCCGGTTCAGCCTTCTATGCTTTTGATTCCGAGCGTCGACGGTTCGTCCACGACGCTTCCACAGAGGTCTTCGATATCCGCGCAGAAGCCGCCGGCAAATAGCGTGGCAAGGAGTGAGGATGTCGGACGTTTACGATCAGAAGGCAGCCGCATTGCAGAAATTCACTGAAACGGGCGCCGATCACAATTGTCCATTCTGCCGAGGTAGGATGATCTCGAACACATCGCCCGGAGATAGGATTTTTTTTCTCAATGGGGTGCTTGCCGGGTATTCCGCCACAGTGTCTGCGCTTCCAAGTCCAATAGAAGGAGAATTCTTGGTCCACGTGGACGGAGCTTCCGACGAAAGGCAAGCGCGTGTCTCGTATAGCCGCGATCTATTTGTCACGGCACCATTGCGGTTAGTCCCGAAGTGGATGTGTCCGCTTTCAATGCGAAACCTTTGCGCGTTAGAAGACGCTGCCGTCCGCGGTATGTTGTGTGCATTTGAATCAGGCGGCCAGACTATTCGGGTTGAAGTCGCACAAACGCTCGCAGCCGTCGCTTGGGGCCGCCGTCTGCCGGTAAACGGGGCGCAACTTTGGAAAATGCTTCAAGTTCACGGCTTTGATGACAATTGGAAATCGGAATTTTGTCTACTGTTTGATTTTGGTTTTTCGCTCCTTGTTACAACACATAGACGCCGACCAGTCAGGAAGAAAATTGTAGAAGCAATGTTGATTGACCACTAAGGCACCATGCCGTCTTTACGTTCGACACTGCCTAAATGCACAAAACGTAGCGCATTGATTTTCAAGCGCTTTCTTGGTGCGGATTTCCGGTGCAAAAACATTCCCTCATTGACGGTCGTACCGGCGTCAAATGCCGGTGACGGACGAGGAAGCGGCGGCGGTTTGGAACATCCCGCATGACATTTTCTATTCCGTCAGCGAACTTACATCGAGGAGGCACTTCGGCAACAGGCTGGCCATCGACGCGTCACCATGGCCCTGGCCGGTTACTTCGAATCGGCGTCGAGCACGGCGATCCGGATCATGTTGGTCGCGCCAGGCGTGCCAAACGAAACGCCGGCAACGATAATGATGCGATCTTGCGCCTTTGCAAAGCCTTCGCGTCCGGCCAATTTGCAGGCGCGCTTCGCCATGTCGTCGACGTCATACGCGTCTTTGGTGACGACCGCATGGACGCCCCAAACGAGAGGGAGACGGCAGGCCGTCTCCCGGTTTGGCGTGAGGGCCAGAACCGGCGCTTCAGGCCGCTTGCTTGGCCACGGCGCGAACAACATCGCCATCGTCCCCACCCCTTCGCGATCAACCTCCGGCGCGCCGCCGCGCCAAGACCCAGGGATGCCGCCTGGCCGGTCATGCCTGCGTCGCGCCAAAACACCAGGCAAGGATTCCTTTTTGCACATGCAGCCGATTCTCGGCTTCGTCGAACACGACGGATTGCGGACCGTCGATCACTTCGTCGGTGACCTCCTCGCCGCGATGGGCCGGCAAGCAATGCATGAAGATCGCGTCCTTGCCCGCGATGGCCATTAGTTTCGCGTTGACCTGGTAGGGCGCAAGCAATCCATGGCGAAAGGCCTCGTCCACGTCGCCCATCGAAACCCAGCAATCCGAGACGACCGCATCCGCTCCCTTCACCGCCTCATGGGGATCGTTGATGAGCTTCACGCGGGCGCCCGAACGGCGCGCCCAATCGACGAGGCCGGATTGTGGATCGAGTCCGGCGGGGGTCGCGACGTGAAGCAAAAAATCGAATCGCTGCGCGGCGTGGACCCAGCTCGCGAGCACATTGTTGGCGTCGCCGCTCCAAGCGACCGTGCGGCCCCTGATCGGGCCTTTCTTTTCCTCGAAAGTGAGGATGTCCGCCATCACCTGACAGGGATGCGAACGCTTGGTCAAGCCATTGATCACCGGTACACCGGCATGGCGGGCGAGTTCGATCATCGCGGCGTGATCGAGAATGCGGATCACGATCGCATCGACGAAACGCGACAGGACGCGGGCCGTATCGGCGATGGTCTCGCCCCTGCCGAGTTGCATTTCCTGGCCGGTCAGCATGATCGTTTCGCCGCCGAGTTCGCGCATCGCAATGTCGAAGGATACCCTCGTGCGGGTCGAAGGTTTGTCGAAAATCATCGCCAAAACCTTGCCGGCGAGCGGCCGGTCCAGCGAACTCTGTCCTTTGCGGCGGCGCGCCTTGATGCTCCAGGCGGCGTCGAGAATACGCCGGAGATCGGCGGCCGGAATTTCCGAAAGATCGAGAAAATGCCGCAGTGCCGGGGATGCGCCTTGGCTATCTGGCGTGCTCATCCGGCCGTCCCGCTTAGCTTCGCGGACGAGGTTTCCGGTTTGCCGGATTCGATCCGTTGGCAGGCGGCGTCGAAACGCGCGACGGCTTCGAAAATCTCCGCCTCGCCGATGATCAGTGGCGGCAGCAGCCGCGCGACATTTTCGGCCGCGGGAATGACGAGGATTCCTTCGGCCCGCGCGGCGGCGGCGAAATCGTTGACCGGGACACGTAATGCGATGCCCTGCATGAGACCTTCGCCGCGAATCTCCAAGATGATCTCGCCATGCCGGTCTTTCAGCCCCGCGAGGCTTTGTTTGAGCGTCACGCCCATCGCGTCGACATGCTCGATAAACCCTGGCGCCAGCACCACGTCGAGCACCGCATTGCCAATGCTCGCCGCGAGAGGATTGCCGCCAACTGTCGTGCCATGCGTGCCAGCGGTCATCCCCCGCCCCGCGTCGCGCGTTGTCAGAAAAGCGCCAAGCGGAAATCCGCCGCCGATGCCCTTGGCGATTGCCATGATGTCCGGCGCGACGCCAAAGAGTTCGTAAGCAAAGAGCTTGCCGGTGCGGCCGATTCCGGTCTGCACCTCGTCGAACATCAAAAGGAGGCCATTCTTGTCGCAAAGCTCGCGCAGCCCCCGCAGGAAGCGTGGCGGCGCGGCACGGATTCCGCCCTCGCCCTGAATCGGTTCGATCAGGATGGCGCCGGTTTGCGGACCGATCGCGGCCTTCGCCGCCTCGATATCGCCGAAGGGCACCGTGTCGAAGCCCTCGACCCTAGGACCGAAGCCCTCGAGATATTTGGGATTCCCCGCCGCGGCGATCGTCGCGAGTGTGCGTCCGTGAAATGCCCCGGCGAAAGTGACGATACGGAACTTTTCCGGACGTCCGCCCGCCGATTGATATTTGCGCGCCGTCTTAATGGCGCCTTCGACGGCTTCCGCTCCGGAATTGGTGAAAAATACGTAGTCGGCGAAACTGACCTCGACGAGGCGCCGAGCCAGACGTTCCGCTTGCGGGATTTCGAACAGATTGGAGGTGTGCCAGATTTTCCCGCCCTGCTGATTGAGCGCGGCGAGGAGATGAGGGTGGCCATAGCCGAGCGACGCCACGGCGATGCCGCCGCCGAAATCGAGAAACCGCTCGCCCGCCGTCGAGGTCAACCAGGCGCCATCGCCCCGCTCGAAGGCGAGATTGATGCGGGCATAGGTGGGAAGCAGCGGCGAGGTCACTGTTTCACTCCGGGATACTGGCCAACGCAAGCATTCCCACTCCGGGAAACTCCGGGAGAAACCTGGGTCCGGTTATCATCATGCTCTTATACCCGGGGGCCGCGAATGGTGCCATCGTCTGGCCATTCCAGGGGGGGTGCCGCAATCGCCGACCCGAAAGGAGCGGCCCCGTTTTATTTCTCGCCGTAGAGCACGGCAAAGCTCCAACTCTTGTAGACGCAGTCCACATTCTTAAAGCCTGCCGTTTCGAGCCAGTCTATTTGCTCCGGAATAGGGGACATCCGATCGTATTGCATGCGGTCTACTGCTCGCGTTAGATCGGCTTCCTGAACGCCTCGTTCGCGAATCTGCCGGTGCCAATATTCCAAGCGCACAAATTCTCGCGCCGGCGTTGGGCCTAGGCATTGGTCCGCATTAACGAACGCGCCGCCCTCTGCTAGCACACGGTAGCTTTGATGATAGACGCGCTGCTTGCCGGCATCCTCAAGGTGGTGGATTGCTAAGGCGGAAATCACCGCGTCATACGGCCCATTCGGGAGATCGCGCGCCATGTCCCCCAGCACATAGGTTATCCCCTCGGTCCCGAGACGCCGCCCGGCAAGAGCAATCATTTCTGGCGCGAAGTCTACCAGGGTAAAATGGGCGTCGCTCAAACGTTCCCGCAGGAGAGACGAGAAGAGTCCGGTTCCAGCACCGAGATCGAGGATTCTGGCGGCCTTGCTTACCCGGCTGGCGATTAGCTCGACCGCCGCGCCGTAAAAGTCGTCGTAGCAAGGGACGAGCTGCCAACGCGCATGATCGTAGACATCGGCATCGCGATTAAATACTTCCTTTGCGGTCATAAGGTTTCCCGTGGACTAGCTGATTGAACTGCCTACCAGCTGGGACAGATTCCGGCTACTATGCTGACCGAGCGTGCTTTCCATCGGAGGGCAAGCGCACTCCGTGCAGCGGCCTATTTGGGCGGCGGCGCGGGTGCGGTGGCCGGGGCCGGCGGCGCGGGTGCGGCGGGCTTGGCGGCGTCCGGTTTGGCCGCTTCGAGACGTTTGCGCTCTTCCTCGGCGCGCTTTTGCAATTCCTCCTGCAATTTTTTCTGTTGCTCTTCGAGGACCTTCGGATCGATGGCCGGCCCATCGAAGGCCCTGCCGAAACCCGCCACCGGGATCGCAAAGGTAATTTCATTGTTAACTTGGTTCTTGACCGCGACACTCAAAATCGAACCCTTCTTAATCTGGTCGATTGTCGCGCCCTTGACCTTGGCTTCGGCAAAACATCCGTTCGGGAAGCAAATTTCGAAACTCCCCTCAAGCGTCGCGCCCGTGTCGATGGCAAAACGGAAGCCAGGCCGCAACATGAGGCCGACCGGCACCAACAGGCGAATGATCCGGGTCTCGTCGCCTTTGATGTCGTAGATGGCCAGTGCCAAGACCGGCGGCTCCCCGGCCTTGGCACTGAAATCGCGGGTCGTGTAACAAATCTCCTTGTTGGCCGCCGGATCCCGGCCGCAGACCTTGGTCCAGTCGTTTTGGGTCGGCACCAGATCGATCTTGACCGGACCTTGCGGCGGCGGCTGCGCCGGGGCGGCTTGATCCTGAGCGGGCTGGGCGGGGGCGGGTTGCGCCTGGGGGGGTGCCGCGGGAGCGGGATGCGCGGGCTTCTTCGCCTGCGCGAAAGCGCCGGTCCCCGCAAACAGAAGAAGGCTAGCCAAACCGGCCGCGCCGCAGCGTTTCAACGAGAGGGGCATCAAATTTCCTTTCCAATGATAGGCCTTCACAACCGCCTTCGCTCCGGCCACCCGGCGACGGCAATCGGTGCGGCAATGAAACCACCCTTGCGGACCCGCCGGGCGCGAGAACCGCCGTTAAGACCGGAGCAAGGCTCCACGCCTGCCCATCGGTTTTATCGCTTCGGTAAGCATTATAGGGCTGGCTTGCAAGCCCCGGAGCGGGTTTCAATTGTGCGAAATCAAGGGAGTGAAGTTTCCGGCCAATGCGTGGAGCAAAGCCCCGGCGGCCACGCCGCGAAAAGCGCGTTTGGAGATGAAGGGTGTTCCGTGGCGGCAACCCGCAAGAGACAACCCCAGCTGTCACGGCAGCCGGTTGACTTCAAACATGAGAGGGCGTCTGGTTGGCCAAGGAACCATTTGTCGAGACGCCCAACGGCGAGAAGCCAGGCTACCCCATCCGCCAGGCAGGGAGCGCTCCAGGCGCGGCCGCCACTTGCCCAATACGATGGCTTGGTCCGGTGGCTTCGAGCAAAAAAAGCGCGCCGAACAGGAATGCCCCCGCTTTCCGGGGGCATTCCTGGTTTTGCAGCTCGTATCCCCTCCGGCCTGCCACTCTCCCGGCCGTCTCGAATTCCGTCAGTAAGGTGCCGCGGCCACTTGCGCAGCCGCGCGCTTAACGATTCATGAGACCCAAATTTTCACTAGGATAAGCTGGAAAACGATGGTGAAAATGAGTAAGCCGTTGACGATAGCGACAGCGTGATCGTTCATGGTCCTCTCCCGGTCGGGTACTAATCTCGGCGCCGCGATTTCGCGGTCGCAATGGTTACGTCGAGCTTTTTGCCGGAAAAGTCAAGACTGCTCCGGCAAAAATGGCGTTACGCCTTGCTGGGACGTTACCGCCGCTCCGGCCGATTTGCCCGCAGCGGCGCGTGCCCAGCTTCACGAAAGCAACGACGCGCCGATACTCATAAATCATTTTCCAAGCTAAAGGAAGCATTATTCGAGAGCCCGCTCGCGCCGCCATTGGGCGGGAATTCGGATCGATCCGCTAAATTGCGCCAATGACACATCGCTACCTTCGGGTTCCCGCGCTAGCTTTCGCCGTTCTTGGGTTGGCTCTTCGCGCCGCTTGTTGCGCCACCTTTGCGGCGGAAGCAGAAAAGCCGGCCGATGCGCCAGCCATCGCCATGCACGGCGGTCCCGCCCTAGACGACCCCTTCGATCATCTCCCCTATGCCGATCCCGCCGCGTTGAAAGGCGGCCGCCTGACCATCGGATTTCTCGGTACTTTCGATAGTCTCAATCCGTTCAACCTGAAGGCCGGGTCGACCGCGCAGGGGTTGAACGCCAATGTCTTCGAGACCTTGATGACGCGCTCGCTCGACGAACCTTTCACGATTTACGGATTGATCGCGCAAACCATCGAGACGGACGCCGATCGCGCGTTTGCGACCTTCAGGCTCGACCCGCGCGCGCATTTCTCGGACGGTGTACCAATTACATCGGCCGACGTTTTGTTCTCCTTCGACCTCCTGAAATCCAAGGGGCGGCCGCAACAGCGTGCGGCTTATTCCCTCGTCAAATCGGTCGAAACACCGGACGCGCTGACCATCCGCTACGATCTTTCCGGCATCGGAGACCGGGAAATGCCGTTGACCCTGGCGCTCATGCCGGTGTTGCCGCGCCACAAGACCGATCCCGCGAAATTCGACGATGCTAGTCTCGCAATCCCAACCGGCTCCGGACCCTACCTTGTCGCCGATGTCAAGCCTGGCGAACGCATCGTACTGCGCCGCGATCCGGATTACTGGGCCAAGGACCTGCCGGTCCGCCGCAGCCTATTCAATTTCGATGAGATCGACATCGAATATTTTCGCGACGCCAACAGCCTATTCGAAGCTTTCGCGGCCGGGCTTCTCGATTTTCGCGAGGAGACCAATCCGGCCCGCTGGACGCATGCTTACGATTTCCCCGCCATCCGCGATCGCAGGGTCGTCCGGGAAGCCTTGCCGGCCGGAGGGCCCAAGGGGATGGAGGGTTTTGTCTTCAATCGGCGCCGGCCGCTTTTTATCGACAGCACGGTTCGCGAGGCGCTGGGGCTTGTTTTCGATTTCGAATGGGTCAATGCCAATCTTTATGACGGGCTCTACAAACGAACGAAAAGTTTTTTCGACGATTCCGAACTTGCCTCGACCGGGCGCGCGGCGAGCGCCGCCGAGCTTGACCTGCTCGCACCGTTTCCGGGCGTGGTTCGCGCCGATATTCTGGAAGGTCGCTGGCGGCCTCCCGTCACCGATGGCTTGGGAGCGGACAGGACTCAGCCCAAGCGCGCCCTCGCGCTTTTGAAAGCGGCAGGCTACGAACTCGAAGGCGGCCGCCTGACCAAACGGGGCGAGGCTTTGACCTTCGAGATCATGGTTAAGGATAGAAACCAGGAGCGCCTCGCCATCAATTACGCGGATTCGCTCGGGCGGATCGGGGTCGCGGCGCGGGTCCGGCTCGTCGACGAAGTGCAATATCAGAGGCGGCGGCAAAAATTCGATTTCGACGTGATGATCGGAAGCTGGCTTGCCTCCGCCTCGCCCGGCAACGAGCAGCGCTCGCGCTGGGGCTCGGCAAGCGCGGCTCAGGAAGCCTCGTTCAATCTCGCCGGGGTCACATCGCCGGCCGTCGATGCCATGATCGACGCGCTGCTGGCGGCCAAAACGCACGAGGATTTTGTTGCCGCTGTGCGCGCCTACGACCGCGTGCTCCTCTCTGGCTTCTATATCGTTCCGCTGTTTCATGCGCAGGACCAATGGATCGCGGCGTCCGCCAAGCTTGCGCGGCCGCGTAACCTGCCGCGCTACGGTCCGGCCTCGGGCGGCGCCACCCTCGACACATGGTGGAGAAAAGAACCTTGAAGGCAACCGTTGCCCAGGCACGCTCAAGGATCAGGCCTCATCTCAAAGGCGGCGCGCCTGGCCGCACCCAAACAAGGAATACGCGATGCTGATTATTTCTTTCCTGGCGATCCTTGTGCTCCTCTTTCTCCTGGCCGGCGTGCGGATCGCTAATCAATATGAAAGGGCGGTGATCTTCCGGCTCGGCAAATATGCCCGCACCTCGGGGCCGGGTCTTTATCTGCTCATTCCCGTCATCGAGTGGCAATGGACGATCGACATGCGCACGATGACGACCGCAGTCGAGCAGCAGGAGGCGATCACCAAGGACAATGTGCCGATCAAGATCAACGCGGTGATCTGGCGCAAGACGATTGATCCCAAACGCGCCGTCATCGAGGTTGTCGATGTCGGTGATTCGGTTGTTCAGGTCGCGCAAACGGCGCTACGCAATATCATCGGCCAGCATACGCTCGACGACGTGCTGAAGGAGCAGGAGGCGATATCGAGGGCCCTGCAAAACTCGATCGACGACGTGACGGAGCCCTGGGGCGTCAAGGTCGAGCGAGTCCAGATGAAGAATGTCGAGATCCCCGAATCCATGCAGCGCGCGATGGCACAAGAGGCCGAGGCGCTGCGGGAAAAGCGCGCCCGCCAGATCAAGGCGCAGGCGGAAGTCGAAGCCGCGGCGCTACTGCGGCAGGCGGCCGAGATCATCATGCAAAGCCCGGCCGGGCTCGAATTGCGCCGGATGCAAATGATGACCGAGGTTGGCGCCGAGCAAAACACCATGATGATCGTCATGATGCCGAGCGAATTCGTCGACATGGCGCGGGGGATTGGGCAACGGGCAGGGGACGGCGCAGCGGGGGAAAGTTAGGAAAGCGGGTTCGTTGCAAGACCGCCGCCGCCCAGCGTAAATGGAGCCGGACCCCATGGTTCCATGACGCGCACGCCGGCCCACGTGGCGGGCGCCAAGCGCCGACGCATGATCAAGACAATGCGCAAAAATATTTCCGCGGCAGCGCGGCGACGTTCCCTTACGGAGACACCGGCAGAACAATCATAGATAGCACGCCGCGCTTTGGAGAGTATCTATTCCCCGCAAGCAGGGAGCACGTCCGCGGCAAGCCCACGAGTTCCGTCAACAGCTGGCCGAAATGCAAAGCCGCGTTCGATGAGAAGTGTGGCGTCTCAAATTGGACGCTACACGACCTTCGGCGAACATCCGCCACGAATCTCGCGGCACTCGGCACGCCAATCCACGTCACCGAAAAACTGCTCAATCACGTCTCCGGACCGACCGGCGGCTTGGTAGCTGTTTATCAGCGTCACGCCTATTTCGACGAGATGCGCGACGCCATCGAGATGTGGGAGAAGCACTTGAAGGAGCTATTGGCGTGAAAATGTTCGCATATGTGCACCTATGTTCACGTTGAACCGTTGCCAATTTTGTTCTATGTTCCTTCTCGCCCGCTAGCTGGTTTCAACCAATGGGCGTCGACGCTCCCCATGGAGATGTCGATGCAACAGGTGAGAAAACTGGTATCGAAAAAGGAACTCAAGACTATCCACGGCATACCCTACTCGTTTGCGCACATCGCGCGACTTGAAAAGGCCAGGGTATTTCCCAAGCGGATAATACTCGGCGCTTGCAGAGTCGCCTGGTACGAAGGTGAGATAGAAAGGTGGAAAGCGGAGCGCCCTCGCGCTGCCTAATCTGACGGCTCTTTTTCAGGAGCAAGGGGTCTGGCTTCCACACCAGACCCCTTTCATTAATCAGCGCAACAGGCTCACGCGTTATAGAAGCGAGCGAAACGCATCCTCGCTCAATCCAGCATCCTTTATGATTTTCTTCAAGAGCCATCGCTGGAACTCACCGGAGTGCATCGGGACCAAGGCCGTCTTGTCCGTGTCTGGGTTATGCAGTGTGATGTGACTGCCTTTTTGTCGGATAACGTTGAAGCCGGCTTTTTAAAGCGCACAATTCTCTCGCCCGCACGCCCGGAAGCCGTGCGAACATACTACGCGATGATCGGAATCCTTACGGTGACACCCAACGACGATCATCGTCCACATTGACGAGTACACGTCTACGCGTTGCAGAGTGCGCCATTCAATCAATAAACGCAGCGCCTTGGGGCACTGTTTAATTCATGAGAGCTTCGTTTCTTCAGGCCGCTTTTTGTGCCAACAGCGCGCAGGTTTCGGTTGCAAGTGACGTTAGCTCTTCAACGATCGTCTGAGTCAGATGATCTGCGTCGTTGTGAGCAAGAGATTCAAGTCTCGCCGCTGTTTCGGCGACAGCTTCCGCACCGATGTTGAGACTCATCGATTTTATTGCATGCGCGGCCGATGCGGCTCGCTTGAAATCTGCCTGCGCGACAGCCTCTCGCAATTCCGCGAGGCGCGCTGGTGCATGATCGCAGTAGAGGCGTGCAACGCGGGCAACGACGCTGATTGCGCCGCCCGACATCTCCAGAAGCCCGTCGAGCACCGCCGGGTTGAGAAGCCTCGCCGCAACCGCCGGCTCGCGCGCATTGACAGGCTCGACAGGTTCCACTCTCGATTGATCGAGCCGCAGGTGGCGCACCATACATGCGGCGAGTTTTGTCAGCGTGTAAGGCTTGTGGAGAACATCGTCCATGCCTGCGGTGCGCCACGCATTTGCAGCCGTGCCGACGACATGCGCTGTCAGGGCGATGATTGGCACGCGCAACCGGCATTCGCCCTGCTCCATGGCGCGGATCATCTGCGCCGCCTCGAAGCCATCAATGTCGGGCATGCTCCCGTCCATGAGGACGAGGTCGTAACGCTCGGTCCGGAAAGCCTCGACGGCTGCCGCGCCACTCTCAACGAGCCTCGGTTCGACGCCGAGGCGCCGCAGCGCAGCCTGGGCAACTTCGAGATTCACCGCGCTATCGTCGGCAACGAGAACCATCGCGCCGCTGAAGTTTGGAAACTCATCGCCTTTAGGCATCTTATGTTCGAGCGAGGTCCTGCGTCCGGTCGCGATCATCTCGCCGATTTCGTATATGTCCATGCGCGATAGCGGCGATTGCAGCACGGCATCCACGCTCTTGCTTGCGATGAGGTCGCCGGTTACCGATCCCAATTCCGCAAGCACAAGCAAGTATCCGCCGACGGACAGCGCTGGACGCCCGGAAGCCCGCACGGCGTCGGTTGTTGTTACCAGCACATCCGCCCCCGAAGCGCGCTCCGTTAGGTCCAGAGCATCGCAGGATGCCGCATCGAGACCCATGTCGCTAAGATAGAGCAATGCGCTGCGCGTGGTCGCCGGGCCGGGGAGGCAAACCAGAGCGCTGCGCTTCGCTCCCGCTGCATTTGTTGCAATTTGCGGTATGGCTCGGGTCTGCGACTTCACGGAGAGCGGCAGGCAAAAGGCGAAGACCGAGCCTCGCCCAAGCTCGCTTTCAACCGAGAGATCACCGCCCATTGCGGCGACGAGCTTCTTGGCGATTGCGAGGCCAAGCCCGGTGCCGCCAAAGCGGCGCGTCGTTGTCTGATCGGCTTGCGAAAAAGCTTCAAAAATCTGCGCGCGCTTTTCCCCATCGATGCCAATACCGGTATCGATCACCGCAAAGCGGATCATGCCCGGATCAGCCGGAGGGTAGGCGATCTCCAGAACCACCGAGCCGCTCTCGGTGAATTTTAGGGCATTGTTCACCAGATTGTTGAGCACCTGCCCGAGACGTATCGGATCAGCTTCCACCAAGGTGCCAGGTCGAATGCAGTTGCGCGCGCACAGATCGAGGCCTTTGGTCCGCGCGCGCTCGGCGAAGAGGCGAAGCACGTTTTCCGCGGCGTCCGTGGGCTCGACATCCAGCGTCTCGACCTCCAAACGCCCGGCTTCGATCTTCGAGAAATCGAGGATATCATTGATGATCGCGATCAGGCTTTGCCCCGATTTGGCGATGACGGTCGCATGCCGGCGTGCTTGGCTGGGCAGATCGCAAGCGACAAGCAATTCAGCCATCACCAGAATGCCGTTCATCGGTGTGCGAATTTCATGACTCATCGTCGCAAGGAATTCGGACTTGGCTTGGTTCGCTAGGTGCGCCTCGCTAGCGGCCGTCTGGAAATCCTTCGTCCGCTCGGTGACGTCCTGTTCGAGCCGCTCGAGATGCTGCAACAGACGTTGATCGCGGGTACGAATGTCATCGATCATTGTGTTGAAGCCGTCGAAGAGCACCCCGATCTCGTCGCTGCGGCCGGGCGGTATGGCGTTCGAATAGTCGTGGTTCTCCTTCACGCCGCTCATGATCGATGTCAGATAGCGCAAGGGCTCAGTAATGCCTCGCTGCAGCTGCAGCGCAAGCCCCAGTGCCAGAACCAGACCGATGATGCCGCCAATTGCGGTCGTGCTGACCGCGGCCCAAAGACGCGCTGGAAGGTCGGATGTATCTGCAACCAGATGCAACTGGCCAACTTCCACCCCTCCTTGGACAACAGGAACGATGACCTCGACCGTGCGGCTCGCCAGGAGCTGCAGGATAGGGATCGTTGGCGCAGACCCCTCAATCGTCAGATCACTTGCAAGCCGCTCTGCTGCACCAAGATCAACGAACGGCCGGCCGTCACTCGTCACGATTCCGACGAACGACACACCCTGAATATGTCCCATGGCCCGGATGGCAGCATAGGCATTGTTCGCATCGCCTTTGGCCACGGCAGGTGCTGACGCCGCCGCAAGAACTTGGGCGGTCGCAATCCAGATATCGCGCCTTTGCGAGGCATACCGCTGCGCCTCCTGCCAGACGGACAAGCCCGCGGCGACGGTTTGGGCGAGCAGGACGGTCACGGCAATAAGGACGAGCAATTTGCTGCGTATTGTTTTCAACCGCATTCATCTGATCCGGAATTTCTAAAATTGCGTTTAATTTCGAAACCTGACGCTAAAGGAAATAGGTCAACATCAGATTAGCACTCGGGGAGTTTTCAGAAGACTAAGAAGATACAGGCCGCATAGATGTGTCCCGCGCATAGCTACGTCACTCCCTTCGCGTTCGTCCTGAATGACGACACGCGGATTCTCGCCGTCGATGACGATCCGATTATGCGGGAATTCGCATCGGTCTATCTATCGACACACATGGCTAGCGTCGAAACAGCGGCGACGGCCGAAGTGGGACTACGCAAGCTTGAACGCGGTGATTTTGATATCGCTCTCGTTGATCTCGAGATGCCGGGGATGGGTGGCATGGAGATGATCCGGCACATACGCGCGGACCGCCGGCTGTGTGGCCTTCCCGTCGTGGTCGTGACCGGACACGACGACATCATCAGCATCGATCGGTCCTATGAGGCTGGTGCAACCTCGTTCGTGACCAAACCAATCAATTGGCGGCTTTTGAGCTATCAAATCCGTTACGTCCTGCGAGCCCAGCGAGTTTTGGCCTAAAATGAGACCGGCGATCATTATACGATGGATCGAAAAACTCCGCCGCCATGCAAGCGACGCTCGCGGCGCGGTAGCGGTTATAGCCGGGCTTGTTGCACTTCCTCTCCTCATGATCGCCGGCCTCGCTGTCGATGTCACCAAACTGACGTCCCAACGCCAAAACTTGCAGAATCTCGCGGACGGGGCGGCCTTGGCTGGCGCGGCCGAACTGCGGCTCGGCAATGCCAACAATACGACCACTCTGCAAGTCGCGCAAAACTATGTGAAAGGTTCGGGGGGCGGCCTCCCCATTACTTTCTCCGGCACGGTCTCAAGCGATAAGACGGCCATTAAGGTCTCTCTCAGTGAGACCATCGAGACTTTGATGCTGCATAATTTTGCTGCCTCCCTCGTGAACCTCAGTGCGTCGGCGACCGCCAAGGTGGTCGGCGGCGCACCCGTTTGTGTCGTTGGTCTCGGCAACAATGCGAATTTCACGGTCGGCCTGGAGAAGCAGGCCCTGCTCGTTGCATTAAACTGCGCCGTCTATTCCAATTCGATGAATCCAAGCGGGTTGTTCGCCAAAAACAACGCGGTTCTCACCGCGGCTTTTATTTGTTCCAGCGGCGGGAAATCCGGCGCGAGTCCCGGAAGTTTTATTCCGACGCCGCAGACTGATTGCCCCGCGCTACCAGACCCTCTGATCAACCGCCCCGCACCGCCCGTCGGCAGTTGCACCTACACCAATTATGTGGTGAAGGGCGGTGTGCCGGTCCTCTATCCCGGCACCTATTGCGGGGGTCTTACAATCACCAACTCCGCCAGTGTAACTCTTTCACCGGGTATCTATGTGATGAAAGATGGCCCGGTGTATGTGACCGGCGGTGGGAGCCTTGCGGGCGTCAACGCCGGCATTTTCTTGACCGGAAGCGGCGCTGTTCTCAATTTCGATACGGCATCAACGATCAACCTGACGGCCCCGATCACCGGCACTATGGCCGGGCTTCTTATCTTTGAGGATCGCGCCTCGCCGCAAAATCAGACCCATCAAATTTTGAGCAATAACGCCCACATGCTTTTGGGAACGATCTATCTGCCGCAAGGCATGCTCTACATTGGCGGGAACAGTCTGGTCGCCGAACTATCCGCTTACACGATCGTTGTTGCCAACCAGTTTTCCCTGTCCGCCGGACCGACAATGGTTCTGAATACGAATTACACCGCGACGACAATTCCGGTTCCGCCCGGGCTTGGTCCGCACTCAGGGCACTCGGTCCTGACGCAATAGGCCGCAGCGCTCGGGCAGCAAACCTTCACTGACGGCGGCGGCAGCGACCGGCACGGAAAACAGATACCCCTGCATGTAATGGACACCGCACGCGCGCAGGAAACGGTACTGGTCCCGTGTCTCGATGCCTTCAGCTGTCATCTTGAGGCCGAGCGCGCGTCCAAGGGCGACGACCGCCTGCACGATTGCGGCTGACCCGACCATGTCGACCTCCGCGACAAAGGACCGGTCAATCTTGATCTTGTCTAAAGGCAGCCTGCGAAGATAGGTCAAACTCGAGTAGCCGGTGCCGAAATCATCGAGGGCGATTCGAATGCCAAGTTTTCGCAGGCGGATGATGGCCTGCTCGGCTATCTCGAAATCTTCAATAAAAGCGCTTTCAACGATTTCAAGCTCAAGGCGTGCGAAAGGCAAGCCGGCTTCTTGGACGATTGTTTGCACGGTTTCCGCGAAATGCGGGTCCAGCAATTGTGGCGCCGATACATTGACCGCAACAGTAAGCGCTGGCCACTGAAGCGCGTCGCGGCAAGCTTGCCTCAACACAAAAAGCCCCAATTCATGGATGGCACCGCTCCGCTCCGCGACCTTGATGAACTCGCCCGGACCGATTCTCCGACTCGGATGGTTCCAGCGCAGTAGGGCCTCGACGCCGGCAATCCTGGCTCCATCATTCGCTAAGAAAGGTTGATACCAGACGTAAAATTCGCCTCTCCGGAGCCCATTGAAAATCTCGTTGTGCATGTTATCGCGCCTTGAAATAAGGGGAATCCTTCATCATTTGAGAGATGCTATCTGAAACCAGTTACCGGCTTGACTGCAATTAGGGGACGGGGTGAACGGGGCGCAAGGAGCTGGCTCGGCTTCGTGTGCGTTTCCAATTCAATAGCCGGGGCATTCGGTGCCAATGCCGTCGTCGCCGCTTTTGACCGCATATTTGATGAGCTGCACGTAACGGGGTGGGAGATAGGCGGAACGCCTGATAGGGATCGCTTTGAAAATGCCAAGATCAAAGATTGGCGTATAATTAAAGGCGATATCGACCACGATGAGCGATCCGGATTTGAAGACATCCATTGGGAGTGTCGTATTGCTCGGCGCCGCTGTGTCGGCAACCGGGGTGAGAGGCACTCCGCAGGCTCGCTTATTGGACCCGCTGTTCCAGACGACATTCGCGGTGTAGGTGCAATTCGACGTGCAGGTCGAGGGATTTGGTGTGAAGAGGACGCTTGCCATGGAAATTGATATGTCGTTGCCCCACGAAATTTTCTTTTGCGCCGCGTCCTGCAGCATCTGCGGAAAGATCACCATGGCCGAATCATTCGCGAAATGCAGATCAATATAATTGACGCTTCCCGTTCCATTTTGGTTAAGCATCCCCTCCATGGTGGCCGCCACCTGTGTCACGTTGCGGGAAAAAATTATCAGCCGCGCCGCCTCTACCGTTCCGAGCATCAAGAGGACAAGGAACGGCAAAATGAGAGCAAATTCAACCGCGGCAAGAGCGTGCCGGGCACCCCAAAATTCCGTGGCGGAACAGTGAAAGCGCCGGCGCAGCTTGGCCGCCAAGCCATGTGCGGGTTTGGCTGAAATAAAAAGCGGCATGTCAGCATCCCGTGGGCGGAGTGTAGGACGATTGGTAGGCTTCGTTCTGGAACGCGGCGGCGGCCGCAACGAGAGTGACTGTTTGTCCCTGAAAGGTCGTTGTGAGAGCGGGCAGCCAAATCGGGCCGAAAAGAGGCATCGCATAGTAGGTCTGTATAAAAACATATTTACCGCCGCCGCCCGGGCAAAAGGAAGTTTGCGTGTTGTTGAGTGGCGGAACAATGATCGCGGTCTGTGTGCTGTTAACAAAATTATAAAAGCCGCTCGGGAACATCGCTTCTGAAAATGTCTTCAGGTTTACGATCACATTGCTGCACGGCATGGTGGCGGGGAGCAGCGGACAAAGTGTATTGTTGATGAATTGCGCCTGAGTGAGGTTCGCGTTTTGCACCGCTCCCGTCATAATCTGCCGGGCTGCCACTTGAGTTGCGTAGTTGAGCGAACTGGAATTATAAACGAATAATCCGCTTTGAAAGATTTCGAAAATAATGAAGAGAAACGCCGGTCCGACAATAGCGAACTCGACCGCCGCCACGGCTTTCCGCTCTTTGAGAAAACCGCGCAGGTTTCGCATGAGCGCGAGCCCACGACCACGGCGAGGATCGATTCCGTGGCGGTTCAATCCTGCCAGCCGGCAAACTACGGTAAACTGTTTGTAACTAAATAAGCGCATAATCGACATAGTATACTTGTCATTTAAATTATACGTTTACATAACACTTACAATTTTAGCAAACACGTTGGATTTGATTGATGCGTATCGAATAAAATGCTTGCCATGGAAGTTCGCGCGTTCCTGCCGGTGCCAAAAAGTTGCGGCGCGAAAGGGGAGGAAGGGAGCAGGGAAGCTATCCCCCGGTGGCTCTGGCATTAAATGTACAAATCGCAGACGCAAAGTGTACCGGTCCTAGCTGGTCGGTTAGTGTGCTTGTCGCCCCGTGACTCTTATCGTTCCCCTTCCCATGGCGCCCGCCGCGCCGCATGGTGGATATAAAGTAAGAACTATTCATCTTGGCTCTGGCGCTTTGGCGCCGAGTTGCAAACTGGAAACCCGTCTGATTTAAGATCGCCGCACAGCTTCCAGTAGTCGGTGCCTATGAGGTGCCTGACGAAAATGAGAAGAACCGTAAGTAATTGAAAAGAGTTGATGGCGGAGTAGCTCAGCTGGCTAGAGCAGAGGAATCATAATCCTTGTGTCGGGGGTTCGAGTCCCTCCTCCGCTACCACTTTTCCCCCCCACATTCTGGCTGCCGGAAATACCTGATGGCCGATGAGCGCGGCGAGCCGGCCCCGCACTTCGACTTCTATGGGCGCGCCGGGCGGCGTGGGCAGGACGACGATGGCGGCGACCAGCTCGCGCAACGCCCTGACTGGCTCACGATCGTCACCCAGGCTTTCGGATGACAAGGCTTTCTGTAAATTCGCGACCTGCTGACGATATCGGGCAAGAGCCGTCGGGTGGAGCGCCACGATCTCGGGCGGCTTCTCCGCGCTGGCAAGATCCGCTTCGAGCCGCTTCCGCTCGGCTCTCAACTCGCTGAGCGGGTCGCGAACCTCTGCTTCCTCCGCGAAGCCTTTCACATATGACTGGAAGATGCGGTCGAACTCGCGTTTGACCCGCGCCAGACGCTTTTCGATGCGTGCACGGTTGGCGATCAACCCGGACGCGAGCCGCTTGCGCTCTTCGTTGTAAGTCTCGACATAAGCCGTGATGAGATCGGGCGTGGTAAGATTGGCTTTCAGGCCATCGAAGACCGTGCGCTCGACCGTATCGAGATCATAAACGCGACGATGGTCGCACGTTCCTGCCTCCTTCATTTGCGTGCATTGGATGCGTTGGCGCCCTTTCCTTGTGTCTTTGACGGACATGCCGGCGCCGCAGCAGCCGCACTTCAGCAGGCCCGAGAGAACGCGCTTCGGCTTGCGGGTCTGGCAGGGAATCGGGCCGCCCCGCTCCTGCTTGAGCGCGATCGCCCGCTCGTAGAGTTCCTGGGTAACAATCCTCAGATGCGGCGCATCGATGGACTGCCACTCGGACGGCGGGTTCGGGCGCGAGACGCGCTTCCCGGTGTCCGGGTCCTTGATCATGCGGACCTTGTTCCAGACAATGCGGCCCGCATAAAGATCGTTCTGGATCACGCCATTATGGCGCTTGAGGGAGCCGTTCAGGGTCGAAGCCGTCCAGTAGCGTCCACGGGGCGGCGGAACCCTCCGCGCGTTCAGGCGCATTGCGATTTCCCGTGGCGTCTTGCCGCCGACATACGACTCAAAGATTTCGCGAACGATTGCGGCTTCGTCCTCGTCGATCTGGAGTTCGCCGGGTTTGCCCGGCACAGGCCTGTATCCATAAGCGCGCCCGCCGGCATGCCGCCCGTCGCGGATAACGCCTGACATTCCACGCCGGACTTTGTGGGCGAGGTCCTGAAGATAGAGGGCGCCGACGAGGCCGCGTATGCCGATCTGGATCTGGTCGGCCTTGCCGTCGTGGACGGCCCTCAGCTCGATCCCGAGAAAATTGAGGCGCTTCCAGAGCCCGGCGAGGTCTTCCTGATCGCGCGAGAGGCGATCCAGCGCCTCGACGAGGATGACGTCGAAGGCCCCGTCCCGCGCCGCATCCATCATGCGCATCAAGCCGTCGCGGCCAAAAATCGATGCGCCGGAGCGCGCCCGGTCATCGTAGGTGCCGACCACGTCGAGGCCGTTTTTCGCCGCGTAGGCGCGGCAGAGTTCAAACTGGTCTTCGATGGAGCGTTCTTGCTGGAGCTCGGTCGAGAAGCGCGCGTAAAGGGCGGTTCGCATCACTGTCCGTCCGGTTCGGGCCGAGGCAAGGCTCCCTCGGCAGCCCGGCGATGATCCTCCCTCGCGGCCGCTCGCGCAAGCGATTTAACGAATTCCAGGAGCTTCGGGTCCGGCGTAGCCGAGCTGGCTTCCAGCGGCCGGCGCGCGATTTCAGATTTTTTCTCGGAGCCCGGTGCCCGGTTCATATTCGCTGCTTCGCGTCGGCAAACGGCGTCAAGTGCCGTCATGCTCAACGTAGTGGCGCAGCAGTCCGGATTCCTGGTCAGGATCTGGTCAAAGTCGCCCCTGCCATTCCCCGCCCATCTGTGTTCGTTCTTTGCCGGTCATTTATAGCGGCTGTCCTTGTGGCAAGCGTGAAGCTCCTCCTCTGACGTTGCGGCCCTAAAGGGTGCGGTTTGGCCCGCCGCTGTTCCAACGCCCGTGAACAACACCATGGACGAAAGGAACGACAATGACGAACCGGACCAGACACAGAACCGAAGCCGAACTGAAGGCGCTCTTTGAGCAAGCCGTACGCGCGATTGGCTTCTACGAAGCGCAACGCAAGGAAGTGCTGATGGCCCTCGAAAGTCTGAGACGCGCGCTCAACGCCCGCAGGCCGAAGCCGCCGACGCCATAAGCGCGCCGCGGAGCCGTGGAACGCGGCTCCGCGGTACCTGCTGTTGGCGCTTTGTAATATCTGCTAGATCTGGTTCTTGCGCGGTCGGCCTTCGTCCCGCCACAGGAAAGTTCAGGGAACGCCGGCGGGATAGAACTTTTGATGTTTAGGGACACCGCGTGGTTTGTTCGGCAACATCGGCTTGATAGCAGCCCACTCGTGGTCGGTGAGTTCGTAGCGCATGATTCGAGGCTCCGGTTTGGAGGCTTGAATCACGGCCTGCCAGCCAGCCTCAATATCCCTTGTCGCAGGACTTTTTGGTCGCTATCAGCCCGAAAGCGGACTCGTTATGCTCAATGTGAGTTTTGTCGGTCATGACCCGTTGCAGACGGTGACCTCCACGTCTTTCCCGTTGCTGCCTAATGGTTACAGAAACAGACCAGACGCTTCGGAGCCGATGGGGACGCAGCGTCGAAACCGCCAGCCGATTGCTCACGCATGAGCAGGGCCGAGACCACGCCGGAGAGGAAGGTCAGCGTCGCGATTATCCCGATCGCCCAGGACAGCCCGAAGATATCCGCGATGACGCCCGCGGAGAGCGCGCCGATCGCGTAGCCGAGATCACGCCAGAACCGGTAGACGCTGAGCGAGCGGGCGCGCCACGATGGGTGCGACGCATCGGACACGGCTGCGATCAGGCTCGGATACACCATCGCCGTTCCGAGCCCGAGCAGCAGGCTGCCCATCAGCCAAAACTCGAACTCTCGAGTGGATGCCGTCACGAAGAGCCCCGCGGACTGGACCCACATCCCGGCCACGATCAGGCCTTTGCGGCCCCAACGATCGCTCAACGGGCCGGTCGCAATCTGAAGAATGCCCCAGGTGGACGGGTACACACCCTTGAGAATGCCGATGCGCTCGACGCCGAGTCCGAACCCAGCGAAGAACAGCGGGAAGATGCCCCAGCTCATGCCGTCATTGAGGTTGTTGACGAGCCCAGCCTGCGAAGCGGCAAAAAGATTGCGGTCGCGGAAGGACGTGAGCGCAAACACGTCCCAGAAACCGATCGCCGTCGTCTCGCGCGGGCTTCCGCCGATCTCTAGTTGAACGTGATCGCGGGTGTCGCGAACGAGAAGGATGGAGAGCGCTGCGCCCAGGAACGCATAAGCGACGCCCAGATAGATTGGCGTCGGGCGAAGCCCATACTGCGCCGCGAGGTAGCCGGTGAGGAACGCCGTCACGCCCACCGTGAAATAGCCGGCGAACTCATTGAGGCCGAGCGCCAGACCCCGCGACTTCGGGCCGACGAGATCGACCTTCATGATGACCGTCATCGACCAGGCAAGGCCCTGGTTGACGCCGAGCAGGGCGTTGGCGGCGATGATCCATCCCCAGCTGGGCGCCCACATGATCATGAATGGAACGGGAAGGCCGATCAGCCAGCCGAGAATGAGTACGCGCTTGCGGCCCCAAACATCGGCCAGTTGCCCCGACACGAGATTGGCGAAGGCCTTGACTATACCGAAGCTGACGATGAAGGAGACGACAAGCGTCGTCGAGGTGATCCCGAACTCCTCCGCTCCAATCAACGGCACGACCGTCCGCTCGATGCCGACCATGCCGCCGACGAAGGCGTTGATCAGGACGAGCAACGCGAACTGTCGCCAATTGGCGCGTAGCCCGAGGGCGACGGCCCTGACTGGTCGAGCCGAGTGATCGACGTCGCCGACCGTCATTCCGCCACCGCCATGCGCTGAGCCACAGCGCAACCTTTCGCCTTGCGTTGATCCCGCGGAGTCAATTTGAGGGTGTCGGCCCATCCCCGTTCAATGCCCACCGCCATCCGTACTTCCCTTTTGGATACTCTCAAACACCTTTGGGTTGGGCGCTCCCTCCACATCAAGAAAACCGGCCGCGCCCTTTTGCAGCCGAGCCAAGCTATGGTCGACAAGAATGTAAGTGCCAGGAACTTCCAATTTGAATTGGACCATCGTAGCTCCCCCTGCCGGGACTAAGGTGGACTGCACGTTACTATGAGGTTCAGAAGCGCCTTCGGGATAGACTTTGTCGAATATCTCCCCGATGACGTGAAAGCTGGATACGGTGTTGGGCCCGGCATTCCCGAAAAAGATTCGGACCGTCTCTCCCACTTTGGCTTTCAGCGCGTGCTCCTTGGATAACGACCCAGCGCTCCCATTAAACACTACGTAATCCGGCGTCTCCTTCACCATTTTGTCGACGACTGCCTCATGGACCCCGGCCTGCGTCGGATCTCCGGTGAGATAGAAATCGCCCTGCATCACATAGAACTCGCGATCGACTTTCGGCCAGCCACCGGGGGGCTCAACAACCATGAGCCCATACATTCCATGCGCGAGGTGATACGGGATCATCGGAGTTGCGCAGTGATAGATGAACACGCCTGGCTTCATTGCCGTGAAGCGGAAGACGCTTCTCGCCCCCGGCGGAGTCTGTGTCACTTTGCCTCCACCCCCCGGCCCGATCACGCCGTGGGAGTCGATGCTATGGCTGACTGGACTATCGATGGAATTCTTGAGCGTCAGCTCCACGTTGTCGCCCTGGCGCACACGGATCATTGGGCCGGGGACGGTCCCGTTGTAGGTCCAAAATTTGTAGGCTACACCGTCGGCGATCAGGGCGGTTTCGGGACGAGCCTCCAATTCAACGTGAACCGTTGCCGGGTTTTTCCGGTTCACTGGCGGAGCCATCGACGGCATTGGCAGGCGGGCGATATCTTGAGGTAACTCGATGATCGGGGGATTACCGGCCTGGGAGGCGGCTGGCGAGCCGGTCGTTTGCCCCGCCGGAGCGGTGTCCTCTGCGCGGGCGAAAATCGTGCACAAAGCGGGCGACAACGCCATCACACATGCAAATGTTATCACGCGTCTTAGAATAGAGTCGTGCTGCATCGTTCTTCTCCCCAAGTAAGTTTGTTTTCCGCAATCAGCCTGAATCAATGGAAATTTAGGCTGGACCAATTTACTTTTCCGAAATTCGGGCTGACCCACTGTTCCCCGCCGCGGAAGCTGACCGAGCAGGGCTGCCCCGTAATGCCGTCAGGGCGCCCTGACGATCAGCTTGCCTTTCATTCCGGCCTCCTGGTGACCCGGCAGATCGCACATGAACTCATACTCTCCGGGCTTATCGAAAATAAACGTCTTGCGAGTCACCTGTCCCCCTCTTGCTATCATGTCAAAACCAAATGCCGGCAGGTTGATGCCATGCTCAGTCTCAGCCTGACTATTATCGAGAACCAAAGTAACTGAACGCCCGGCAAAGACGCGGACTGTCGCGGGAACAAATTTGAATTCCGTCGAGGCAACCCAGATTTCACCGGCATTTGAACCTGGCGCATCCGGCCGGACGACATTTTCTTCGGCTTGCGTCCAAGTGACCGCGGCAGCGCCGCTCAACGCGACCACACCCAAAGTCATCGTCCAACGACTCCAGAACTTTTCGGGGCGTCTATGCGACATGGTACCCTCCCGTACTCTCTTCCTTCCAGCTTACTGCTTCCAAGCTCTTGTTTATCGACGGGTCCGTGTGCAGATATTGGCGGAGGATCATAGGGTTGCTCCTTGCTCGCTCGCCGCGGCGCCGTCGGTCGGCCGCACGCCACGTAACGGCATTGACAACGACGTCAAAATATCGTTCAATTGTTCAATTGAATAATATAACGGATCGGCAATGTCAAGCGGGAATCCCAAGCAGGCGCTATACCTCCAGTTTGCGGCTGTGGCGAAGGCGGTGGCCCATCCGCATCGTCTGGCGCTCCTGGAGCAGCTCGCCCAGGGGGAGCGCAGCGTCGAGGTGCTGGCGGATCGCACTCGGGTATCGATCGCCAACGCGTCGCAGCATCTGCAGCACATGCGTCGAGCGGGGCTCGTTATCGCCCGGCGGAATGGCAAGTTCATATTCTACCGGTTGGCGGACGACTCCGTGCTGGAGCTTCTGGCTTCGGTCCGGCGCATCGCCGAGCGCAACCTGGCCGAGGTAAAGCATATCGTGCGCGACTACTTTCAGGACCGCGACCGCATGGAGCCTGTGTCGCGACTGGAGCTGGTGGACCGTCTCGAGGCGGGGCTCGCGACCGTGCTCGACGTCCGGCCCGAAGACGAATTCGCTTTGGGTCACCTGCCTGGAGCGATCAACATCCCCCTCAAGGAACTCGAGAAAAAGCTCGCCGATATCGATGCGAGTCAGGAGATCGTTGCTTACTGCCGCGGCCCTTACTGCGTACTATCCTACGAAGCGGTCGCGGCGCTCAGGGCGCATGGTTTCAAAGCGCGCCGCTTGGAAGATGGCCTGCCTGAATGGCGAGCGGCCGGCTTACCGGTGGAGACCGGCCTGCATCGGTAATCAGTTAGCTCAACGCTCCAATTGTCTAATCGGACGGGAAATGTCGAAAGTGGCCATCACAGTGAGCGGTGGGCGCCGCGACCGCAAGGACGAATGAATTTGGAAGTGATCGGCGTCGCTTGCAGGATGCCACCAAATCGCCAAAAGATTCAAATGTCTCTTGTTGGCGCTAAGCGGCGGTGCCGCGATGTCCGCTTTCGCGCCGCTTTCAGGGTAATAGCGGACGTTGAACGTGCCTGATCAAGCAAACCGATTTATGAGTACACGGCTAGTTAGCCTTGGTATCCAGCCCGAAGCGCTCGTTCATCTCGGCGAGCCGCACCCACGGATCGCCAGGGATCAGGTCGATGATCTGCGTGAAGACCTTTCTGAACGCAACCTTCGTCGAATCGTCGGTCAGCAGGTCGGATTGCGCCGCTGGAAGCAACGGCCGCATGTCGGTGAGAAATCTAGGATTGGCAAGCTTGGCGAACATGCGCTCCTGCGCCTGCGCACGCGTCAGCGCCTGACCGGACTGTTCAAGATAGGCGCCAAAGCACGCGACAAGGCGCGCGGCGTCAAGCCCTTTGAACTCATCGAGCGCATGGGCGAGGTCGAACAGGTCGCGGCCCTTGTCGCGCTGGAGCAGCGCCCGCAATTTCGTAGCGAGCATCTCCTCCCGCGAGAAGGTCGGCACATCGACTGCTCCGGTAAACCACGGGTTTTCGACGCGGAAAGGTATGGCGTGCGGTGGGTCGAACGCGGTGATTTCTCGCGTGTTGATTTCGACCTTGAGGCGGATTGGGGCCGCCGCTGTCTGGTCCTCCGCGTCGACACGGAATCGCAGCTTCGGGGCGACCGGGCTCTGGTCGAACTGCGCGCGCCCCAGCCATGGTTCCAACACGCCACGGATGCCGTCAAGAATAGGGCCAATCGGACCGTTCGCGGTGCGGACAAGGTCGAGGTCTTCGGAGTAGCGCATTGGCACCACGAAATGCAGCTTGTTGAGCGCCGTCCCGCCGCGAAAGCGCAACTCGGCGCTCAACAGGGGATCGGAGAAAATGGCGACGATGGCGCGGCTGATGATGAGGTCCTGTTCGACCTGCCGCTGTTCCGCCCACGGGACGTTATTGCCCCACGCGATGATATTTTGCGCGGGGATCATTCATCGACCTCCGGTGCGCGGCGGACAACGACGCGCCAGCGCGGGTCGCGCTCCTGCGGCGGCGCGGGCGCAAAGTCAGGGTTGCGCGCCTCCTTGCGGTCCAATTCGGTCCACTGAATAGGGGGGCGTGCATTGAGCGCCTCCAGCATGGGCGCTGTGCGATCGCCATGACCGAGGCGATCGAGCAGATGGCCGAGCCGCTGGACGACCGGGCGTTCCACCGTTTCCGACAAGGCTGCAAGCTTGCTGCCATCAATCTTCGGTCCGAGGTCGGCCAGTACCGTAGCGACGTTGTCGATGCCGCCGGCTGCCTGCGGATAGCGCAAGAGGTCGAGAGCCGTCAGTTCGACGGACGAGAGCTTCATGATGCCCGTGTCGGTTTTGCGATCCTCGATGCCCGCTGCAACGGCCGCAATATCCTTGCGGTAATAGAAAACGATAAGACTGCGCCCGGCGCGGATTTTCGGGAGGCGCTTGCCCGTGACGACCTGGAATTCCATCACGGCCTGATGCGTCGCGCCGTGCAGCTCGGCTGCCTTGAGCAGGCCGACATAATAGGCCTCACCCTCGTGGCGCATCAGAGCGTCGATGTACCAGTTCGGGGGTGGCGCGCCCAAGGAGGCAAATTGCGGGGGCACTACGACATAGAAATCCCGCCGAGGGTTGAGCAAATGCTTGCGCCGCTGGAGCCGTTCGGCGGCGTCGAGAAAAGGGCCGCGACCGATACCCAGCGCCAGTTCCGCTTCAGCGCCCGTAAAAACGACCTGACCTCTCGAAAGCAGGTGGGAAACATGGGTGGACAGGGCGGAGCGCTGAGCGTGAACCATGTTTCATTATCCGCTTTAAAAGCGGACATTTCAACATGATTCATAGGAATTTGTTGAGTCATTACTGAAAATCCGCGCTATGAGCGGAGTTTCATACATAAATTATATGGCGTCGGCTTCTGCAGTGCTCTGAAACGGGCGAGGAGTGATGGTCGGAGTACATGGTTTTGTGGCAAACGATTTGGCACAAATTTGGCACAAGCCGGCGCGGACTGAATCGGAGACCTGTGGATTTCCGCGGGTTTCCGCGGACACGTCTTTGTGCCAAAAATCGCGGGATTTTAGGTATTTATGAAAATTCAACGCTTGCTAACCTATTGATTTATTTATGGAGCGGGTGACGGGGGTCGAACCCGCGACATTCAGCTTGGGAAGCTGTTATTTTTCTAAACAAATCAATTCACTAACGTGCAGTTGGCACATATTTGGCACAACTCGTGCCAAGAATTTCCCGCGCAAGAGCTTCCGCCGTGCTCTTGTATGCGCCTTCCCGATCTTTCATCAGGTGTCCATAGACGTTGAATGTGATCTCTATGTTCGAATGCCCCATCGTCCTTTGAATCGTCTTCGCGTCAGTACCAATCGCGATCAGCTTGCTGGCGTAGTAATGACGGAGAGCATACGGCGAATAGCGCGGCAATTCGATTTTCTTTCCAGTGCGCTTGCTCTTTTCCGCCTCTATCAACCCGGCCTCGCGCATGAGGGGCAACCACGCGCGCCTATAGAAATTGGACAGCAGTTGCGCCCGGCCTGTCTCCGTCGGAAATACGAGATTAATATCTGACGCCGGGCATTCGTCCTGCCATTCAAAGATCATCTCTGTGACAAGTGCCGGGAGATAGATGGTCCGCTTTCCAGCGCGTGACTTAACCGGACCGATTATTCCGGTCTTGTCTGCCCTCTGTCTGACCGTCACGCTATCGTCGAATACATGCGACCACGCGAGCCCGCGATATTCGGACGGTCTCATACCGGAAAACCCCGCGAGATAGATCATCGGGCGATAACGCGCCCAGCACTTCCGCATCTGCTCGTTCTTCGAGCCCAGACTGTCCGCTGCACCGTATATATCGCGGACCTCCGCATCGGAAGGAATGTCGATCTCTGAATTCTGATCCTCGTAGCGCCCGCCACTCTTGATGGTGATGCCGGCTGCGGGATCGTCGCTGATATATCCCTGCCGCTTCATCTCGATCAGCACCGAATGGAAAGAAGACAAGGTTCGGCGAGCGAGGTCGCGGCTCTTGTGCCGGAGGAGCCAATCCCGAAAATGAACGATGTCCGGGGGCTCAAGCTCCTGCAAGCCCTTCGGCCACGCATATTCCATCATTACCCCGGCGCGGCGCTGATATTCGACGAGCGTCTGCGGCTCGACCTGTTCACGGCCATCGCGCCCGACCTTCTCACAGATATCAAGCCAAAGACCGATCGACTGACGGACAGTTTTGTTGTTCGTTCGAACGGTCGCTTTGTGGCTTCCAAGATTTTCCGTGAAGGCTCGCGCCTCTTTCAAGGTTGCGAACTTCTCATAGGCGAAGCCGGATTTCTCGGCTTTGCTGGGATACCTGACCTGGTAGGTCGTTCCTTTCGCTCCTGTTCTCTTCCTAATATTTGCCATTATAGAAATATGTGAAATAGGTTCCGAGAAAAATATTGAATCACATCCATCCGGCTCCTGTAAATTTCTTTCTGCTTCTACTTGTAGATTTTCGTAGGGCCGAAGCGTAACCATCCTTATCAGCTGCGCGCTTCATTTTGTGTTCTGACAACTCAATTTCGATTTGCTGCAAAATTGGCTTACTCCTTTCTCGTTGATCATAGATCACAATTGCGCTCCGCTTCGACTTGCCGATTGAAGTATGCGCTCAGCAGCGCGTTCCTGTCGATTTTGAGCCGACCCTCGATGGGATCGATGAACCAGGGCAGCTTGCGCTTTCCATTCGCGTTCATGTCCGACGAGCGTTTGATCTGGCGCGGGGTCAGGTGAATATTCATCTCGGCAAGAAGCTGACGGGCCTCTTCAAGGTCGAGATAGTGAGGTCGTTGACCGGCAACGCTGCGCTTGCGCGTTGGGCTGCCTTCCGGCAGCCGGCCATCGCGGCGTTCTTGCCTCTCGGTGTCTTCCCAATCTGCTTCCGTCACGTTGCTTTCGGCGATCCTTGCGCCAGGTATTCCAATACTTCATTATAAACCAATATTCATAATTATCCAATTTTTGGACGGCCCTGCGCTTGTCCGAATTTCATTGACGTTATGTTGTCAGATATGACAACATATAATGGATGACGCGCAAGACCCGCCCGATAGCATGGATCAAAGCGGCCCGAAAAGATTTTGAGGAGTCCCCTTTGGGGTCGCGGCAGGATTTGGCCCGCGCCCTGACCGTCGTTGCCGAGGGCGGACACCCGGACATTGCGAAGCCGCTGACCGGCTTTGGGGCCGGCGTGCTGGAGCTGGCGTTGAAGCATCGAGGGGATGCCTTCCAACGACTAAAGGAGGCTCTGCGATGAGCGACGATTTCGAACTGGTACGCTGGAGCGGCAATGTCTTCCGTGACTTCGACATGCCAAACCCCGATCTTGAGCAACTGCGCGCCATCCTGGCGGCGCAGATTATCAAAGCTTTAGACCGCAAGCGCCTGACGGTCCGCAAGGCTGCGGAACTGACGGGCATTGCCGCCGCCGATTTCTCCCGGATTCGGAACGCGAACATCGGGCGGTTCACGGTTGACCGGCTGATGACGGTCCTGTGCCGTCTGGATCAGCGCGTCGACGTAAACGTGAAAGTGCGGCCGAATGTAAAACGGGCGATCCCTGTCTCATCTCATAGATGAGGGCGCTCGCCAGGCATTACCCCATCGAAGATGTTGTCGTGGGCATGCTGCCGTTCAATCCGGCTCGTGCCGATCGCGCTCCCGGCTGCGGCCACCGTCATCGTTGCCTCTGTCTCGTTTATTGTAAGTTCCATCGGCTTTGCGTTCCGCCGCCGACCGTCTGGCGCGCCAGTCCCGCCGGGTTGATTTTTCGGTGGTCGGTGTAAGGTCGGCTCCATTTCCCTGATTCTGATCGGCCTTCCGCTCGTGTTCCGGTTTGGCGTCGGCGCGGGTGGTTCCCGAGGCGGCTTCCTGGAACTCGTCGCGATGAGATTGCTGCTGGCCGGCGTTTTCCTGCTCGGCCGCGAATTCCTGGCGATAGTCTGACCAGACCTTCTCACGTTCAGCGGCGAGCTGCCGCCAAACCGTCTTCTGTGCGGCGACCTCGGAAGCGTGACGGGCTTTCATGGTTTCCCGGTTTTTCTGGAACTCCTGTGAGAGTTTCACCAGTTCAGCCCGGCGCGCCGCCTTCAAGGTTGCCGCTCTTCCATTGCGGCTCTGCGCCTGTCGTTGCCGCAGGGCCTGCTTCTGGGTCTCTTGCTGCTGCTGAAACTGCTTTCGCCGTGCGTCCGGGCTGATCATCAGCTTGAACAGCTGGGCAAGGCCGCCCCGCTCTCTCATGGCCGTATAGTGAAGACGGACGGCGTTGCCGATCGCGCCAAGGAGGGAGCGTTCGCGGGCGTTGAAGAGGCGGTGCCGGGCGAACTGCGTGCGCCCGAGTTGCTTCCACTCGGCGCTTTCCTGAAGGTCGTGAAGCGCCTGCTCGGTATAGGGATGTGGTGGGCTCTTCCGTTTGCTTTTCCAGATGGCATCGATGAACGGCTGATATCGGTTGTTCACGGCCTTGCGGTCGGCTTTATAGCTGTTCCACAGTTTCTCGGACTCGGCATTGCGCGCTTTAAACGCGCTGTTCTGCGCTGCCTTCAGATTGGCGACATGGGCGGCGTAAGCGGCTTTGATTTCGGCCGCGCGCTGTTTTGCTTTTTTGCTATTGAGCGTCCGGGTGGCTTCCCATTCCTCACGCGACTTCGCCTGGGCCGGCCGCTTCGGCGGCTCGATGCCGTTGTCGAGGGCATGAAACTTTGCCCGCCGGTCGGGGCTGCGAATTACGCCCCGGCTTACCTCGTAGTCGTCGGCCCAACGGTCGAGTTTATGGTCGTCGTTCGACAGGGACACGAGCTGACCGGTTTCGGGATCGACCAGATTGACAATCACGTGGACATGCTTGTGGGGACGGTCGGTGTGTTCGACGATGACCGCCTGATGGTTCTCCATGCCGAGGGTGCGCAAGGCATCGAAGGCGGTCTCGCGCATATGAGCGGCGTCAGGGTTGTCGGCCTCGTGCCAGTTGAGGGTAAATGCGTAAACCGGTTTGGTCAGCTTGCGCCCGGTCGCCCTGATGCCGGAACGCTTTTTCAAGTCATTGGCCGCATCGCACAGGGCTTTCATTTCACGCCACGCCCGGTGCGGGTCGTCAGTCGCGAGATTGTGCATCTCCACGAAGCCGACGCGTTCGGATGTTTGGGCGTCCTTGTCGTGCAGGACGTAGACCAGCGCCCCCTTGAATGACGTTCCGCGCCCTTTGGTACTTCTACCCTTCGCCCAGTTCATCGGAGGACTGCCCTGGCGTGTCCATACGCCTGAGCAGACTGCGCAACTCGTCCAGAGTGGCCTCTATGTTGCGCGCCCGGAATGTGTCGCCGGTCGCGTTGCAGGCCCGGGCGATCTGGTTGAGGTTCGAACCGATCCGGGCGAGGTCGTGCCGATCGATCGCGCTTAACGTGCGCGACCGGCGAACCAGGATTGTGCCTGACAGGGCCTGCTCCCGGAGGAAGTCGGACAGCGGGATGTTGTGTTCTGCAGCGCGGCCCTCGATGGTCGCCAGCTCGTCCTGACGCACGCGGGCCGAAATGAGCATCTTGCGCTTTTCGGAGTCGGTTTTGCGAGGCCTGCCGCCTCTGCGGAAGGGTGGTGTTCGTCGAGTCATCGTACATGGCCGCCTGCCAGCGGGGTTTCAGGGGGTGCCCCCCTGACGAGCGTTTTTGTAATACAAAAACATTGCTCGCTATCCCCTATACTTAGTATATGGCCATACAACTAACAATTTCAACAGATATTCGGGCAGACCAGGGGAGTACAAGGTCTTATAACACAAAAATGTACAATATTGACAAATTTCTAACAACCGTGTGTAGAATTCGATTTTGCTAATATTACATGATATATACGCGGAACGTCGATTTTATAGAATCGAATACATTGAAACAGCAAAACTTGTTTGCTGAATTGAAATGGTGATTGGAGGGATTTGCAGTGGGGCCGCGAGTGCATGCGGGTAGGCAACACCGCGGCGCGGCGGGGTTAGAGACCGTTTAAACGCCCTCGGCCCGGGCTTCCGCTTCCGCGATGAAATCGCAGAGTTCTTCGCTTACTTCGCACTCGGCGGCTATAATCGTCGGCATCCGGCCCTGCTTGTCGAGCACGAACGATGCGCCACGTTCCACAAGAAGCCGCACTAAAGCGAGGTGGTCGCGCCCGACCGCCAGATGAAGCGCTGTCATACCCGTAACTTTGTCGGCCGCATCGAGCGACACACCGAGTTTCAGCAACTTGTCCACCACCTCAATATCCCCGTTATACGCACTTTCCAAAAGCAGGCTTTTGCCTAATTCCAGGTCGAGGGAGCTGCTATCTTCATGCTGCGCGAGTATCCGGATTGCCGAGCCGTGCGCAAGGCGCTCTTTTTTCGGGGGGAAGCCGTCGAATGGCATGTTTTACTCAGCCTTCTCTGACTTATCTTTCCAATCTGTATTATAGACTATATCTTTCTCAATCGTATCTCGATTGGTTCGATACCAGAAATTTTGAATTTGTCCCAAACTTCGGTGGTATCGCCAGGCAAGAAACGCATGGCCGCGCCGTGCCCTTGCAGTGTCTCACTCTCGGGCCATAGCATATAGTTTCGGGCCACGCCCGCAACCCGGTCCTTCAGTACGACAACAGCTGCGTCCCCGGAGCAAACGAGAACACCGTCATAAATGGCGTGATTGAGATCGGGAGCCGTTTTTTCGGTGACGCGCCAAAACCCCGTATCGGCAGCAATGTTAATTTCGGAATGGCCGGCGAACTCCATCTGCGCGACATCCGCGGTTCGGATCTCGGAGCGGTATGTTCCGGAATAGTCGCGCCCGTTACCCGCGCCATAGAAGACAAACAGGCGTTCTCCAAGCGCCGCACTGGAATCGGAAACGACCAGGCTTTCAGCGAAGCGATAGCATAGCCTTACAGCGGGCTCGTTCGTTCGCATGAGGTTGCCGAGGAACCGCTGCAGGGTCGAGACCGGGATTTCTGTTTCTCGCGGGTCTGCGGCCTTGATCCGCTTTGCGAGGCGCCCAGCGCCGATGCCGTTTTCCTTTGCGTAGCGGATCAGCTTCTTACGGCTAAGCTCGCGCTCAGCTAGGTCAAATGTCTTGTCGCTCCCACCGCCCATCCGAAGTCCTCCGCCTTTGACCAGGACCTGACCAAGGAAACAGGGGCATCATCTTCCGCAGAATTTAACGCGGAGAATGCACGGTGCTGAAACCCCGTTCGACTAACGACCACAACAGCCGCGAAAGCTATCTGCGCGCGGCCACCAATGAATTACGGCCTTACTTCGCCAAGCATGGCCTTATCCTACCGGAAAAAATTAGATTTGCCATCGCGTTCACATCGCACGGCAAAAAAGGAAAGGTGGCCGGAGAGTGCTGGCATGCCGGCGCCTCCGATGACGGCCATCATGAAATCATTATCCGGGCCGATTTCGCCGACCCTGCCGAGGTGCTCGGAATCCTCACGCATGAGCTGGTGCATGCCGCGCTGCCGCCGGATGTAAAGCACGGCAAGGAGTTCAGGGAAGCGGCGCTCAGGATCGGGCTTGAAGGGCCGATGCGGCACGCCATGCCCGGCGCGGTCCTTAAGGAGCGTTTAAACGATCTCGCTTCGTCCCTTGGTCCGTTTCCGCACGGTCGGCTGAACTTCGATCGCGTGACGCTGGCGGGCGAAGTTGTAGCAGACCGGCCAAAAAAGCAGGGAACGCGCATGCTCAAGGCCGAATGCCTCGGCGCGGGCTGCGGTTACACAGTGCGCGTTGCCGCGCGATGGATCAAGGAATGCGGGCCGCCGCATTGCCCGCAACACGGCGCGATGTGCGTATCGCCGCTGGCGCAGGAAAGCCCTGCGGCTGACGGCGAAGCAGAGCCGATCCCCATGCATGCAGACGATGCGGACAGCGAGGCGATGCCGGCTGACCGCGCGGCTGCCATCACCATGCAAACGACGGAGTAACATTATGGGCCTGATCATCGCCATCGCGTACGGGTTCGCATGGTTCCAGTTTTCGGACCCGTTTTCGCTGTTCCTGCTGCAACATGCACCGGCGGCCTATGCCCGCCAGCTCTCTTCCAACGGCCCGGTGATACTCGGCGGGCTGATGCTTTGCGGGCTGGTCGCGACCGCCGGGCTGCAAGGCTCGATGACAAACCAGCGCACCGCCGGCATGTGGCAATCGGCGCCGGGGCGGCGGGTCATCGGCTGGGCCGCGCATGGGGCGGCGTTCATCGTGCTGACGGCGTCGATCGGCATGGCGTTGCAGACGGTGACCGGCGGGACACTGTTGACCGCCGGCATGGCTGCCCTGCTCGCATGGGGCGGGCTGCGGCCATTCAAGATCTTCCTCGGCCGCGCGACCCGTCCGCTGCGCTGGTTCCTGGCGGGGCGGCATGTCGGGCTGGGCGGCACGTCCAGTTTTTCCGGGCTGCTGGATGAATGGGCGAATCCGTGGCGGCCGGGGCAGGTGCTGCTCGGCGCATCGCTCTTCGATCCGAAATGGATCGTTGGATTCAGCGATGACCGCCATGTCTGCACCATAGCGACAAACCGGGCGGGCAAGGGCCGGTCGGTCATCATTCCGAATCTGATCACATGGCGGGGCTCGGTCCTGGTCATCGACCCGAAAGGTCAGAATGCCCTTGTCACGGCCATGGCGCGCGGCAAGGGGGGAGCGGGTCTTACGCATCCGCTAGGGCAGACGGTGCGGATTCTCGATCCGTTGGGCGAAATCCGCGAGCCCCTGCTGCAAGACTGCAAGGCGCGTTTCAATCCAATCGCCGGCCTCGATCCGCGCGCTGACGACTATGCGGAGCGCGTCGAGCTGATCGCAGACGCTCTGGTCGTTCCGGACACAAAAGGGAAGGACAATTTCTGGGATACGTCAGCCAGAGTCATCATCAGCGGTCTGATCGATTACGTTGTGATGAGCCCGGACATTCCGAAGGAGGACAAGCATCTCGGCACGGTACGGGATCTTCTGATTCATCCGGATGGCCCGCCGCTCGAAAGCGATCCGAAAGCCGATCCGCCTTTCCGGGGCATGTCGGACATGGGCGGGCTGGCGCAGGCGGCCGCGTCGCTGGTCTTGCAGGCCGGCAAGAATGCGGCCGGCGACGTCATCGCCACAGCCATCTCGCATACGAAATGGCTGGACAGCACGGGTATGCGCCGAACCCTCGCCGCGTCGGATTTCAGCCTGCACGATCTGAACAACGGCGCGACGACGATCTATCTGGTGCTGCCGCCGCAATATCTGGACATCCACGGGCGGTTCCTCCGGCTGTTCGTCAATCTGGCCCTGCAAGCGGCCGCCGAAGGGCGCAAGGGCAGGCACGCGACGCTGTTCCTGCTCGATGAATTCTACGCGCTCGGCCGTCTCCAGCAATTGGCGAAGGCCGCAGGCCTGATGGCGGGCTACGGCGTCAAATTGTGGCCGATCATTCAGAACCTGGCGCAGGTTCAGGAACTGTACCCCCAGAACTGGGAAACGTTCATGGGCAATGCCGGCATGTGGCAGGCCTTCGCCATGAACGATCAGACCACGGCAAGGTACCTGTCCGAACGCCTCGGCAAGCGGGTTCTCTGGCGCAAGATGCGCGGGCCTGAAGGGTACGACTGGGAACTGGCGGGAACCGCCAATCTGCGGGACGCGCAGGAGCTTGCCAAAGCGACAAGCCGGGCCAGTGGAAACATGGCCGTGTTCACGGAGACGGGCGAGGCGTTTCTGCTGCGACGGACGCCTTACGACAAGCTCTTCCCGCGCGGGCGCTACATGCCTGATCCTTTCGAGAACGGAGGTTCGCAATGACCTCCTCACTGCCGCAGGGCATGGAGCTCTGGCAGCTGTGCAAATTTATCGGCGACGCCGTCGCCGTGTACGCGCTGGTCGTGTTGATGCTCGCTGCCATCCGTGCCGGATGGGCGCTGTTGAAGCGTCTGACCTGCCTGTTGGTGCGGGCCGCTTGCATTGCAGGTGATGCGCTCGGAGTCGCGGCGGCATGGCCCTTTGAAGTTGCGCTCGACCAGTCTGAAAAATGGGTCGCCTTCGGCACCGAGTGGCGCGCACAGCGAAAGATCTGGCGGGCCGAATTTCGCAAAGTGATGCCGTGGGATGAATTTCGCCGGCAAGTGACCGGACGGACCAGGCCCAAACGCGATGACTATACCGATGCGTTGAGCCTGTTCGGCCTCGCGCAACCCTTTACCCGGCAGGACATGGACGCGCGGTTCCGGCGGATCATGCAGGGCGTCCATCCCGACACGGGCGGTTCCGAATATCTGGCGCAGCTGGTCACGGCCGCGCGCACCCTCATTCTCAAGCGAAAAGGATGGAAAAAATGAGCCACAAATCTGAACTGGCGATTATTCGGGAACAGCAGCTCGCCGGGCTGCGGGAGGCGACGGGCACTCCTGAGCGTTTCGTGTTGGATTTCGCCTGCGCCAGGCATGACCGCGCATTTCGCGTGACCTTCGCCCGCTTCTCTCCGGCACAGCGGTTCCGGTGCGAGAGCGTCGACAAGTCCGAATCGGGTCAGGCGACGACGATAGCGCGGTTGCAGGGGCTTTTGCGTCCGGCAGAGGCGCTCCGGGTCAGGACCGAGGATGTAGATGTCTCGACGGTATCCTGCGCCTGGTGCGCGGCTGCGTCGGGTTGGACGCTCTGCGCCAAATGCAAAACGCTGATCTGCGGCGCCCGCAGTACCGGCCGTTCTTTCACCTGCCGGGATAGCTGCGGCGCGCAATTCCAGACAGCCCCGCTCGATGCGTTTGATGCGGCGCGGTCCGGGTCGTCCGCACAACTCGCGATCGGGCACAGCCAGACGCTGCTGCCCGGAAAGGGTCCGCGAAAATGACCGGCGGGGTATTCAAGAAGGACGATACCGCGCCCCTGCAGGCGAAAGAAAAGCCGCGTCTGAAATGGCCGGCCTATGCCTGGCTTGCCCTTGTTGGCCTATCCAAATTGAACGCGATCCTGTCAGACCGGACTACGGACGATGGTGAGATCATCGGCGCATATATCACTTTAGCGCTAATCGTCGCGATCCTGATTTTCAGGACGCGGCGCCGGATGAAACCGCATCGAAACCGCGCGTCCGGCGTGCTCGGCGAGACCGAACAAAGGGACTAGCCATGAAAATCGGCGGAGCGGTTGCGGTGCTTGGAATTGGCATGGTGGCGTCGCAGATCGGCACGCCCCATCTGCTGACGACCTATGAATGCGACACCGATGGGCGAAAATGCATTCGCTACACGCAATGCTTTTACATCGGGATGCAGGGCTGGCGGAAATTCTATCCGGGAGTGGCGCCTGCCGAGGGTTGCCCGGGCGTGAAGTTCTTTGCGCTGGATTGGCCGCCGTTCATCTGGCGCAAGGGCTGAATGGCTGGAATCCCGCGCGCAGCTTCCTGCGGGGGAATGGCTCAGATGACGTGCCCGGAAAAAAACGCCCTTGCAAGGTATAGTTCATAGTGCTATAGTTTATATTGTTATGAGGGCTGTTTGCGAATTTTTAAAACGAAATGGTTTGTGCGCTATGCGCGGCGGGAACGGATCGGCGATGACACCTTGCGCGAAGCGATAGAGCGCGCTGAGCGCGGCCTTGTCGATGGGGACCTGGGCGGTGACGTCATCAAACAGAGGGTCGCCAGAAAGGGACAGGGCCGGTCGGGCGGCTACCGCATGCTGATCGCGTACCGGCGAGGCAATCGGGCGGTATTCCTTTACGGCTTTGCCAAAAGCGAGCGCGAGAACATCGATGACGACGAATTGGCGTCGCTGCAAGACATCGCAGCGGGGTGGCTCACGGCGAATGACGCAAAACTTGCTCGCGCGATAGCGGACGGTTTTGTGCAGGAGGTAGACAATGACCAAAGAAAAAATGACCAGAGAAAAAAAGAAACCTGACCGGCTGCCGAAAGCATTGCTTGAAACAGCCAGGGACATGCGACGCGGCGAGCTACTCGATGAGGCGGCCTATGCGAAAATCACCATGCGGCATCTCGGAGAAAACGAGGTGCCGAAAGCCGACCCAATAACGGGCGAAGAAATTCGCGCGTTGAGGGAGAAGGCACATTTAAGCCAGGCGGTGTTCGCCCGTCACCTCAACCTGACGGTCGGCTATGTCTCACAACTGGAACGCGGCGCGAAACGGCCGACAGGCGCGGCGCTCGTTCTGCTGAATGTGATTCGCCGCAAGGGACTTGAAGTGATCCTGTAAAGTTCGCGTTTTCGAGTTTGAGCGCCCGGTCCCTGGTGATGGAGCGCATGCATTCGGCGGGCTGACTCTGCTGAAACAACCGCGAGGTCTATTCACACTGCGGGGGATGCCGGGCGGGCGGGATCGCAACCGGCGGGGGCTTGCCCCCAAGAGGTGGACAACGAGAAAGGCCGAAGCCCGACTCCGGGCTTCGGCGCTGCCGATAAGAAAAAAGGGGCTGTTAAGCCCCCTCCTCCTCTTGCTTCGGCACCCGGAGGACGATGCGGCCGCCGGCGACCGGGATCAGGTCGAGTTGCAGGGTGAGGCCCTCGCCGTCCTCGTGTTCCCATGCCGCGCCGATGCGGTTCCAGAACTTCTTTTCCCCGCGCTCCAAAACGTGCCACGCGATTAGTGCCGGCGGTGTGGTTTCGCGTTGCGGTGCTTTCTTCGGGTTGTTTTTGCCGTATGCCATTGTAAGTCTCCTTCAGTTCAGGGCTGACCCCATGCCAGCCGTGCCTTTCCGTGGGCGGGGCGCATAAGGACCGGGCGCAAGCACTTGTTTGGGGGGACCGTCTTCGGGGGAGCCAAAGAAGTGCTTGCGGCCATAGGGCCGCGCTCCGTCAGGTTGGCACTCTAAGGCTGGCGTGCGGGATCAAGCCCGGTTGATGGAGCGGCGACCGGCATACCGGAGCAACACGAAAAGCGCTGCAATCAGTCGTGAAACCCGACGCCTGCAAACGGGCTGGCGAATAACAGCGGGGGAATCGTTCTGGCCTGCATCTGCGTGGTGTCAGCATGGGAACGGACGGCGGGAGATGTGCCAGTCTTGCCCTGCGGAGGCCGTACAGCGGCATTTGCATTATTCCGGGCCGGGAAGAAGGGGGAAGGGGCTTAACAGCCCTGTGTGGCGCGGCTAATTCGGCTGGCACTCTATGCAAGAGCGTCGCCAAAAGTGGCGGCGTCGGCCGTTCGCCGGTACACCCCCGGAGGGGGCCGAAGGTCCGGCACGTCGCAATCCTCCTTCGCTATTCTCCTACGCCAAGGCTTCGGCGGACAACGGCGGACAAGGAGCGGCGCGCCGGAGCCTGAAAATATGATACAATTGAACAATGAGGAAAGGCCGCTCGACCGCTGCAAGGACGCCGAAAAAGCCCGCCGATTCTGAGGCCGGGGCGGCGCTGGTGCGCAAGTTCGCAATCAAGCTGTTTGACCGGGACGAAGGGGAAGCGGCAAACTGGAAGCTGATCGCCGAAACGCTGTTCAAAGCGGCGTTTGACGCCCTCGACCGGTCGCCGGATGACGAGGGGCGCACGGCGCTCCTGCGGCGCGTCCATGCGGGGTCTTATGACCGCCTGACGGCTGATGATCCTGCGGCCAGTGAAACGCGAGCCCTGACGGGTCAGAATGAGGCCGCGCGTGCCGATTTGCAGTCATCGGGACCGGGGGCGCTCGACGCCTTTCGGAGTACGATCTGAGCAATTTCCTAAGCGGCGCATGATCGTGACAGAGGAAGGCAGGGCGCAAGTCACCCGCTCCCTCGGTGTCGATCCCTCAACGCTGCGGCGGCTCGTCATAGTCGCGGCTGCTGCACCTTCCGCACCTTGATGCGGTCGGCGGTCTTCATCGCTTGCGCCATGTCGTAATCGAGTTGCAGGCCCGCCCATGTTTCGGGTGCGCTGCCGAAAGCCTTTGACAGCCGGATCGCCATTTCCGGGGAAATGCCGCGCCGCTCGTTCAGCAATTCGGACAAGGCATTGCGCGACACGCCAAGCGCCTTTGCGCCGTCCGTCACGCTCAAACCGAGAGGTTCAATGCACTCCTGCCGGACAATCCGGCCCGGATGCGGTGGGTTCTTCATCGGCATGGCCGTTCCTCCTTAGTGGTAGTCGATCAATTCCACGTCCACGGCGTCGGCTCCGTCATAGCGCCAGATAATCCGCCAGTTGGCGCGGACGGTGACAGACCAGAAACCGCGTAAATCGCCCGTCATCGGGTGCAGGCGGAAACCGGGCAGGTCCATCTTTTCCGGCGTATCGGCATGGTCCAGCACGGCCAGAATGTTTTCGATCTTGTCGAGCATGTCCGCCCGGACCTGTGATTTGTCGCCGCGCTCAAAAAGACGTTTCAAACCACGATGCCGAAAACCCTTTATCATAGGGCACTGTAACCTGTAGCCTATCGCATGTCAACTTGTTTCGATCAGGCGATTCACGAAAACTTGAATCCGGGGACTCTGGCGGGCCGAGTCCGGTGCGCCTAGGATTCCTCCCCTGCCTGAAACAAGGGGGATGAAATGCGACGCGCAACGATTGCGTACATGGACAACGGCCTGCCGGTGCAATGCGTGTCAGAGCGGGATTTTCTGTTCCCGGATGCCGACGAAAAATACGTGCCGGACGCGCGGGCTTATATCCAGAGTTACGATGTCCCGGCCTTCCTCGCCCTGCTGCGGGCCGGGTCGCCGGAGGATGCCGTCGCGGCGTTCCCGTATCTTTCGGATCGTGAAAAAACCTTCGCCCTCCGGGGGCTGTTCGAGAACTGGACGAGAGAACTGGCGGGAGGGTGGGACGGCCTGCCGCCGCACCTCATGGCATGGGTGGAGCGGAAAAGGCTCAACGGTCACGCCGGGGACGATACGCCCGGCGCTTTTGATGCGTAACCCCGGCGCTCCTTGACGCGCCGCTGTATGGCAAGGGCGTCGTGCGCCCGAGCCATGTCCGAAGAGAATGAATAGCGTCTGCACCGATTGCGGGGGGATGCCGGGCGGGCGGGATCGCACCGGCGGGGGCTGGCCCCCAAGAGGTGGCTTGCCTCTCGGGGCGCAGCCCCGAGAAAGGGCGGGGTGCGGGGCAGGGCTTGCCCTGGGGCGCAGAAAAAATGTGCGGCCGCTACCGGCCGCACCTGATACGGCGCAGCCGGTAACGTGGGCGGGGGAACTCCTCAAGCCTTCGGGCGCTTCTGTATCGGCAACAACCTTCCTTTCAGTTCCTGCCTGACATGCGCGGCAATCGTCTCGCGCGCAAAATCCTCGGTGGTCAGGCCGGGCACGAGCTGGCCGGACACGCCAAGGAAGCTGCGGAACCCTGTTTCGCTCAAAAAGGGCCGATCCTTATCGACGGCACGGGCGTAAAAGCCGGGGAACAGGCAAGAGGTGCTGCCGATGCCAAACATGCCGTGCAATTCGATCCTGACGCGCATTGCGCCAACGGTGACAACAAACTCGCCCGCCTGCCCCCACAGGGGAACAGACCCCGGCGGCGCGGCTGATTCACGCTCAAGGATGCAGCCGGGAGCGTCCGGCCCTGCAATGATGCCGCATGTGCCGCCGTTCAGTTTGGCGGCAAGCTGGTGCGCCTCCTCCCTGATGCTCATGGCCTTGTCGATGTCGGCGGTCTGCATGGCGCCATGGTGGTTTTCGATCATGCGCCGATAGAAGGGCATGGCTTCTTCCATCGTGCCGGGAAGGTGGGCGGTCGCCCGGTCCATCTGCCGCTGCTCGTTGGTCGTCGCGGCTTCTGTCAGGAGGTCGGCAAATCCGAGTTGCGCGGTCATGCTGCACCTTCCTTCGCGTCGGCGGCGGGCCGCTCGAATCTCCGGACGGTGGCGCGAAAGCCGCAGCGCCCGCAAAAGGCCAGACTATCGGCGTCAAAGATGTGAGTGCCGTCTGCATCCGTTCCGTCGCAACAAACGCGAACCCGGACAGTCGCTTCAATGTCGATAAAGCGTTCGTCGCCGCATTGCGGGCAGCGCATATCAAGAAAGTTGCTCATGGTCGTTATCCTTTTTGTGATGGTGATGAAAAAACCCGGTCTCGCCGTGATTGGCGGGGCCGGGACAGCGGGTTAATCCTCATCGCTTGCCGCCTTGCCGGTGCAGGGCCAGAGCCGCCGCATAAAGCGCGGTGGCGTCCTGCAACATCGTGTCGAGTCCATGAACCGCGCCGATGGCCTGATTGATCTCGCCCAGCTTGATCGCGTTTTCCGCGTCTGCCGCCCGCTCCAATGCGCCCGCAAGCGTCATGCGGAGGGCCGACAGGTTTGCAAGAATGGCTGCGTTTTTGAGTGCCGTATCCATGTCAGGCCGCCTTTCTGGCTGCGTATTTCGCAGCGCCGGCAAGCCGGGTCCGGGCATGGCGGCAGTAACGGTCCTCAAGTTCAATCCCGATGTAGCGGCGGCCCGACAAGGCGGCGGCAACGGCGGTGCTGCCGGACCCGGAAAACGGGTCAAGCACAAGATCGCCCCGCTTTGAAAAAGCCTGAATAAGCGGCGTCAGAATGCTGACCGCCTTTTCAGTCGGGTGCGCCTTGTTGCCGGTATATTCCCACGCTCTCACGTCGGCGATGGGCTTTCCGGGGCGGTCGGGATTGCCCTTTATCAGCAAATAGGCTTGCTCATGCCGGGACTGTAGAAAGCCCGTGCTTGAAGCATAATTCTTCTGCCAGACGATATGCCCGACTGGCCGGAACCCTGCCCGCCGCCATGCGCTGAAAAACTCATCGACGCGATTCCATCCGTAAAAGCAGACGCAAAAACTATTCGGCTTTAGAACGCGGTAGGCGTCCGAAAAGACCGCAAGGACTCCGGCGCTGCCGCCGTTGTCGTTTTTGATCGTCCGCCCGCTCCTGTCCCGATAGTTCACAAGATACGGCGGGTCGGTAACGACAAGATCGACGGATTTGCTCGGGAAGGCCTTTAAAACCTGCACAGAGTCGCCCTGGACAATCTGGTTTACTGGCAATGTCATAGCGCACCCCCTGCGGCCAGCATTTCCTCTTGTTGCTCGGCATCGAAATGCATCCGGGCAAGCCGGAGGGTGCTTTCGACCGCGTCCTCGCCTTCATCAAGGGAGCCGGTCAGGTGCAAAAGGTCGGCAATTAAATCGGTGATTTCACTGCTGCTGCGTTCGTAAGTCTCGCCCTTGCCCTCAACGTAGTTTTGCAGGGCTATTTCTGCTCTGTGAGCGCGGGTTTTGTTTGTTATAGGTTCATCCTTTTCGATCAAGGCTGTCAGGGCCTTGAACAGGTCCGGGGGCGTTTCGTCCTCAAGGTGATGAACCTCGCCCGCCTCGTCGGTCAGAATGAAGTGGTCCGGCGCTTCGTCCCCAACGCAATCATCGAAGTCCAGCCCTTGCCACAGGCTGTTATAACGCTGCATGATTTTGTCCTTTGCCTCCTCCGGACTGTCGGCCTTCACTTCGCCGTTGGCGGCATAACGCTGGTTTTGGAACGCGGTAAATTGATAGGTTTTCATCGGTCTTTCCTTCCTTAATTGCTAAAAAGGTTGCGCATGCAACCTTGCTAGCCACGCGGCAATGAGCGGGGGAATGGCGGTCAAGGCCGGTTATGCCGGAGGGGGATCACCCACCCGGAGGGCGGCGCAGCCGTCTTGCAGCCCGGTCTTTCTTCCGGGCGAAAAATGGGGATACCGGCAGAACCGCCCGCAGGGCCTGGCCTTGACGGCCTGGGGCGCAGCCCCGCTTTCAAACGGAACAAAGCCAGCCGGAGGCTGACGACGAATTCTTTCTTCTTGCGTGATGGATCGTTACCCGGATGGGCGAAGACGCCGCTTAAGCGGCTTCGGGCGCTCTTGCGCGTAGAGCCAGGCCCGGAGGGACACGCCCAAAGATTCACGAAACACAAGCCATGAGGGGGATGAGATGTGGTATCCAACGATTGCGTACATGGACAACGGCCTGCCGGTGCAGCTGCTTTCAAGGCGGGATTTTCTGCACCCGGACGCCGACGAAAAATATGTTCCTGCAGTGCTGGCCTATATCCATGATACGGATGTCGGGACACTGAACTCCCTGCTTCATACCCGGACGCCGGAGGAAGTCGTTGCGACTTTCCCTATCTCTCGGACCTTGAAAAAAAGTTCGCCTGCCGAGCCTTGTTCGACCAGTGGGCTGAACGCCTTACGATAGGGGGGAGGCCGATGCTGCCGCACCTCATGGAATGGTTGACGCGGCAGAGGTTCAACGGTCACGCTGGGGACGACACGCCCGGCGCTTTCGACGCATAAGGATGGTCAACAACAACCGAGGTAACACCATGTTGCTGCGCAATTTAGCTACTGCCGGCGCGCTCGCCGCTTTCGTTCTGACCGGAACCGCGGTTCTGTCCCAAGGCGGTGGCGCGGACGTAGATGGTCAGCCGGCCAAAGACACTTCTGCTGACCCGATCTACCGGAAATTTCAGGACCTAAAATGGGAAAAAATTATTCCGGAATTGGGGGACGGCTCGCCCACGATGACGATCCTGCATGTCGATTCTCGAACCCACGCGACGCAGCTCATGATTCGAACTCCGAAGAATTTTCATGTGCCGAGGCATTGGCACACGGCCAACGAGAAGCGCATGGTCGTGAGCGGCACGATCACCTTCGAACACGAGGGCGGGCAGCGGGAGGAACTGGGCCCAGGTTCCTTCATGTATCGCCCATTGACTTCTTCGCCCTTCCATCCATTCCACGATCCATGATGTGCGGCCGCATCCATTCGAGGAGATCTGGAGGAAACGAGACCAACTCGAACGCCTGTAACGCCACAGCCTCCGCCACCTCCGGATCGCCTGATCGAAGGTCCATCATCACATTGTGGGCGGCCTTGGCCCATGCCTGCCACAGTGGGTCCTCGCCACGATCAGCCGCCACATCGCGCACGCCCTCCAGCAAACCCAGCGCCGCGTCCGGATCAAGGAATAGAAGACCAATTACCTCGCCGAAGACGGCCCTGGCCCATTCCTGCCACAGCGGGCCCTCGCCACGATCAGCCGCCACATCGCGCATGTCGTCCAATAAAGCCCGCGACGCGACTCGATCGCACGATCGAAGGCCAGCCAACGCATGGAAGGCGGCCTCTGCCCATAACTCCCAAAATCGGGCCTCGTCACGATCGGCCGCAACGCCGCGCATGTCCCTCAACAACGCCTGCGCCGCGTCCGGATCGCCTGATCGATAGCCCATCGATATCATTTCATTCCTGGCGGCCGTGGCCCATAACTCCCAAAGTCGGGCCTCGTCATGATTGGCCGCCACGCCACGCATGTCCCTCAACAACGCCTGCGCCGCGTCCGGATCGCTTGATCGAAGGTGCCCCATCACAACGAGGGCGGCCATTGCCCATTCCTGCCAAAATGGGGCCTCGTCACGATCGGCCGCCACATCGCGCATGTCGTCCAACACAGCCCGCGCCGCGACATCGCCGAATCCAAAACCCAACATCAACCAGCCGATGGTGTTGGCCCAGTAGGATTGCGACTCGCCTTCGAAAGCCGGGGGTTTTCGCACCCAACGCAACATAGGGTAGTCCTGCAAGTCGCGATGGGCGCGCAACGTGAATTGGGCCATGCTCTGCGGATTGAGGCGCCATGCGAGACCGCAGAAGCGGGCGCGGTCTTCATTGGAGAGATTAGATTGTGCGAGGCATGATAGAGTGAAATGCTCGCCGACGATATCTGGCTCTAGGGGCGCAATATTTTCAGCTGACTCCCGGCCTGTCATCGCAAGAAACGTCGCCGGATGGCGGTCAACATCCCAGACCGGCAGCAATTTCTCCGCCACGCCTGCCAGCGCGCTAACCGGCAGGCCCCCCGCCATCGTGGCAATAGCGAGCAGCCGTTCGTCCTCGTCTGTCGCTCCAGCCGGCTTCCAGAATAACGCGCGACCGCGCTTGATGACGTCGTCAAGCAGGCGGGCAGCATCAAAATGGCGGATATCACGGCCTGCGGCAATGGCGTCGGCCATGAAATAGGCGAACAGCGGTCGGCGCTCTCGGTCTATCTCGCCGAGGGCGGCCAGCGTTTCCGTTTTGTCAGGCAGCGCCTTTTTCGCCTGACCTAGAACGAATTCGAAGATTGGCCAGGGGTCGGAAATGGTCGCCAGCGGCAGGTCTGCGGAAGCATGGGTGGCATTGATCCGCGCCTTTGTCGTTCCGGCTCCCACAATCTTGTCGAGCCAGTCGCCATCGCCCGTGCGCTCGATGAGAAGAATACGCACCGGAGCAGCAAGCCGCAGGGTGCCATCGGCCGGCCCCCTGCCCGCCAGCGCCCGAAGTAGTTTGCCGGTGCGCTCTGGATCGCGCGCCGCATAATCGATGACGATCAGCGTCGGCAACAGCGGCTGCCACCGACCCCAGTCAGGCTCCTGCCCTTCTTGTGGTAGAAAGCCTGCATGCCATTCGTTACGGACGGCCAGACAAAGCTCCAGCGCGAGTCGACTTTTGCCGACGCCGCCCGAGCCGCGCATCACCATCCAACGAAACGGCTCCGCCGGGCCGCCGAGGAATTCCGCTAAAATGTTTTTCTCGGCGTCGCGCCCAATGAACGGCAGCGCGCGGGCGCTATAGATGAAGCGGGTACTCTCCCCGGGATCGACGTGATTGAAGCGCAGCAGCGGCGCTTGATAGTCCGCCTCCACGCCGCCCGGCAGCAAGCTGTCTTCCAGCAAGAATTTTTTGGCGATGAGGAAACTGGTGTCGCCAGTCGTTTCCGGCTTGACGACTGCGAGATGACCATCGTCGCCAACCACCTCATAGCCGGGGCTCCAAGGCCCCATGGCGCTCACCGGTCCAACGATGGCGTCGTGCGCCGCCACAACATATTTGGTGAGGACGCGCCCGTCGGCCTTCGCCTGCCCCCACGCGACGCCAAGCGCTCGCATGAATTCCGAGTTAGGGTCTAGGTCCTCGGTCTGTTGGCTGGTGTAGGGCACCCACTTCAGCCAAGTAGCGAACCCCGACCCGTGATGCGGTGTGGCGAAGGTCAGCAAGCGGCTCACCCGCAACGGCTGGGTGCTGTTGATCCTTTCCGCGACATAGTATCGTGCCACGAGTCCGCCCTGACTGTGGGCGATGAGGGCAATGTCGGAATAGGCAGGGTAACGGTTTTCGATCTCGGTCTTCAAAATTGCGGCGCAGGTTGGGAGCCCGGGCTTCAGCCCGAAAGCCCCGCTACTATAGTCGATCGTCGCCACGTCGCACTGCTCGGCAAGCTCGGCATCCTCACGTATCAGCTCAGGAAATTTCTGCCAGGTACCGTCCGCTGTGCCGCCAAGACCGTGGATGAACAGAATAAGTTTCTTCATGGGATTTTAGTCTCGGCTTGTTCGAATAGTGTCTTTGGTGTCGATTGCGCTAAATATAGTGACGATTCAGCAATGCGGGGGATGCAGACGGGCGGGATCGCCCCGTCCCGCACGTGAAGGTCCTTACGCAACCATTGCCTGCCAGCTGCGAGGATTGGCATGGTCTCTTATAACGTGAGCGGCTGAATGATCTCGCGGATTTCCGTTTAGGGGCGTGGAGCGACCCTTAGGCGCTGCTCTATCTCTTCGTAAATGGGGATGGCCCCCTCGGCTTCGATCGAAATAGCGATGCCGAAGCGGACTTCATCCGTGATGCCGCCAGCATCTTCTTTGCACCATACCTGCAAGTTCAGATAGCCATCGTCGATGAACGGAACGGCCTTTGCACCGGAAAAATGTTCATGAAACACCGTTCCTCGCTTTACAGGGTTGTCCGCTGGCTGATTACCCTGGCGCTCGATGCCAAGCGCCTCGATCGGCTGGATCGGTGCCGCTTCGAGGCGGACAGAACGGTAATTCTGACGATCTGGTATTATGGGCGAAAACCAAGCGAGAGTGATGGTCAGGGAGCGCGGGTCGGTGACGCGTTCGAGAGATGGTGGCAGCGGAATCCTGTAGGTCAGAGCTTTTTCAGGTTTGAGCGTTCCAAAGCCAATCATAGTGGCACGGTTGGCAGCACACTCTATGGCTTCGTTGATGTCAGGGACACCAAAGCCAAGGAAGCGGCTGACATTCTCAGACCTCTCGTTGACGCGCTTTTTATCTGCTGGCCCGCAAATGTCTTTCAGTAGGTGCGCCTTGCCGTTCCATCGCGCCCGATGGACCAGGAGCGCCTTCACAACCACCGCATAGAAAGAAGGGTCCATGTCGCGCAGCGGAGACGGCCCGTCAGGGTCCATGAGAGCGTCGAATATCCGATGCGCCGCACGTGTCGCGAGCGCTGTAGCGGAGCTCGTGCCGTCACTCATAGCTAGTTGATCGGTTCGGCCTTGACCACTGGTGTCCGGAGCTGCGGCGCTCAAACCATACAGCCGTTGCGGGAATCCGAAATCAACTTCGATGCCGCCGCCTGTTCGCTTCATCCTAAGATGCTCACGACCACCAGGGAGATAGATTTCTGGTTTGATCGCACGGCGATAGCCGAGCCCAAGAGCCGAACTTGCATTTGGGAGGAGCGGATCATCGAAGGGATCGACAGCATGCAGCGCTGGCATGCGATTGATGACATCGTCGTGGTGTTGCGCACCGATCGTTAGGGCGTTGAGCGACTCGGCTGGTGAGAGGATCGAGCGTTCATGTTTTGCCGCGTTCAATGCCGTAAGGACCGCCTTCTCGCGATCAGCAGGAAGCGCTGTTGTAAAACTCGTCCAATCGCTAAAGCCGGGGACTGTCAAAGCTGTCGTGATATTGCCGGCACTCACCAAAAACAGCAACGCATATTTGGCGGCTAGGTAGTCAAGCAGGCGCGCTAATGGGCTGACCGATTGTGTGAAAGGCCGTCGGAAATCGCCGATCGACAAATTGACGATGAACACCGTCGGAGCCGCTGCTTCCTCCCCCGCGCTGCCACGCATGCGGAGGACAGCACGATGAACGGTATCAGTCAGGAGTCGGTTCCCGTCACTATGTTCAGGTCCATTTTCCGGTGCGAGCAGCAGCGGACGGACATAAAGCAGCCGATTTAGAGTTGGTCCCTTGGCATTGAGGTCGCCGTGCAGAATGAGCGAAGCCATCGCTGTGCCATGCACGCGACGCGCGACCGTCGCATTTTTCCTAAGATCATCTGGGTCATCAAGCGAGAGCCGATCTTTTAACAAGCTGTGAAGTTCGATCGGAACACCGTCCAGCAATGCGGCGATCGGCGCGTCATTTTCGGTCGGGATTGCCGGCACCTGATGGGATGGATCGTCAAAAGGCTCAACCTCGGTTGGGCTGATCAGTAGACTTTGCGGCCGGAGAAACATGACGTCGTCAGCGATCGCCAATTTCACTGCCTGCCGTGTCATTAGCTTTTGAATTTCGCCTGCCGGCACGTCGACCAACATCCCGTGGTAGGCAATCTCCGAAATAACAGCCTCGTGGATGACTGATCCGCCGATTTCTCCCACCAGCTTTTTAAAGTCAGTCGATACCTTTTCGCGCTTTGTGGTGTTGGGGTAAAACCAGAGTTCGATCTCCGTCCTAATCGGCCGATCAGGATGTCGCGTGCTCTCTTCGCGCCAAAACTCGATGGTCTCATCCGGGATTCGGTCGATCGGTCCCCATGGTCGCAGGTTATGTAGGTGCTTGAACACATCGCCGAATGGGGCAAATCCTCGGTCAAGCTTACTAGTTTTCTCCCACTGATCCCAAAGACGAAGCAGCTGATTGAACGCTGTGACATCCGGCATTGCCAGATAAAAGCGCCCGGTTATGAGCTTGTCCGTGCGGTCCTGTCCCTGGCGCCCCTTCCGTTTATCGATAAGCGCGAAATTCGCGTCTGGCTGAAGCTCGGTTTCAAGTTCTGCCAGGAATTCGAGCCCTTCGACTTTAGCAACAGCCTTCCTAAAATTGTCGATCGAACCGGCAATCTCGAACACGATGACTCGGTCGGGGGCAAGGCTTCCCGGATCGTTACGCAGCGTCATGACACCATCAGGCCGCGCCAGAGTCTGGCGGAGCCGGTCGAATACTGGACCGTAGGTTGAAATCTGGTGCGGCCTTGTCGGCAGTCGAAGTTTTGGTCCTCCGCCCCCTCTGTGAGGGAGAGTGCTGTTCGTTGGGTTAGGAAGAGCTAGGAGTGGACGTGTCGCCATTATCCCTCCTGTCGTCAGACGATGCCATCGCGCGGGCATGCTCTGACCAAATTTCGAGCTGCTCGCCGATAATGGCTTTCAGTCTTTTCTCGCCGACGGAGAGAATTGTGCGGCGCCGCAGCTCAAGGCAGAAGTCCTCGACCTCGGCGTAGCTGATACGTCCAAGCCGTTTGGCAATCGTCGAGGCGGGCTGCCCCAGGGGCTCGTCAAAGCGCTTGGCGAAGGTTTCGATATAACTCGTCAGATTTTTGTGTGTCGGCAGTGGCAGAGAAAGCCTAAGTTGAAATCTCCGCCATGCAGCACGATCCAACAATTCCGGGTGATTCGTCGCAGCGGCCACCACGGTGTAGCTAGGAAGTTCATCAACCTGCATGAGCAGCGAGCTGACAACGCGCTTGATCTCACCAGTCTCATGAATGTCGCCGCGCTCCTTGCCGATCGCATCGAACTCATCAAAGAAGAGGACGCACGGAGTCGTCCGCGCGTAGTCGAAAACACGTTTGAGGCGGGCGGCCGTTTCGCCAAGATAGCTACCTATCATCGACTCATAACGCACGACGAAGAGGGGTACCATCACCGCTTCGGCGATGGCTTCGGCGAGGCTTGTCTTACCCGTCCCAGGAGGTCCAACAAGTAGGATGCGGTGTCGAGGCTCCAGACCATGAGCGCGGAGCAAATCGGCACGCTGTTGCTCCTCAACCAATTCATCGACCGCGCGGCGGCTGGCGGCAGAAAGGATCATATCTTCCAGCCTGCGTCTCGGCATTATTTCCATAATGAAATCACGGCCACGGCTTGTGGCGTCAGGTGATGAAGAGAGCACTTGGTTGCTATTGCCATTCACCTGCATGGCCTTGCTCAGTTTGTCGGCGAGCACCTTGTGTTGCTTGGCCCTCTCTTCCGCAATGATTGCTTCCGTAACGATGCGAGCCGCGCGCTTATCGCCGGCATTTCCGGCCCTGGCTAGGGCGACGACCAAGTCACTCCGTGCCATTGGTGCCCCCTGAGCGGGTTCTCTTCAGCTTTTCAATGGCAGCCTCGAGCAGCCAGTTGTTGCGCGACACCGGCACAGGGCGGCGTTCTAGTTCGAGGTCAATCTTTTGGACAACCTCTGCCGGTATCCGGATGGTGACGGGCACCCGCGTAGCGGACTGCTTGCGTCGAGTCATGGTGTAGCTTGCTCCGCGATTCATAATGACATCATAGTGATGTCACTCATGGGGCGCAAGCACTGGATCGATCTACACCTGCGCCCATTCGGCGGAGAGGGCCTCCGCCTGCTGAAGCACCGTCTGCACGGCGGCGTCCTGTAGGTCTGGCGGATAACCATATTTGCGAAGGATGCGTTTGACCAAAACACGCATGCGGGCGCGCGCGGCGTCGCGGTGCATCCAGTCCACGGTAACGCTGCCCTTGATGCTCGTGACGAGCTCATGTGCGATGACGCGAAGCTTGGGCTCTCCCATCACGTCCCGCGCGCTGTCATTCTCGGCGAGCGCGTCGTAGAATGCGATTTCCTCGTTCGAGAGACCGGTATCTTCGCCCCGCTCATGCGCGGCTCGCATGTCCTTGGCCAGCTGGATGAGCTCCTCAAGGACCTGCACGGTCGTAATGGCGTTCGCGTGGTATCTGGTGACGGCGGCCTCAAGCCGCTCGGAGAAGGCCTTCGATTGGACGACGTTGCGTTTGCTCTGCGAGCGGATTTCGCCGTTGATCAACTTTCGGAGGGCCTCTAGGGCGAGGTTTTTCTTGTCCATCCCCCGCACTTCCGCCAGGAAGTCGTCCGAGAGAATAGAAATATCAGGACATTCGATGCCGGCGGCCTTCATGATGTCCACGATCTCGGTCGAGACGACGGCACGGCTGACGATCTGCTGGATCGCGAGCTCACGCTCGGCGGGGCTCTTCTTGCCGCTCTCGATGGTCTTGATCATGGCGGCGCGGATGGCTTGAAAGAAACCGACTTCGTCGCGAATCTCTCGTGCCGCGTCGCTGGCAGCAGAGAGAGCGAAAGCCTTGGAGAGGGCGAGTACGGCGTCGCCGTAGCGGCGGTGAGCTCGTTTCTTCCCCTCGGCGGTTGTCTCTTTCGCGGCTTCGGACTGGTGCATCGTAAGCACCCAATCGATTGCCTGCGCCATGATGGACAAGCGCTGCTGCGGCTTGGCGTCTGCCGCAAAGGCAAGATCGTAATTAAAGCCATGGAACATGGCCCGGACGATCTCGTACTTCTCCAACATGACGGCGACGGCCTGGTCTTCGTCGATGCCCGTCTGGTCCTGGTCGGGTTGGGAGTATTGCGAGAGGGCGTTCTTGAGGTTTTGGGCGATGCCGATGTAGTCCACGACAAGGCCGGCGGGTTTGTCGCGGAAGACGCGATTGACGCGGGCGATGGCCTGCATCAGGCCGTGGCCGCGCATCGGCTTGTCCACATACATGGTGTGCATGCAGGGCGCATCGAAGCCGGTCAGCCACATATCGCGGACAATGACAAGTTTGAGCGCATCGCTCGGGTCCTTAGCCCGCTTCGCCATGAGCTCGCGGCGGGTCTTGGGACGGTTGCCGATATGAGGCTGCCAGTCTGGAGGGTCTGAGGCCGCGCCGGTCATGACGACTTTGATCGCCCCAGCCTTATCATCGTCGCTGTGCCAGTCAGGGCGCAGCTTGATGATGGCATTGTAGAGCGCGACGCAGATGCGGCGGCTCATGCAGACAATCATTGCCTTGCCATCGAGGGCGGCGTTGCGCGCTTCAAAGTGCCGGACAAGGTCTTCGGCAATCATGGCGAGACGTTTGTCGGCGCCGACCAGGGCTTCCACGCTCGCCCATTTACGTTTGAGGCGCTCCTGTTCGGTCTGGGCCTCGTCTTCGGTGATTTCGGCGATCTCAGCGTCGATCTTGGGCTTTTCGTCTTCGTCGATGTCAATGCGAGCGACGCGGCTTTCGTAGTAGATCGGAACGGTCGCACCATCCTCGACGGCGCGGCTGATGTCGTAGACGTCGATGTAGTCCCCGAATACGGACCTGGTGTTGATGTCGTCTTTTTCGACCGGGGTGCCGGTAAAGCCGATGAATGAGGCATTCGGCAGAGCGTCGCGGAGATATTTGGCGAAACCGTAGGCGATCTCGCCGGTGCTCCGGTTGAGCTTCGAGTTGAGCCCGTATTGGCTGCGGTGCGCCTCGTCGGCGATGACGACGACATTCTTCCGGTTGGTGAGGAGAGGGTGATCGGTTTCTCCATCCGTGGGCGAGAATTTCTGGATGGTCGTGAAAATCACGCCGCCGGAGGGGCAATCAAGGAGCTTGCGGAGCTCTCCCCTGCTCTCGGCCTGTTGAGGCGTCTGCCGCAATAGGTCCTTGCACATGCTGAAGGTGCCGAAGAGCTGGTCGTCGAGGTCGTTACGGTCGGTGATGATCAGGAGCGTGGGGTTTTCCATCGCCGGGTGTTTGATGATCTGCCCGGCATAGAAGGCCATGAGAAGGCTCTTCCCTGAGCCTTGGGTGTGCCAGACGACGCCCACCTTGCGGTCGCCATCGGGGCGGGTGGCATCGACGGTGCGGGTAACGGCGTGGTGGACGGCGTGGAACTGGTGGTAGGCGGCGAGAATCTTGACCGTCTGAAGCTGCTTGTCTTTGGTTTCAACCTGACCGAATACGATGAAATCCTTGATGAGGTCGAGAAAGCGGCGCTTGTCGAAAGCGCCCTTGAGGAGCGTTTCGAGTTCCGGCACGCCTTTCGGCGCGATGTCGTCGCCTGTGAGGGTCCGCCATGGCGTGAAACGCTCGCGGTCAGCGGTGAGCGATCCGATACGCGCTGCGATACCGTCGGAAATGACCAGGGCCGCGTTGGTCCGAAAGGTGGAAGTGATCTGCGCCTTGTAGGTCTGAAGCTGATTAAAGGCGCCGTCGAGCGTTGCGTTCTCGTCGCCTGGATTTTTGAGCTCGATGACCCCAAGGGGGAGGCCGTTCAGGAAAATGATGATGTCCGGCCTGCGATTGGCCTTGTTCTCGATGATGGTGAACTGATTCACCGCGAGCCAGTCGTTTGCGTCCGGGTTCTCGAAGTCGATCAGACGGGCGCTGTCACCGCCAATCGTGCCGTCGGCACGGGTGACTTCCACGGGGACGCCTTCCACGACAAATCGATGCAGACGGCGGTTCTCTTCCGTCAGGGAGGGGGTTTCAGACTGGAGCAGCTTGCGAAACACGTCCTCGCGCGTTTCGGCGTTCAGATGGGGGTTCAAGCGAGCAATGGCCGTTTTGACGCGGTCGGCAAGAACGACGTCTCCATAGCTCGTTCGCTCCGGAGCGATGCCATCCGGTCCGATCGCCAGGCCATTCGCTACGTCGTAGCCTATCTCGCCAAGCCAGGCGAGTGCTGCCTCCTCAACGTGGCTTTCGCCGATCCCACTCACGCGGCGGCCTCGACGATTTTTTCGGCGTCACGAAGGCGGATTTCCCCGGACATGAGCTTCGGAAGCAGAAGATCGCGCGTGGTGGCAAGGCTGCGTGCTTCGTGAATGTTCACGATAATACGATCGAGCATCGGTGCTACTGTACGCTGGAACGCTTCCGTTGCATGCTCTGACGGCAAACAGAGCGGGTAACGCGCCATAACTTCCCAGCTTGTGCGCGGCATCTTCGTTCCGCCTGATGTTTGGTCGGTATACGCAACAAACTCGTTTGTCGAAATGCAAGATAGGACAAAGGCTGCGGTCGTTGGCGTCTTCGGACCTAATACAACAATGTCAGTGGAACAGATGCCGTCGAGCGGCGCGAGTCCAACTTTGTGAAAATATGGACGAAGCTTTCCGAATAGAAAGTCGCCGCGATGAAACGCCAGCTTGCCACTTGTTACCTTTCCGGCACCTTCCCAGCTATTCAGAGCAATAGAGCGCCGCGGCATATGCTCAAGTCCAATGTATGGTGTATCCGGCGACATTTCGTCTGGCTTGACGGACTCCCCGACACTCAGCGCGACATCGCCAAGGCAGCCGTTTTTCCACTCCTCCGGCTTGTCTTCATCATCAAGCTGGGCTGGGAAAAGCGCCCATATCTCCGCCGCGAGGTAGGGAGCGCGGCCCTCGGCTTTCGCACGGGTCGGGCCGAAATCCACAAACCAATCCTTGAAAATCGCCCTGGCCATCCCCTCCAGCGTTTCGTTCATGCGGCGGTTCAAATCGATTTTGTCATCAATAGCGCCCAGCAAAGAAGAAATTGCGTCTTGGTGACGTAGAGGTGGAATAGGCAAGGAAAATTTAGGTACATCGGAGCATCGCAAACTATCGAAAACGGCACCGACATTAAGAAACTTGTTGATTTCCGCCCACCAATAAGGGCTTCTCACGATCCAACGAAGAAATCTGGGGCGAACTCGCTTGCCGTCTGCACGCAGTAGAACGAGGTTTTGCCCCAAGGCGAATCGCATGCCTTGACGAACATAGGCGGTTTCGCCGGGATTGCACCGTCTCGATAAAACCATGTCGTACGCTTGAGGATCAGCTTTTTTCGTCCACTCTTCGAAATCAGTGACACTAACTCGTCTTGCATCCGCTAGGTCAATCTCGCCTTTCTTCAGCTGGGGAATGGCTACGTAAGGTAACCCTGTTGCCTGTGCTGCAGGAGTTTTTGAACGCAATCAAGTAATTGAACGCCAGCTTGCTCTAGCGTCAGGAACGCCCATTTACTCATTGACTTCAACCTCGATCAACTTCGACCGAATGGTTGCGGTCAGCTTGTCCGCCTCCGCAAAATGT
>JALZAY010000199.1 GCA_030948025.1 Pseudomonadota bacterium
GCGAATATGTGATTGCCGTCCTTTTCGGGATCGCCGCGTGCATTCTCCTGCTTGCGACCTTTACGATGGAAATGTTGATCGGCCTGACCTTGGTTTATTTGGCGACCATCCCCTTCGCCATCCGCCGTTTCAACGCCTATGCGGCGGCGGACGCCGCGCGGCAGGCCAACGCGGCGGCTGCCGGAGCGCCGCCCGTTGCGCAAGCGCGGAAATGACGGCCCGCATTTCACCCGCGCCGGTTTCCCGCGCGCGGGGTCCCACCCTGACGATCGGTGCATAGGCGTCAGGACAAGCCGGACTCGAAAGCCCACCCGGCCAGTTCACAAAGGCACGTTTCTCGATTAGGGTCCGCGCGGAAAAGCTTCGCTGGGCCGCCGCGGAGCGACGGCGGTCTAAATTCAAGGAAACAAATGTCGAAGGAAGAATTGCTCGAATTTCCAGGGACCGTCGTCGAATTGCTCCCGAATGCGACCTTTCGCGTCAAGCTCGAAAACGACCACGAGATTATCGCGCACACCGCCGGAAAGATGCGCAAGAATCGTATCCGCGTTCTCACCGGCGACAAGGTCCTTGTGGAAATGACTCCCTATGACCTGACCAAGGGCCGCATTACCTACCGGTTCAAATGATCGAGATTCCGACGATGGATAGCCGCCATGACCGGGTACGATAGGGCTTGGCGGCCAAGGCTCGTTTTGGCTTCCGCGTCCCCCCGGCGGCTCGAACTCCTGCAACAGATCGGCGTCGAACCGGACGCCTTGCTTCCCGTCGATCTCGATGAAACCCCGCGCAAGACCGAGCTGCCGCGTAGCCTCGCGGCGCGGCTGGCGGAAGAAAAGGCGAGCGCCGCCGCGCGGATCGCGTCGAGTCGGCCCGAACTCGCCGGTGCCTATATCATCGGGGCCGACACGGTCGTTAGCGTCGGCCGCCGCATTCTGCCAAAATGCGAGATTGTCGCGGAGGCGGCGCAATCCTTGCGGCTTTTGTCGGGCCGGGCGCACCGGATTCATACCGCGGTCTGCCTCATTACGCCAAAGGGCCGCGCGCGCCACAAGCTGGTCGAGACGCGGCTGCGCCTCAAACGGCTGTCGGCCGCCGAGATCGAAGCCTATCTTGGATCGGGCGAGTGGCGCGGCAAGGCCGGAGGCTATGCGATCCAGGGCCTTGCCGGCGCATTTGCGCAAAAGCTTATTGGGTCCTATTCTGCGGTCGCCGGTCTGCCGCTATACGAGACCATGTCGCTGCTTGCCGGCGAAGGCTTTCCGGCGCATGTTTCTTGGTTGAACAGGGTATAACCGCCCCTCTAACCTTAAGCACCGGCCAAACCATGCCCGCAGCCAAACCAGAAAGCCCTTTTGCGGAAAAACCTGCCGGAGCATCGCGCCGGCCTTGTCCGATCTGCGGCAAGCCGGCGGTTTTTGCCACCCGCCCGTTTTGTTCGAAACGCTGCGCCGACGTCGATCTTCACCGCTGGCTCGGCGGAGTTTACGCCATTCCGGCCGCTCCTGAATCGGACGCGGAATCCGATGGCGCGGGCAAGCAGGCCAAGATTCCCGAGCGGTAAAATAATCCGAGTCTTCTGTCCGAAAGTTGCATGTTTTTCACTGCCTCAAAGATCTTCTGGTTCGTTGCCGAGCCGGTATCCCTGGCCATTATCGTGGGCGTTTTGGGGATCCTACTTGGGTTCACCCGCTTCGCGCGGGCGGGGCGGGCTCTTATGGCTGGCGCGATAATCGCGCTCGCCGCCGGCTTGCTCACGCCGCTCGGAGCCCTCCTTTTGTGGCCCTTGGAGGAGCGATTTCCGCGGCCACCCGCAAACATTCTTCCGCCGGCCGGGATCATCGTCCTTGGCGGCGCCTTGGACACGGAAAAATCGGAAGCGCGCGGGCAGGTATACTTCAGCCCGGATGGTGCCCGAATGACGGCCGCCGTTGAATTGGCGCGGCGGTATCCATCCGCGCGGCTTGTCTTCACCGGCGGATCGGAGGCGATCAGCGCAAAAAAGCTCTGGCTTTCGCTGGGCGTGCCCGCCGAGCGCATGACCTTCGAGGCGAAGTCCCGCAATACGTGGGAAAATGCCGTGTTCACGCGCGATCTCGTCAAGCCAAATCCGGGAGAGACCTGGCTTCTCGTGACCTCGGCCTGGCATATGCCGCGATCGGTCGGCATATTCCGGCGTATCGGTTTTGATGTAATACCTTATCCGGTTGCGTATCGCACTTTTGGCGATGATCGGGATTTTCTGCTGCCCACCTCCGTAATCGACAAAGTTATTATGCTCGATTACAGCGTCCGTGAATGGGTCGGGCTTTTGGCCTACCGGCTGGCCGGTAAGACGGACGCGCTGTTTCCCGCGCCGTGAGCGCCGCTCGGGGCGCTATTCGAAGGCGTAGCGGTGGCCGAAAGGCCGCGCACCCTCGCTTTGGTTTTACAGGCGTATCCGGTGAAGCTCCGCAAAATGGAACGTAATTTCCGCAGGAATTGTTAGCCGCGCCCATGAACCCCACGCTCGTCATCGCCAACAAAACCTATTTGTCCTGGTCGTTCCGGCCGTGGATTTTGATGCGTTATTTCGGCATCGTGTTCGACGAAATCGTCATCCCGATGGCGCAAGAAAATACCCGCTCGGAAATGTTACGCTTTTCCCCGGCCAGCACGGGAGCTGACCCCCGAGGCAAGCGCCGATGTCGCCCGCCTCGAACAGGCGTTTGGGCAAGCCCGCCGGGAGTTCGGTCAAGCTGGCGCCTTTCTCTTCGGCGATTTTTCGGCGGCCGACGCGATGTTCGCGCCGGTGGTCAATCGTCTGCATGTGTATAACGTGACGGTTACGCCCGGCACGCGGGCCTATATGGACGCGATGATGGCGTTGCCTGCCTGGCAAAATTGGAGCGCGCAAGCCCAAGCGGAAACCTGGATCATCGACAGATATGAAATCGCCTGATCCCGCATGCGCCGGAGTCTCGGGCTCGCCCATTGGGTCGGGCGTTGCGGGCGGATCGCGATACGCCGGCACTAATGCTAAAAATGCTTGCTGTTGCGCCCCGCAAGCACGATCTATAACAATCTGAACGGCATAGTTCGCGAGGAGCCAAGTGGGTCAACCAGGGGACAAGGGTGGCGTGATCGCGCCGAAGTCCAGCACCAAATCGAATATCGACGAATTTCTCGAGGCCGCGGCGAAATTGCCCGCGACGTCCTGTTCCGGGCGGGGCCGGCTCGTTTTCGCGCTCGATGCCACGATGAGCCGGCAAGCCACCTGGGACATGGCGCAAGGCGTCCAAGGGCGGATGTTCACGACGGCGGCGGCGCATGGCGGGCTCGATGTCCAGTTGGTTTATTACCGTGGATTTTCCGAGTGTAAGGCGTCGCGCTTCGTGACCGGGGGACAGAGCTTGGCATCCCTTATGACCAAGATCGGGGTGGGCGCCGGCCAGACGCAGATCGAAAAGGTCTTGCGTCATGTCCTCGATGAAACGCGGAAAACTCCGGTCCGTGCCTTGGTCTTCGTTGGCGATGCGATGGAAGAGCGGCTCGACGTTCTGGCCGGGCTGGCCGCCGAAATCGGGCTTTTGGGAGTGAAGGCTTTCCTGTTCCAGGAGGGGCGCGATAGTATCGCGGAGCAGGCTTTTCGGAAGATCGCGCTGCTGACCGGGGGCGCCTACGCGACTTTCGATTTATCCTCGCCTGAGCGGCTCGTCGCGCTTCTGACCGCCGCGGCGGCTTATGCCGCGGGAGGCCGCCGCGCGCTTGAATTCGAAGCGCGCGCGCGCGGCGCCGCGGCGGCGGACCACCTCTTGTCGCAAATGCGCTGAACGGGCGGCATGAAATGATCTATCTTCTCGGCGGATTTATACTATTCTGGCTCGCGCTCTCCGCGCTTAAGGCTTTCGTGGCGGCCGATCCCGCCGCGCTCGCGCGCGCGATCAAGCGGGGAGGTGGCGGCGCGGCGCTTCTCGCGGGTGTGGTTTTGTTGCTCCGGGGACGTTTCGACATGGCGCTTGGGCTTGGCGGACTTGGCGCCTGGTTGCTCGGATTGCGCGGCGGGTCGTTGTCGCGGATGTTCAAATCTTACAGCGGGCCAAGGACGCGAAAGGTTTCGTGCGTGAGATCGGCGATGATCGAGATGGAGCTTGATCATGGCACCGGCAAAATGCGGGGGACGGTGCTGGCCGGGCCGGACGAGGGCAAATTACTGGACGCGATGACAAGGCCGCAATGCGAAGCCCTCCACGACCTCTGTTGCCGGGACGATCCCGAAGGCGCGAGGCTCATGGAAGCCTATCTCGACCGCCGGTTTGCCGGATGGCGTGCGGCAGCGCAGAACCAGCGTCACCCTGGGCGCGGACGCGCGGGACGCCGTGCCGGTACGATGTCCGAGGATGAAGCGTATGAAGTTTTGGGACTTCAGAAAGGCGCTTCGGATGAGGAAGTCGCTCGGTCGCACCGTTCGCTGATGAAGAAATTGCATCCCGATCACGGGGGATCGACGGATCTGGCGGCTCGTGTCAACGAAGCCAAGGATGTGCTGATGCGGCGTCATCAGTAGGCCCCTGGTGGATGGCCTGGTCGGAGCCAGGCGCGGCGATTACGGTGCTTGCTTCAGTTTTTCGTTGCGAAACAGGAAAATCCTGAGCGTTTAAGGGTTTTGCAGGCGAGTTCGGCACTGTCGGCTTCGAGGCCGGCGAAGCGCGCCCGGTAGAGCGTTTCGGAGCCCTTCTGAACCTTCTCGGTAAAGGCTTGCGCGGTGGTAAGCGTTTTGCGGCCTTCCGATTTGGCGCGGGCGAGGAGTTCGGTCGCCTTGCTTATGTCGGCGGTCGCGCCGATCTGAATCATCCAGCCACTTCGCGCCGCCGCCGGGCGGCGGCCGTCGGCACCTGTTACGACGCCGCCTTGAGGCGGCTCTTTTATCGCGGCCGCGATTTTATCGGCGCCATGGGCGCGCGCCGCAGCCGGCCCCGCGTTTGCGCGCATCGCGGAAGGGGTCGCGGTCGAAAGATCACCGCCGAGCCCTGGGCGGCCGCGCGCAGTTGAGCCATCGAGGCTTGCCTGTTTCGAATTGTTTTCGCCTAGGGCCGCGCGGGGCGCGGCGGTCCCTAGTTTCGGCGCCCCGGAAACAAAGGCCGGGCGCGATTTTTCGGGCGGAACATCGGCGTAAAGCGAAGCAATCTGGATCGGATCGCCGGCAAGATTGGGTCTCGGCGGGCTTGGCACGAGGGCTAGCCTCGAATCGATCTTCTCTGGGGATTCGGTGCCCCGGAGGCTTGGGTCCGGGCTCTTTGCGGCTTCCGCATTATGCCCATTGACGCCGGTGTCGGAAATCGAAGACGCCGTGCGGACGGTTGCGCCATTTTCGATCTGGTCTTCGATCAAATCCGCCATGATCTTGTCGCGGGCCCGCGCGCTTGGGCCGCCGAGGACCACGGCGACGATATAATGTCCATTGCGCTTTACCGAGGTCAGAAGATTGAAGCCCGAGGCGCGGGTGTAGCCGGTCTTGATTCCGTCCATCCCCTCGACGCGATCGAGGAGATGATTGTGGTTCACGATCGTGGCGCCGTCATAATAGAAGGCATGCGTAGCGAAATAGTGGTAATGGCGCGGAAAACGCTCCTGGACGGTGCGGCCGAGAATTGCGAGATCGCGCGCCGTCGTGACCTGTTCGCCGTTTGGCAGGCCCGAAGCATTGGCAAAATGCGTGCTATTCATCCCGAGAGCATGCGCCTTCAGCGTCATAAGCCCGGCGAAATTCTCCTCGTCCCCGCCGATGGTTTCGGCGATGGCGACCGCTATGTCGTTCGCCGAACGGGTGACGACCGCCTTGATCGCGTCGTCGACTCTGATCGTTTCGCCGGGATGGAGGCCAAGCTTGGTCGGCTTTTGCGCCGCGGCATAAGCGGAGACACGAATATCGCTGTCGAGCCGCAGACGCCCTTGTTCGAGCTGTTCGAACAAAAGATAAAGCGTCATCACCTTGGTGATCGAGGCTGGAAAGCGCAACTCGTTTTCGTTGCGGGCATAAAGCGTCCGGCCGGAATTGCCGTCGACAACGATTGCCGCGATGTTCGATGTGCCGCCGCCCCCGGGCGCGTGCCGGTAGCGGATGAACTCTTTGTGATGCCGCCGGCCCTCGAAATGGGTTTGCAGCCAAGCATGGCGGTGGGGGCGCCAATGGCGGGCCTCGGCGGGTGGAGCGATGAAGCTCGCCACCACCAGGGCCAGTCCGAGGCCTGCCCCCGCCGCGGCCTTTCCGGTGCGGCAAAACGTCGCGCAAAACGTCAACATTTGCAACGTCCCCGGTCCTCGGCTGGGCAGGCGCCATCGGCGCGCCGCCGGATGATCCTCCGGGGAATGCTAGTCCGGCGCGGTTACCGGTTAGTTAAGGCTCCGGTTCGAAGCGGCGGCATCGCTTTCGTCTGGGCCGATATTGCAGCGCAACATCTCCTTGACGTGATTTGTGCGATGCACTATTTAGATAACAGGCGAGGCAAACGAACTCGCGATTTTAGCCGTCTCCGTTAGACGAGAACCGGCGCACCAACGATCGAGGAAGTGACATGGCCAACGAATTTGACGACGTCCAAAACTACGGCAAGGACCAATTCGGTGCGGCGGCCGCGGCGACAACGTGCTTCGCCAAGACCCTCCAG
>JALZAY010000200.1 GCA_030948025.1 Pseudomonadota bacterium
CGTGCGTTACTTGCCGGTCATGGCGCGCACAAAGGTCTATATCATCGACGAAGTGCATATGCTTTCCAAACAGGCTTTCAACGGCCTTTTGAAAACCCTGGAAGAGCCTCCCGATCACGTGAAATTCCTGTTCGCGACAACCGAGATCGAAAGGGTTCCGGTCACCGTGCGCTCCCGCTGCCAAAGATTCGATCTTCGCCGCGTCGATGCGGGCTTGCTGACCGGCTACCTCGCCTCGATCTGTGCCAAGGAGGATGTCGCGGTCGAGGACGAGGCTCTTAGCCTTATCGCGCGCGCGGCGGAAGGCTCGGTGCGCGACGCCCTTTCGCTTCTCGATCAAGCCATTGCCCATGGAGCGGGTCTGCCCGGCGCGATCGCCGCGGACACCTTGCGCGCGATGCTGGGGCTTGCCGACCGGGGCCGGATCGTCGATCTTTTCGAAGTTCTCTTGCGCGGCCAAATGGCCGAGGCTCTGGGCATACTGAAGGAGCTGCATGACTTTGGGGCCGATCCGTCCGAAGTCCTTGCCGGACTCGCGGAATTCGTCCATCTCGTCACCCGCCTGAAGCTCGTGCCGGACGCCGCGCAAGATGTTTCGTTGACGCCGGAAGAGCGGACGCGCGGCCAGCGGTTCTCGCAAGAGTTGTCGATTCCGGTCTTGACCCGCGCATGGCAATTGTTGCTGAAAGGCCTGCGCGAAGTAAAGGATTCGCCGCGCCCGCTTGTCGCCGCCGACATGGTTTTGGTGAGAATCGGTTTCGCGGCCGATTTGCCGACCCCCGACGAGGCTCTGCGCAGGCTCGCGGTGATGACAAGCGGCCTGGCGCAAGAAGGATCTCGCCCCCGCGACGCGGGCGGGGGACGCGAGCCGCTGGCGGTCGCGACCGCCAGCGGCGTGGTTGAACGCGCGCCGCACGTGGAAGCGGCAGAACCATCGATCGCGCTTGCCCGGTTCGAGGATGTGGTGGCGCTCGCCGGCCGCCATCGCGACATTCAAATGAAGCTCGCGCTTGAACGCGACGTGCGCCTTGTTCGTTTCGAGCGAGGCCGCATCGAATTTTCAACCGCTCCCGGCGCCTCGCCGCAGCTTGCACAAACTCTCGCGCGCCGCTTGCAGGAATGGACGGGGAGCCGCTGGATGGTTGCTATTTCGAGCGTGCCCGGCGCCCCGAGCCTCAAGGAGCAGGAGGACGCCAAGGCAAGCGAGGCTTTGGCCGGCGTGCGCGCCGAGCCGCTGGTCCAAAGCGTGCTCGCCGCGTTTCCGGGCGCCGAGATTGCCGGGGTCCGCGCCTACGAGCCCGCGCCGCGAACCATGCCATCCGCCGGGACGGACGCCGAGACGAACGATGAAATCGGCTTTAACGACGGCATGGAAGACGAGCTTTGAACGGGCTTTGCTCGCGGGTTCGCTCTTCATCGCAACCAAGGGGAAACAGCAATGCCCGACATGTTCGGTTTGATGAAGCAAGCGCAGGCCATGCAGGCGAAAATGCAGGAAATGCACGCCGAATTGGAGCGGATCGAGGTCGAGGGGCAGGCGGGCGGCGGCATGGTTCGCGTGACCCTCACCGCCAAAGGCCAGATGAGAGGGCTTATGATCGACGACCAGCTTCTCAAGGCCGACGAGAAAGTGATCCTCGAGGATTTGATCGTCGTGGCGCATGAAGATGCGCGCAAAAAAGCCGAACGTCTGATGGAAGAAAAAATGAAGGGCGTGACCGCGGGCCTAGCGCTGCCTCCGGGCATGAAACTGCCGTTTTGATGCCGCCAGGTTGAGGGCTCCGGTGCGATGGGCGAACGCGTCGCGGGTCCCGAGATCGAGCGGCTCATCCAATTGCTGGCGCGTCTGCCGGGGCTTGGACCACGCTCGGCGCGGCGCGGCGCGCTGCATTTGATTCGCAAGCGCGAGGAACTTCTCGCGCCGCTTGCCGATGCGCTGCGCGTGGCGTGCGAAAAAATCGTGACCTGCCGCGCCTGCGGCAATGCCGATACCTGCGATCCTTGCACCTTGTGCCGGGACGAGCGGCGCGGCCGCGACACGCTCGTCGTCGTCGAGACGGTCGCCGATCTCTGGGCGCTCGAACGCGCCGGAGTTCTTAGCGCGCGCTATCATGTGCTGGGCGGAACCTTGTCGCCGCTCGACGGCATAGGCCCCAAGGACTTGAACCTCGCAAGCCTCGTTGAAAGGGTCGCGGCCGATCGCGTCAAGGAAGTGATCCTGGCCGTCAATGCCACGGTTGACGGACAGACGACGGCGCATTACATCGTCGGTCTTTTGGTGGATTCAAAGGTCAAGATCACGCGGCTCGCGCATGGCGTTCCGGTCGGCGGCGAGCTCGACTATCTCGATGAAGGCACGCTTGCCGCCGCGATCAAAAGCCGGACAGTGTTTTGAAGCCCCGCCATCGCAAAATCGTCATGGCGGCCGCTTTACCTGGCCCTGCGCCGCCCAAGATATAGCCCGTGCTCATGATCCGGAATCCCTCGGTGCGGCGCCACAACTTTGAACCCTGAGCAATGAACCTGCGGCCAATAGTCATAAGGAGCTGTCATGGCTAACCCATTTGTGCATGTCGAACTCACCACTACGGATACCGGCAAGGCAAGGTCTTTTTACGGAGCGTTGTTCGACTGGAAACTGGACGACGTGGAGATGGCGCCCGGCTTCACCTACACGATGATCGGAGTCGGCGAGGGCACCGGCGGCGGCATGATGAAGACTCCCGCGCCCGGCGTCCCAACCGCCTGGCTGCCTTACGTGCTGGTCGACGATGTGGCGGCGGCGACCGCCAAGGCGAAATCGCTTGGCGCGACAGTCTGCAAGGACGTCACGGAGGTGATGGGAGCGGGCTCCTTCTCGATCATCCTAGATCCGGCCGGCGCGGCGATCGGGCTCTGGCAACCCAAGGCGAAATAACGCGAGGGCGCGTGCTTCCTCGACCGGTGGAGTTCGCGGGCACCGCCTCGGCGTCCACTGTACCGGGAATAGCGATCGTCTTGTGCGGGCCATATTCCTTTGCGCAATCTCGCCAACGGCATCCAGCCTCGCGCGCGCGCTTCGTTTCCTAATCTTCCCTTCGGGCGGAAGCGAAGCTGGAAATTTGCGCTCGCCTTCGGCCCCTGCATGATCCCGCTTACAATCAGCCGATCGTCTTTACGGCGAGGCCCCGGTTGAGGTGCCGGCAAATGCCGCGCGATCTTCGCCCGCTGCTCATCGTTGAACCAAAACAAATGCGCATCCATCGGTTAGCCTCCCAATCGGTTGCCCAACCTCTTGCATCAAAACATGGTGAATCAGGTCTTAACCCTAGTTGAGAAGCGGGCTCCAGGACGGATCCGAACCATAATTCGGCGTCGGCACGGGAAATTCGGCGCGTCCGAACACGTCGGTCATAAAAATCTTCGCGCCGTCCTGCCCGCCGGGATCGCGAAAGAACATCAGATAAAGGCCGTTCGGGGCCCAAGTCGGCCCCTCGTTGTGATAGCCTTCGGTCAGGATCCGCTCGCCCGACCCATCCGGATGCATGACACCAATCGCGAATAAACCTCCCTTTTGCTTGGTGAAGGCGATATAGTCGCCTTTCGGCGACCAGACCGGCGTCGCATAGCGCCCCTCGCCAAACGAAATGCGTTTCGGACCGTTCCCGGTTGCCGACATGACATAGATCTGCTGGGTGCCGCCGCGGTCCGATTCGAACACGATTTGGGTGCCGTCCGGAGAATAAGACGGCGATGTGTCGATCGCGTTGGAGTCGGAGAGCCGCGTCGTCGTGCGCGAGCGCAAATCCATGGTATAGAGATTCGACGCCACCCCTTGCGCAAGCGACATCACGACCTTTTGCCCATCCGGCGAAAAGCGCGGCGAAAAGGTCATGCCTGGGAAATTGCCGACGACCTCGCGCTGGCCGGTCTCGATATTCAACAAAAGGACTTTCGGGTCGGATGCGCCAAACGACATATAGGTCACATCTTGTGACGAGGGCGAAAACCTTGGCGTCACGACGAGATCGTCGCCCCGCGTCATGAAGCGCAGATTGGCGCCGTCCTGATCCATGATCGCCAGCCGCTTGCGGCGGCGCTCCGGCGGGCCAGTTTCGTCAACAAAGGCAATCTGGGTATCGAAAAAGCCTTGCTCGCCGGTAATCCGCGAAAAGATCGCATCCGAGACGATGTGCGCGACGCGGCGCGCATTGTTCGGATCGGTGACATATTGGCTGCCAGCGATCTGCTTGCCGGTCGCCACGTCCCAGAGCCGGAACTCGGTTTGCAGCCTCCCGTCCGAGGCGCGGCTGGTACGGCCGGTCACCACGAATTGGGCATTGATCATGCGCCAAGAATCGATCTGCGGTGCCTGGTCCGGATTGGCAATCGTCTCGACGAAGGTCTTCGGATCGATCGGCGAGAGAAACACGGAACGCTTGAAATTATTGGTGACGATAGCGGTCAACTGCGCGCCGGCCGCCGCATCGCCGGAAAATGCCGTCACCGCGATCGATATAGGTTTGAATTCTCCCGCTCCATGCACATCGAGATAGCGGTCCTGCTGGGCATGGGCCGACGGCGCAAAACCTAATCCGCCAAGCAAGATCGCCGCCGCCAGGAATGCTGCGGACATTTCGACGATGGTTTGGAACTTACGCCGCGCGCGTGAACGAAGCACGGAGAAGAAAAATTTCACAGCATTTCCTCCGGATCGAAGCGAACGATCCGGCCTTTCCATTGGTCGTAATAGAGCTGATATTGGGAAGGTATCCGGAGCGGATCGCAGCGCCGTACCGCCCGCATCGCGCTTTCGGCCAGAGCGCGCAAATTGGGGTCGGTCGGCGGGTTGAGCAGCTCGGGCTGGCCGATCAACGAACCGTCCTGCGTATATTGGACATGAATCTCAGGAATGTATTTTTGCTGCCCGCCAAACCCAGCAAAGTTCCAGCACCGCTTATATTGCTCTTGCAGCAGCCCGTCGAGCTGGTCCCAAAGGGAGGGCGACATTTTGGCGGCACTTGCCGCCGGCGAACCGAGCGAGGCCACCAGACTGAGGTCATGCCCGCTCGCCTGTTTTCTTTGCGGCGCCTCCTTGTTGAGAAACTTGGCGATGTCGCCAGGGTCGAATTTTTGTTGCGGCTCGGCGGCCTCCTCGCCGGACCTCGGCTTGGCGGCCGGCTTTTGTTTTTCCTTTTGCTTTTCCTGATCGAGCAGCTTCGACAATTGATCCGGCTTGAATTTTGGCGCGGGCTTTTTTGGCGGCTCGACCGGCTTCGGTTGGGTCGGTTCCGGCGTGGCTGTTTCCTCCGCTTCGTTGACCGGCGGTTTCGGCGGCGGCGCAACGAACGGCTTGACCTGCTCGGATTTCGGCGCTGGCTTCGCGGTTTCCTGCGCCGGGCGCGGCGGCGGCGAGGCGATGCCATGTTCAGGCGGCTTAGGCGCCTCTTGCGGCTCGGCTTGGTCAGGATCGGCTTGACGTTTCAGCGGCGGCGGTGGCGCGGAGACATTCTTTGGCGCGTCGCTTGGCGAAGGTTGCGGGTTTACCTCGGCGAGTTCGGCAATTTTTTCGGCCCGTTGGCGCGGCTTCACCTGGGCCGCTGTCTTTTCGCCCTTCATGATCTGATTGAATTGTTGGGCGCTGAAAATTTCGACCGGAACGCTCTCCTGCGCCTCATCGAATTGAGGTGACTGTGACAACGAAAACAGCGCCAAGGCGAGCACGCCAATATGCACGCCGCCCGAGACCGCGAAGCCAGGATTTTCGCGCAAAGGCATGGCGGCTTAATTCTTGTTGGGATTGGTGACCAGCGCGACCTTCTTGTATCCGGCCGCGGTGATGATCGACATGACCTCGGCAATCCGTCCGTAATTCACCAAATTTGCGCCGCGCACATAGATCCGCTCGTCGACACCGGACGTCGCGACCTCCTTCAACTTGTCCGCGAGCTCGGTGATTTGCACCAGCTGGTCCATGACATAGACCAATCCTTTGTCATCGACGGCGACCGAGATCGGCTTTTGCTCGATGTTCAACGCCGCGGCTTTCGTCCGCGGCAGGTCGATCGCAACGCCCGTCGCGAGCAGCGGCGCGGCCACCATGAAAATGATCAAAAGCACCAGGATGACGTCGATAAAAGGCGTCATATTGATCTCGGCCATGGCGCGATAGCGCGGCACGCCACGCCGCCCGCGCCGGCCCTTGTTACGTACCGCAATGCTCGACATGCCCATGTTCAAAATCTCCAGCGGATGGTTTCAAAATTCCCGGCGCAGGAAAACGCCGGTTTCTTTGGTGTGCAATGATCAGGCCGCCCGGTCCTTAACGGTGTGCTGATCGATTTGACGCGAAAGAATCGCGGAAAACTCGTCCGCGAAACCCTCAAGTCGCGCCTGTTTCTTGGCGACATCGCCTTGGAATTTGTTATACGCGATCAGGGCCGGGATCGCCGCGAAGAGCCCGATCGCGGTCGCGAAAAGCGCCTCCGCTATGCCCGGCGCGACGACCGCAAGCGAAGTATTGCGCGACGCCGCGATCGAGCGAAACGCGGTCATGATACCCCAGACGGTGCCGAACAGGCCGATGAAGGGACCGGCCGAGGCAACCGTCGCCAGCA
>JALZAY010000201.1 GCA_030948025.1 Pseudomonadota bacterium
TGGAAGATGGGCGAAAATTCAAGTCGTTGAAGCGGCATCTGCGGACTCAATACAATTTGTCACCGGACGAATACCGCGAGAAATGGGGCCTCCCGCCCGATTATCCGATGGTCGCGCCGGATTACGCTAAGGCGCGTTCGAACCTTGCCAAACAGATGGGCCTTGGCCAACAACGCCGGCGTAAACGGTAAGCGGGCAGGACTGGCACTGCCTGGCTACGGGAGGGGGGCGCGCGTTCCATTCCGCATCATGGGAAGCGCGGCCGGCTCCGGGGCGAACCGGCGACGAACGCGAATCGTTGGTTGCGGCCGGCGTTCGCGGTTCGAGCGTTTACCGTGGGCCGCCAGTTGTGCCCGCCGTCGGCGATTCCATCAAGCCATGCTTGGCGGACCCTTTGGCCAGCTTCGCCCTTGGTGCTTTGCTCAAATCTCCATTTCTTTTCAGGGGTAAGAGCGAAAATTCGAGAGCTGAACTAAATGTCCTCCCCTCATGACAATTGGTGTTAAACGGCGACGGCGCGCGCATCGGTCTTGATTCGCTCGACCATCGAACGCACACCATTGGAGCGCTGCGGCGTCAAATGCGTCGAAAGGCCGAGGCTCTCGAACAGGCCCTGGGCATCAATGGCAAGGATCCGCGATGCCGTCTGGCCGGAATAAAGAGCCAGCAGAAGCGCCACCAGCCCGCGCACAATATGAGCGTCGCTGTCCCCCCTCAAGTGGAGAACAGGGCTCCCCGCATGATCCGTCGCGACGCGGGTCTCCAGCCACACCTGGCTGGCGCATCCGCGCACTTTATTTCTATCGTTATGGGCGGCATCATCCAACGGTTCGAGACCGCGGCCGAGCTCGATCAAATAGCGATAGCGGTCCTCCCACTCGTCAAGGTAATTGAAATTCTCGATCATCTCGTCGAGCTTGGTGGCGGTCCGCGGGCCCGGCATGGATAGTCACACTCTCAACTGGCGCGATGCGCATAGCCTTCGGAAACGTAAAGCCGGACCCTTGGGTTGATTTCAAGCACTCATGCCGGCGCCAGATTTCCGTCTAGGGGTTCGCCTCATTATACTTAATTCGCGGTGGCCGGCGCATCAACAACCGGCGAATTGGAGTCCAGTTGTTGCCGCCGGAGCGCCGTCCCGCGACCATGCGGCTTAGATGGGCCGCCCCCTCAAGACAAGCGGCAGGCGCGCGCAAACAGGCGCTTTCCGCCCCCGCTTGCGCCGCCGATCGTCTCGCCCAAGCTGTCTTGCACGCGGCGCGCGGCCCTAGCGTTCGCCATAACCGACGCTATGGGATCACTTGGCTAAGAGATCGACGCAAATACGATCGAGAGCCAGATTATGGAGCGAAGCAGGAACAGCGTCGGCGAGACCTTGGCGAGACCAACCGGATCAGGGTTAAGCGCCGCTGAATCGAGATCACGATGTGGACGGTGCATAAACCCAAAGTGGTTTTTTCACCTTTTGCTCATTATTCCAGCATGCCTTGGCAACGGCTTCTATACCATAGGATAATTTTCCGGCCGTTAGCGCCGCGCATGGCTGGCATCCTGAAACTTAAGGGGAATTGTTTAAGAAGCGTCTGGCACGCTCTCCGGCGCCGTCGAACCCTTGGCCGGATTCTACAGCGCTTCCCGATCGCATGGAATCATGTGATCGAGAAAAGATCACTCAATATCAATAAGTTGAAGCATGTCCTGATCGAAAAAGTCTGTCAACTTTTCCTGGGCCTGCTCTAAGCGGCACGGAGCGGAGCTGTGTTTTGGGTTTTTTGCCAAGGCTTGAAGGCCGGACTGCCAAGTTAGTCCTTCCCGCCACGCCAGTGGCTCCTCTCGAGAGGACGCGCCAGGAAAGTTTCGTCCTGCGTCAGGTATTAAATTCGCTCGCGACCGGCGCGGCGGCATCCGTTTGCGTTGCCATCAACGGCCCGCCGGCGTTCTCCGACGCCCTGGTCTTTATCTGGCTGATTTTTCCGGCGAGCGTCTTGTTATTGTCGTCAACCGGCAAGCTGATGCCGGCCGAGGCGATGTCCTCCTTGCGTTTTATCGCGGCCGGATTGACCGCCGCTTTTGGCGGCGGCGCATTGCATCCAACCGCGTTCGCCTGGCTCATCATCGCGCCCGTCGAAAGTGTGTTTTCCATGAATGGCATTGTTGTCGGCGCCAGCGCCACTTTGGCCGCCGTGGCCACGCTCCTCCTCGGAGCCACGTCGGATGCATCGGGTGCCCCCGCCCTGGGCGCCGCCAATACCACGCTTTTCCTGATCCCAGCGACGGTCTTCGCCACGAGCATCGGAACCGGTTTTGTCCGCCTCCGGACCGTGCGCCGCAAGGCGAAGCAAGTCCGGACGGGGCGCTACGAAAGTTTGGCCGAGACCATGGGTTGCCTCGTCCTCTGTTGCGACCGGTCTGGCGCGGTGGCATCGGTCAGTTCGAATTGCGAGGCCTTGTTCGGCTTGCCGCCAAGCGCGTTGACGGGACGCGGCTTTTTCGAACGTGTCCAGGTCGCCGACAGACCCGCCTTTTTGAGGACCATCGCGGACACAAGCGCCGGCTCCGTGACGATCGGCGCGACCTTGCGTTGGCGTGGTACCGCGCGGGTCGACCGCGACGACTACGCCGAGCCGGTTTTCCTTTGGCTCGAGATGCGGGCCCGCCGCGGCGAGGAATACCGCGCGGCCCAAGGGGAAAGCCAAGACGACGATGTCGTCGCCGTCTTTCGCGATGTCACGGAGGCCAAGCTTCGCGAGGCGGCGCTCGAAAACGCCCGCGCAGCCGCCGAGGAAGCGAACCTCGCCAAGGATTATTTTCTCGCCCAAGCGGGCCACGAATTGCGCACGCCGCTCAATGCGATCGCCGGTTTTTCGGAGTTACTCGGCGACCCGCGATTGGCCCCGCCCGATCCCGAAACACAACGCGAATACGCGAGGATCATTTATCGGTCGGGGCGGCATCTTCTCGCCGTCGTCAATTCGATCCTGGACTTGTCGAAAATCCAATCCGGCTCCTTGGCGATTGAGATCGAGCCTTTTGCCGTGGCGCCATTAATCGATCTTTGTTGCGACATGGCGAAACTTCATGCCAAGAACAATGGGGTGGAGCTCCTGCGCGCCTATCCGGCAAATCTCGAAGAGATCACCGGCGATAGACGAGTGTGCACACAGATTCTCGTTAACCTGCTTTCAAATGCGATCAAGTTCACACCCGCTCCTGGGAGCGTGACAATCAGTGCGAGACCCGAAACTAATTCGCTTCTGATCCTGGTGGCCGATACCGGCATCGGAATCGCTGCTAGCGACCTCGCCCGGCTCGGCGATCCGTTCTTTCAGGCCAAAGCCTTACCGGACCGGCAAGATGAAGGAACCGGTCTTGGCCTCTCGATCGTGCGTGGCCTCGTCGGCCTGCAGGGGGGCACGATCATGGTGGCGAGCGAACCGGGGAAAGGAACCAGCGTCCGTGTCCGTCTGCCGCTCGATTGCCGCGGTTTGGCAGCCGAGGCTGGAATCCGGGCCAAGATAGAGACGATCGCGCACTTGCCTGTCTCTGACCAGCATGACCTTTACAAGCAAATGACGGTGAAGAAAATTGCGTGAAGTCTTGGCCGCCGCCGATCATGATTTTGTTATGACCGAACCGGCTTCGAAACTGAAACATTTGCGGGAAAAGCTGTTGACCGCAAGAAGGCGCGGTTCACGCCGGACAGGGCGGCGGGGCCGGCGCTATTTGAGCATTCTCGTCGCGGGTTTTTTCGTCGCGGCGGCCGCCGCAATCCTGCTCAATGCGCTCGTTTGGCAACAGACCCGTCATCCCGCGCCGCTTTTCTCGCGCGCCCCCTCTGGCGCCCCTACAAAGGAGCCAATGATCCCCGGGCTGATCGCGGTTCCCCCACCGCGGCCTCAGCCCGCCGTTACACCTATCCAGGCGCAAGACAAGCCAGTTGAAAAGCCGGCTGCGCAAAAATCGCCGGTTGAAAAGCCGCCGCTGGAGATGCCCGCGGGCGGGTATCCACGACAGAACCGTATCACTTCTTCGCCGCCGCACGATGAAATTTCACAATTGCTGAAGGCGCCGCCTGCTCGGCATGCTCGGCCCACCACAGAGGCCGCCGCGCCGGCCGCGCCCAGCAAATTGGTGCTGGCTGCGCAGCGCGCGCTCGTTAAATTGGGTTTTGTTCTGAACCCCGATGGCGTGGCGGGAACAACAACGCGGCAAGCGATCGAACGCTACGAGCGCGACCACGGGCTTCCTGTGCGTGGCGATCTCTCGCGCGCCATCATGCGGCTATTGCGCGCCGAAACGGGCATTACGATCAATTAGAGCGTGATCGATCGAGGGGTGGCCCCGAAAAACTTAACGGACTGTTTCGATGCGGACCCTCTTCAACTCTTTGATTTTGAGCGATTCCTTTTCGAATGATTCCGTCCTATCGAAAAGCGCGCTTGGGATGTTTGCCCTGCTTGCTTTTTTGTTGACTTTGTTAAATAGGAGTCCTATCATTATGGGATGGCCGGGATGGAAACCACAGCTTTGCGAGACCGCCTGATCGACGGGCTAGACCGGTTCGGTGCAGCGATGCGAGCCGAGGTCCGCCGGACGGTCGCTTCGCGCGGCCTCAATTCGGCGCAGGACGCAATTCTGCGAATGCTGCTGGCTCGCCCCGCCGGTCTGCGGGTCCGGGCTCTCGCCGAACACCTCGGCGTCCGCCAGCCGACCGTCACCGGTTCGGTGATCGCGCTGGAGCGGAAGGGTCTAGTCCGCCGGCAAGCCGATCCGGCGGATGCCCGCGCCACCATCGTCAAGGTCACGCCGAAGGCCCTCGCGCAACCGGCTGCTGCCGTTCCCTCGTTTGCGGCCGCCGCTTTGGCCGATCTGAGCGAAGCGGAACAGGCCAGCCTGTTGAAAACGCTGATCAAACTCATCCGGAGCCTGCAACTTCGCCATGCAATTCCGCCGCAGCGGCTTTGCGTCACATGCAAATATTTCCGGCCGAATGTGCATCCGGATGCGGCGGAGCCGCATCACTGCGCATTCGTCGATGCGCCCTTCGGCAACCGCGCGCTGCGTCTCGATTGCGCCGAACATGAGCAAGCGGGGGCACCCGAAATGGCGCGCAACTGGAACGCTTTCGTGACCCCCCACCCGCGCCAGGAGGTCCGGCCATGACATTTTTTTCAGCCGGTCCGCGTGGTCGAATCATGCGGGCAAAAGCTTTTCTCCTGGTCACCCGGCGGAGTCTGTCCGGGGACATTCGACGGGAGGAAGACGGGGAACGCCCGCTCCAAACTGGCGTTCCGTTTCGCGCGTCAACCGCCTTTTTACATGCAAAGGAGACATCCATGCCAAGAGTGAACCTCGTTGATTCCGCAACCGCAACCGGAGCTGCGAAGCCGCTGCTCGATGAGATCAAGGGCGCCTTCGGCACGGCGCCGAACATGTTCCGCGCCGTCGCCAATTCGCCCGCTGCCTTAAAGAGCATGTGGGGCGCGTTCGGGGCGCTTGGGGCGGGAACGATCGGCGCCAAGCTCGGCGAAATGATCGCCGTGGCGGTCGCCGACCGGGACGCCTGCGCCTACTGTCTCGCCGCGCATACGCTGCTTGGAAAAAATGCGGGCGCGAGCGGGCAGGACATGGCCGAGGCCCAGGCCGGGCGCTCGGATGACCCCAAGACCGCCGCCGCGCTCGCCTTCGCGCTAAAACTGGTCGAGCACCGGGGGCAGGTGGCGGACGCGGATATCGAGGCCTTGCGCGCGGCGGGGTTCGACGACGGTCAAATCGTCGAGATTATCGCCCATGTCGCGCTCAACCTGTTCACCAATTACGTCAACATAGCGCTCGACGTTCCGGTGGACTTCCCACGCGTGAAATTCCGCCGCGCTGCTTAGAGCGAGTCTTGATCAAATAGAATCATTTGATCGATAAGGACGCAGCTCAAAATCAATGCGTTGGAGCATGTCGGAATCGCAAAAGTCGCGCAACTTTTTTAAGGACATGCTCTAACGTCCGATGTCCGAGGTGGATAGCCGCCCCGGACCGTCCGAGCGGCGGCCTCCCTGCCGGCACCTGCCGGCAATGAAGGCTCACGCGGTGATTCGTTCCTCGTCGTCGCGCGGCTCGCGCAGGACATAGCCGCGCCCCCAAACCGTTTCGATATAATTGCGGCCATCGCTTGCATTGGCGAGTTTTTTGCGCAGCTTGCAGATGAAAACGTCGATGATCTTCAGTTCCGGCTCGTCCATGCCGCCGTAAAGATGGTTGAGAAACATTTCCTTCGTCAGGGTCGTTCCCTTGCGCAGCGAGAGTAGCTCCAGCATCTGATATTCCTTGCCGGTCAAATGCACCCGCGCGCCCGCAACCTCGACGGTTTTCTGATCGAGATTGACGATAAGATCTCCCGTCGCGATGACCGATTGGGCATGGCCTTTCGAGCGCCGGACGATGGCCTGGATGCGCGCGACCAGTTCGTCCTTGTGGAACGGCTTGGTCAAATAATCGTCGGCGCCGAAGCCCAAGCCCTTGACCTTGTCCTCGATCGCGGCGAGCC
>JALZAY010000202.1 GCA_030948025.1 Pseudomonadota bacterium
CCTCCTGTTTCATCGCAAAAGGGAGCTTGTCAGAGATGACGCTGTCGCAGCGATGCAATGCCGTCACGCGCGTAACTATCCCCGCCTGTGGCATGTGTGCCATGATAATAACCATCACCTTGGCGCTAGCACAGTCTCCCACCACGCCCCTATTGCGCAAGCTAGATGAAGAGCAACTCCGGTCAATCGAGCGCCTGGTTTTAGGGCACGCTGAGGTCCACACCAGTTTCCGAGGGGCGACGCCGCAGGTGATCATCGGAGAGCCCGAATTGGACAAGGCCGAAGCACAGGCCTACCTCAATGGCGAACGGGCGGAACCGCCCACGACGACTGTCCAAACCCTGCTGCTCGACACCGAAGGAAATGTGGCGCGCCGGGTGACTGTCTCACCCGCAGAAAACCGGGTGTTATCGGTCGAACAAATCGCACCAACATTGGTCCCATTCACCACGGACGATTTGCACGCCGCATGGAATCTCGCGATCCGCGACCCGGCGATACGTCAAGCGCTTGGCCGTGAAATCGACCGTTATCATATCGCCACGCCGGGCGGTTTAGCAGGCGAACCATTCGTCGTCCAAGCCCTACCTCTTCTTAGCTCCGATCCCAGCGACCCCTGCAGTCATGACCGTTGCCTCGACCTGATTTTCCGTGGGGAAGGAAGCAGCTATCTGGCGATTCGTGCTCATGTCAATCTCACCAAGCAATCTGTCGCTCGTCACGGGAGGCAGCCATGATGCACCCGGGTATTTCGTCCTTGGCGTTGATTGGCGGGACGGTCTTTTTGTGTAGCGGCGCAGCCTATGCGGAACAGCCGGGCCTTTCCACGGGGGCACCTGCTCAGGTTCGAGAGGTCGATCCAAAGCGTCTGGCGGTGCTTTGCCCCAACCAGTTCGACCAGTCATTTCCGACGAGCGGTCCAGCCCAGACCACTTGGCGAATTTGCTGGCACGAAGTTGCGGGCTCTCAGGGACTGACGAATCCAAATGGCCTTGTTATCGGGCCAGTTTATTTCCGCAAATCACCGAATGCGCCTTTTGTCAGCATTTTGTGGGACCTGCGCGTTTCCGATTACTTTGTTCCGTATCACGCGGGAAGCCCCCGATATTACGATCTGAGTTACTACAATTTTCAGTTGACAACCGTGACGGCCAACGACTGTCCCACGAGCGTTGGCGGATCGCTCCTCAGCCCGCAGGTGTGCAAGGAGGTTCATGATCGTGGTCTCATGTGGAAGGATTCGAGTGGGGTGCGCCGCGGGCAGGAACTCGTCCTCTGGGGTGCCATCGACGCCGACAATTATCGCTACATCCAAGAGTATACGTTTCGCGACGATGGCTCCATTACCGGGCGGATGGGCGCTACCGGTCAAAATTTGCCGGGCGACGAGCTTGAGCCTCATGCGCATAACGCGATCTGGCGTATAGATATCGACTTCGGCGGTGCCGCCAAAAATAGCGTCACCCACTTACAACATTTGGAAAATCCGGGAGATCCTTCAGGAAAAGCGAGCGACAGCGAGACTCTGATCAGCAAGGCCCAAGGTCTTAATTGGGATGTGCGGAAACATGACGGGCTCGCGGTCAGCAATTCCAGCGTGAAAAATGCCCGTGGAGACCAATCCGAATACCAATTGCTGCCGCTCGTTACCGGCGGAGGGCTGACCCAGCATACGGAGCCTTTCACCCAAAACGACTTCTGGGTGACCCCTTATAAGAGCGGGCAGTTTGCCGCCAAACTATTGCCAACCTATGTAGCTGGCGGCCCGAACGTCGCCAATACCGATATTGTCCTGTGGTATAAGGGCTCGCTCCATCACCACCCGCGTGCTGAGGACGGCGTTTATAACGCTTCCCACAATTGGGTGGGAACCGCTCATCTCATGTGGGCGGGGTTTGAATTGGTGCCACACAATTTCCTGGACTGCTCGCCGTTCTACCTGCCATGCCCTTGAGAAGAAGATTCGCAGATGTGGGCCGGGGAATGCAGCGGCTCGTCAGCGGGCGCTATCTGATGCATAGGCAGTGTCTTTGTCTCAGCTCCGCTACACCGGTCTTGAGCGGGCGCATCTACAGCGATATCCCGCTTGGCCAACGGAGTGGCGCGGGAAGGGTCTTTTCGTGGCCTCGGGTTCCGCTGGCATGCAAGCGATTGCCGGCATCGCTGCGGTTGTGCTTGGCAGTCTTGCAATAGCCATGGCTGGAGCGCATGACATGATCCTGGTCCTGGTTGCCTTGCTTTCCCTTGGCGCCACACTAGTGACAGGAAGCAGCTTGAGTGGAACGGGCTGATGACGTTGCCCCCGTCCACTGGAACGGCACGGAGAGGACACAGCAGCGCGGAGAGCGCGGAGTAAGAAAGCCGGAAAACGGCGCGCCAAAACGCGGCGCCCTGGTTATTTGCCGCATTAGGTTGCGAATAGGTCTGATCCGCTCATGACTGCCGGTAGGGCATCTAACGATATCGTTCCTATTTGGTCGAAAATGCCCTAGGCTCCGGCGCTATGTCTGAGCGCTCCTGGCCCTTAGCTCCCATCCATGTGATCGGCGGCGGCCTTGCCGGCAGCGAGGCGGCCTGGCAAATCGCGCGGCAAAACGTCCCCGTCGTGCTGCACGAGATGCGGCCGTCGCGCAAGACGCCAGCGCATCAGACAGGAGACCTCGCCGAACTCGTCTGCTCGAATTCGTTTCGCGCCGACGATCCGCAAACGAGCGCGATTGGCATTTTGCATCGCGAAATGCGGTGTCTCGATTCCCTCATCCTGGCCACCGCCGATGCGCATAAGTTGCCAGCCGGAGGTGCGCTCGCGGTCGACCGCGGCCAATTTTCGGGATGCGTCACCGAGATGGTTCGCGGGCACGCGCTCATTACGATCGTTCGCGAGGAAATCGACGGTCTGCCACCAAAAGCCTGGGACAATGTGATCATCGCGAGCGGACCATTGACATCGCCTTCCCTTGCCGCGGCGATCGGCGCGCTGACCGGCGAGCGCGATCTTGCCTTTTTCGATGCGATCGCCCCGGTCGTGCATCGGGAGTCGATCGACATGAAGAAGGCGTGGTTTCAGTCGCGCTACGACAAGGCGGGGCCGGCCGGAACCGGCGCCGATTACATCAATTGCCCGCTGACGCAAGATCAATATTTTGCTTTCGTGGACGCTCTCTTCGACGCCGATCGAGCCCTGCCCCACGCGCTCGCGGAGGAAGACACGCCCTATTTCGATGGCTGCCTGCCAATCGAAATCATCGCGGAGCGCGGCCGCGAGACCCTGCGGCACGGACCAATGAAGCCATTCGGCCTGACCAATCCGCATCCTGGCAGCGCAAAGCCCTATGCCGTCGTGCAACTGCGGCAGGACAATGCACTCGGCACGCTCTACAATATGGTCGGCTTCCAGACAAAGCTGAAACATCACGCGCAGGTTGAAATTTTCCGCACCATTCCGGGCCTGGAAAATGCCGCCTTTGCCCGTCTCGGCGGGATCCACCGCAACACCTTTCTGAACTCGCCCAAATTGCTCGATGGCGCCTTGCGGCTCAGGGCCGATCCGAGGCTGCGGTTCGCGGGCCAGATCACCGGCTGCGAAGGCTATGTCGAAAGTGCCGCGATCGGGCTTGCCGCGGGCCGCATGGCGGCGGCGGAGCGAACAGGTGAGGCTTTCGCGCCGCTCCCGCCGACGACCGCGCTCGGCGCTCTCATTAACCATATCACCGGCGGACACATCGGGATCATCGACGCCGGGCCACCGTCGTTTCAGCCGATGAACATTAATTTTGGACTTTTCCCGCCGGTTGCCGGGAACGCGCCCGGCGGCAAGACCTTACGGGGCGGGAAAAAAACCTTGAGCCGTAAAACCGCGATCAGCTTGCGGGCCGAGTGCGATTTAGACGCCTGGCTCGGGGCGCATAAAACCCGCGCGGCCGAATGAGCGCCGGAACAGTTCATTTCGGCGCGAGAAAAATTTCCGCCGCGAGTCCGGCGAAAAGCATAAGTCCCGCGTCGCGGTTCGAACGAAACAGGCGCAACGCAAGGGCGCCATTGCTGGGATGGACCCGCATCGCCTGCCAGGCAAGATGCGACGCGAAAAGCAAGAGGCCGCCTTGCGCCGGCGAGCCCGCGCCGGCGGCGAGCAAGGCCGCTTCGATGCAGATGACCGCGAGCGCGTAGAGAAAACCCACCCCCAAACGAACGCGGCCGCCGAAAGCGCGCGCGGTCGAGCCGATACCGGCGAGCGCATCGTCCTCGATGTCCTGCACCGCATAGATTGTGTCATAACCGATGGTCCAAAACACCGCGCCGAGATAGAGCAATAGCGGCGCGGACGCGAGCGATCCCAGGGCTGCGGCCCACCCAATTAATGCACCCCATGCGAAAGCCGCGCCCAGAACCGCTTGCGGCCAGGAGCTGATTCGCTTCATGAAAGGATAGAGGCCAACGACACCAAGCGAGGCAAATCCCAAAAGGATCGTAAAGCAGTTGAAACTTACAAGCACGGCAAGTCCGGCAAGACATTGCGCGGCAAGAAAGACGGCCGCGGCCGTTGCGCCGATGCGTCCCGAAGCGAGCGGACGCCACTTTGTCCGCTCCACCTTCGCATCAACGTCGCGGTCGATCATGTCATTATAGGTCGAGCCGGCGCCCCGCATGACGACGGCTCCGGCGAAAAACAAGAGAAGGTCGCGGACGCGCAACGGTCCGCCTTGATAAATGCTGGCGAGCGCGCTCGACCACCAGCAAGGCAGCAGAAGCAGCCACCAGCCGATCGGGCGATCGAGGCGCGCGAGCTGAAGCAAGGGATGCCAGGATTTTGGCGCGAGCCGGAGGACGAGCTGTCCCGCGACCGAATCGGGCAAAGCGGCAGGCCCCTGGGGGGCTTTGCCGGACGACGCGGTAAAAGCGGCCGACGGGGATCGATCGCGCGGACCGGAAACTGGTTGTCCGGTCGGGTGTTGCGTCACAGCGGCCCGGCGGGCAGCTTCGGCTGGGGCACGTTGAGCGCGCCGGAGGCCTGCTGCTCTTGTGCTTTCTTCATCTTCGCCGCGACGGTGCAGGCTTGATTGGCGACCTTGCCGGATTTGCCGGTGCTCGCCGAAATATTTTGGAAAGCTTCGTCGGGAACCGCGCACCAATCCTTGTTCTTTGTTAAATAGGCAAGGAGCTCATGCTCGACGGCGACCAGCGCGCGCAGCTTCGGACAAGCGGCTACCGGATCGAGCTGTTTCTTGCCGCCCTGAGCGAGTTTATTGAGTTGATCCAGGACGTCCTGGCGCTTCTTGGTCAGCGCGCCGATATCCTGGTTGCAATCGGTGGCATAAGCCGTGCCGCAGCCCACGAATGGGATCAAGGCCGTGACGGCAAACGCGGCTTTACGCAGGGAGCCAATGCGCCTATGTGGCAACATGATGCGAGCCTTTCCGTGACGTTTCGATGTGTTGTCCCTATTTTTTGCCAAGAACACTTGTTATCGTAGCCGCGTTTTGTCGCGCTAGGACACGTGCCAAATCGCGGCGAGCGAAATCACGTGCGTTCATAGCAAACACCGCCGCGCGCGCAAGCGTAACCGGTTCTCGCGGTTCGCGGCGGGCCTTCGACCGTAGCGAGCGGCCGCATGTCCCGCTATGATTTCGCCGCGCGGCGCCTCTATGTCAATCCCCCGCTAGCGCGGGCGGCGCATATCGCTCTCGATCAGGCACAGGTAAATTATGTCCGCAATGTGTTGCGCCTATCCGAAGGTGCGAGAATCCTTGTTTTCAATGGCCGCGACGGCGAATGGGAAACGAGCGTTGCCACGTCTAACCGCAAATATGTCACGCTCGCTGTCGACAAGTTGAACCGGCCGCAGGAGCCGCGTCCCGATCTGCATTATTTGTTCGCGCCGCTCAAACAGGCAAGACAGGATTACATGGTTGAAAAGGCGGTGGAAATGGGGGCCGGACTGCTACGCCCGGTGCTCACCAGCCGGACCCAGGCGAGCCGGATCAATAGCGAACGGATGCACGCCCATGCGGTCGAAGCCGCCGAGCAATGCGGTATTTTGTCGATTCCGGAAATCGCTCCCCCGATCCGGCTCGACGCGCTGCTCGGCGCTTGGGAACAAGATCGCCTCCTCGTCTTTTGCGACGAAGACGCGCCATCCAGCGATCCCTTGGCGGCGTTGCGCCCCGGCGCCGATGCCAAATGGCCACCCGCGCTCGCCGTTTTGATCGGCCCCGAAGGCGGTTTCGACGCCCGGGAACGCGAGGCGCTTCTTGGCTTGTCTTGCGTGTTGCGCCTGCCGCTGGGTCCGCGCATTTTGCGCGCCGACACCGCCGCCGTCGCGGCTCTCGCCTTGGTCCAGGCGACCCTGGGAGATTGGCGAGGATAAAGATTAACGCATCATTATATCGCCTCATTGTAGGGTCAACAAAATCGACCCTGGCAACTCAATGAATCGTTTAGGCTCCACATGAATTTGCGCGATATTTTTGTTTCAGTCGGCTGTTGCGCCGCCGCTGTTTGCCTTGGCTTTGGCAAACC
>JALZAY010000042.1 GCA_030948025.1 Pseudomonadota bacterium
CAGTTCCGCACGATCTCGCGTCTTGCTCATGAGCCCATCCATGCCTTCGAAAACCCATAGCATAGATGTTAGGAACTGTTACTCAGTTTGTCAAGGATCAATAAGTCAAGCCACCATTCGTCTGTAACAATTGGCGGGGGCACCCCCTTGCTGATGAGAAAATCCCGAGCGACGATTAGCGGGCTCTCTTCTGGACGCAGCTTCTTAAGTAGCACGTTCACCACTGCTTCCATACCGCGAACCGAAGAGACGGCGAACACATCGGCTAGCGGCGGTGAGTACTTAAGGATTTGGTCACGATCAATGCGGTGCCAGATCGGCAGAACAACCTTACGGTCCTCCGCAATCTCGCGCGCTACCAGGCCATTCAGCTCGCGCTGTGGCCAGCGCTTCTGGAAGAAGTGCTGACTAAGTACGACGATGCCAAATCGGGAATCGGCTAGGCCGCGGTCGATTGCTTCGCGCAAGCTGTCGCCGATGTTCAACGCAAATTCGTCGTACCAAACATCAAGGTGATGGGCGCGAAGCGCTTTTGCGAGCGGTCGGACGAAATCATCCTTGTCCTCGCTGGCGTGGCAGATGAAGACGTCGTGCAGCAATTGCTCCTCTGGAAACCAACAGTGATAGACCCCATCCCAAACTCAAATAATGCCAACGCGCAAGCTGAAGATAGCGCGTCTTACTGCCAGGCCCAAAAATAGACAACCCAGCTCGCCGCGCCGGTCGAGACAGCAAGAGCGACACAGACGGTTGCCGCGCAGCGGCGCAAGACACTCGCGGTGGCAAGGCCCGCGATCTTCCAGGCAAGAACCATCGACCAGACGGCCGCGCCGCCGAGCAACAGCGCCCGCAACGGGCCAACAAATCCGAGCGCGAGACCCTCGGCCCGCAGCATGGTCACGGTGATGGCGCTCAACCCAAGAAACACCCCGCAGGCCGCGACGGGAATGAGGCTTTGCGCGAAATGATGAAATCGCGGGCCCGGCGACGGTCCAAGGCTGCGGGCGGCAAGCCACAGGCATAACGAGACCGCTGCGCCGATCGCGATCGCGGTCGCCATGATATAGGCCAAAAGCACGCCGCCATCGAGAAAGCTCATTTGATCATTGACGCTGGGATAATCGGTCAAGACCCACCACGGCGGCTGCAGCGTGAGCGGCCACAGCACATTATGATCGACGAGCCAGCCGGCCAGCGCCTGCTTCAGCGCGACGAACCACGGGCTGACGCTCCAATGGAATGCGCCACTCGCAATGCCCATCAGGCCGAAGACGATGAGCAAGCTTTCCCAGGGTTTTGCCGCCGCGCCCGCGACATGCACGATTTCATGATTGGGCGAGCGCGGCGCCAGGCTGATCGCGTCGCGAAAGCCGTCGCAACGGCCGCACATGTGGCAGTCGGCGCCGCCGCGCATGGTCTTGATCGCGACGAGCGGCGCACAGTTGACCGCCCGCACCCCGGCGTTGCCGGATTGACGCGACAGGGTCCAGGCATCCTGGTCGACGCAGAAATGCACCGGGGCAAGCTTGGCCAGCAAGCCGAAGACGCCGTTGACCGGGCAGAGAAAGCGGCACCAGACCCGTTTGTTACGGCCATAAAGATAGCCGGTGACGATCGCGCCAAAAGTCGATCCGCCGAGAATGAGCAGCGCCGGTTTTGGATATTGATAGACGCTGATCATCTGGCCGTAGATCGTGGTCAGCGCAAAGGCCACGAAGGGCCAGCCTTTCCAGGTGATCCAGCGCGGGATCGCATGACCCTTGCCGAACCGGCTTGCCGCCTCGGTCAATGTCCCCTCGGGACAAAAGAGCCCGCACCAGGCGCGGCCGACCAAAATCATGCTGAGGAGGACGAACGGCCACCAGATACCCCAGAAGGCGAATTGCGCGAGGAGCGTGAGATTGTCCCAGATATGCGCAAGCCGTCCGGGCAAAGGCAGGAATGCCGGCACGGCGACAAGCACGAGATAAACGAAAACGATCGCCCATTGGCCGCGCTGAATTGCGCGCCGATGGCGGCGCAGGCCTTCCCCGAGCGCGTTAAGCCAACGGGAGAGCGCACCCCGGCGCGGAGGCTCGAGGCAAGGCGAAACAGTTGGACGTGCGGGCTTCGCCAAGTGCCGGGCGGGCTCGGGCGAAACCAAAAAAGCCGTCATGACAACCGGTCTCCAAACGCCTTTGCGAATCATTCACGCGCCTCATTTCGCGATCAGGACCGCCTTTGGCGCATCGGGATGAAAATCGTCGAAGAAAGGATATTCGCCGGGGTCGAGGGTCCTGAACACGAGAATCGAGGTCGTCCTGGGCGCAAGCACCTTCTCCTTGCGCAATTCGTTGCTTTCGAATTCGGCGGGCGTATCGCCGTTATTGCGCAATTGAAGCTGGAACCGCCGGTTGGCCGGTACTTCGAGACGCTCTGGCGCGATGTTTCCATCCTTGAACTCGATCGTGAAAACCGGTTCTTCGTCAGCCCGGAGACTTGCCGGGCAAAATGCGAGGAATAGCGCGGCGATCGCCGCAACCTTACGCAAGCCGCCAGCCTCCGTCCCGCCGTTCAATAGGCGCCCTTTTTTCCAATTCCCGCATAGGTGAACTCATATTCGACGGCGAAAGTCTTGAACCACGGAGCCACGCCGGTTTCCTTATCGACATGGCGGCCGAAATGGGCGTGCTTGTTCTCGTCCGGCGGCGCGATGGTGAGCGTGAGCCTGTATTTGCCTGGCCCCATCATCTTGACGTTGTCGCCATAATGCGGCCCGTCGTTCGCGACCATGGGCATGAACTCGCCCTTCCGGGTTTCATTACCGTCGAGCTTCGTCAATTCGTAATCGACCGCGAGATAGGGGATCCAATCGCCTTGCGCGAAGCCGTTCTTGTTGTCCTTGGCCGCCTTGATATCGGATTCGAGATGCACGTCGGAGTCTTTCGCGGGGCGCATCATGCCCGTTGGATCCATTTCGATCGGCTGCAGATAAACGGCGCCAATCTCCATCCCGTTTTTTTCCTGAGGCGCGCCGATCGGATATTCCTTGGCCGCGGCAGCACATCCGACGGCAATCAGACCCGCCGCGCAAACCAAAGTAGATCCAAGCCATTGCATTTTATCTCCGTGCGGAATTCGGGCGCAATTAAAACCCCGGCACAATAACGGATAATGATACAGCTTCAAACCGAAACTTTATATTGAAAATTCGTGCGCGTGCATTGCCACGGCTACCTGCTTTTTTAAAATGATTTTAGAATAACTTATTTAGAAGTTATTTAATCTAGGGGCTTCGGACGGTTTCATACCAGCGGCAGAGACCTCTGACTCAGCTGATCTTCGCAAATGAGGGCTCGCGTGATTTTCCGCGGCGTGGCAATGATTCGCGGAGACTCCGATGCCGAAAGCCGTGCCAATCCCACGCGACGATCACACGGCGGCGGAGCGCCGCGAGGCGGCGACGCGCGGCAATGACGCCGATGCAACTAGATCCCATGGGGAGGTGGATCGCGACCGTCGCTCTGGCAGAGTGAGGTTGCTCACCCATCCACTCTGGAGGCGCCCATGCAAGCTGGAGCTGACCAACCCCAAGCACCGACCGCTATCCGCACCGATCTTGGCGCGATTTTCGTCGTATTGGAACTCCGTCGATCAACCTTTCTTATCACGTCGCTGTCGCCGGGCGGCGGGAGCGCTTTATCCAACTCCAGGAGAGGGCGCGGGTACGAACGGGGCAGACCTTTCCGATCATCGTCATCCAGGAAGCTGCAAGCCGAGGGCTCGCCGCCATGGCCGCCGAAAGCCTCCCGAAACAGACGATCCTCGTCCGGCGAAAGGTTTACCGCCTCGCCCGTGCAGCCTATCGGAACCGCGCGCGGCAGCTCCTTTTCGTTTTTCCCTCGCATCGCCGAACCCCTTGACGAACAGTACCCTATTATCCCTCGGTGCCGCCCGAATTCCATGCCGCCGGCGCAACCCAAAAATTGGCGTCGAAGCCGCCGGTCCCGCCGCGATCCGCGCGGCCGCGCGGGGGGATCGAAAACAAATTGCCCGCGCAGTTGGACATAACGTTCGACGAGGACCATTGCCGGACAAGAACCGACTTCTCGCCCTGAACCTCGCGATCGTCCGCGCCATGTTTTTCAACATCCTTAACCGTAAAGACTCCAAGCTCTCCCTCAAGCGCAAACGTCTGGAAGCTTCCTAAAACCAAACCTTCAGAGCGTTGCTCGCACTTCCCCTGCGAATGGAACTATACAATCGGGCCGGGAGATCGCACACAGAGCTTCGAGCCGCAGCTGATTGCCAAGGGCGGAGCTGTCTAAAGGTTCCGTCCGGCGAAACCGGATGCAATAGCCAGCGGAGGACGGACGCGGTTCGCGAAGTTTGACGACAAGATTTTGAGCCTCTACGCGCGCCATGACGATCCGCGGAATCCCAGGCCAGCTCACCGGGCTTTACTGGGTCGCGGTTTCGCCGGATCCGATTTTCAGGAGTGCCGTCAAGCGCGGCTCGATGGGATGCTAACGGAGGGCAATTTACCATCCAGTCCAGCGGCCGTTTTCCGGGGTCGGCCCGTTGATCCCGGAATACGACGACAAGCGATCACGGAGGCTGTTTACACAAAATCCCGGACACTCCCACTTGCGACTTTGAGCGCCATTCGTCCGCGTAAGGTTACCTCCGGCTTGGCCGCGATCTTGGCCAACAGCCAGGCGCGGAAATTATCGGCAAGAATCCGTGGCCGCTCTTCCGTCCGCCGGCGCGTCCCACGCCCGAAACCGTTGCGACCGCTTCGCTTCGCTCGCCACTCTCGCGCAGAGCGTCGCCGCCATCGAATACCCAAGCCGGACAAACGTCTCCCACTGCGTCCAAACATCACGGTCGACTTCCCCTGAACCGTTCCGTCCGCCCCGCCACCGCACTTGGTGGCGAAGACCGGCGAAGTTGAAGCGGTTTCAGGCAAAGGAGACATCGCCGCCGGTTCCCTCCGAAACCAGCTTCAGCCGCGTGTCCAGCGCGGCAATCACGAGGCGAAGATCGTGGCCGCATTTCAAAACGAGGCCGGTCGCCGTGACCACCGAATAGGCGCCTTGCTTTCGTGCCAGCCTAGGAGTCTTCTCGATCCGGTAGAGTGCATATTCGCACGCGCGCCGGTAAACCGAAAAAACCGCTTTTTGGGCGGTAAAATCGATCCTGTAGTCGCGCCATTCGCCGCCGGCGACCTTGCGGCAATAGAGATTGAAAATTTCGCGCAATTCGTTCCGGTCAAACGAAATAACCGCCATGCCCGCCGGAGCCGCGGTTATCGCGGCGATTGGAGCGGCAAAGCCCTCCTTGCGCTTGCAGGCGAGGTTCGCCGCGCCATTATCTTCGGCCGGCTCCGTGTCGCTCATGACTGTGGCCTCCAAGCTTTATCTCAACCTTTATCGTCGCTTGAAGATGCCCGGACCGCAAGCGTTCTTTTGACGGATTTGCGGCGCGGCGCGCCGCGACACCTGGTCTCGGCGGCGTTTTGCCCTCGCGAAAGACCAGGGAGCGGATACGGATAGCGCGAAGGCCTTGCATCCGCCGGGCACAAAGGCAATATCCGCGCTGCGAGGGGCGCGCGGCACCAAACGTGATGTGATTCGCGCGAGGGGCCGCCAAATATGTGAAATTCAACGACAACCGGAAAAGAGGCCACGTGACAATGCCGGACGCAGCGGGTCAAAACCAAGCTTTTCAAGCGGATGTCGCTAAATTGCTGCACCTGATGGTGCATTCGGTCTATTCTGATCGGGATATCTTTCTGCGCGAACTCCTTTCCAATGCCGCCGACGCATGCGAGCAATCGCGTTACGAGGCGCTCGCCGATGCCGCGCTTGCATCTTCGCCGTTCGCGATCCGGATTTCGATCGACAAGGACGCCCAAACCCTCGCCATCGAGGACAATGGGATCGGCATGTCGCAGCGAGACCTCACCGATCATCTTGGCACCATCGCGCGCTCCGGAACCCGCGCCTTTCTGAACCGGTTCGGTAACGGCGGCGAAGAGGCAGGGGGCGCGGACGCGCGCGAGAAGCTCGATCTAATCGGCCAGTTCGGGATCGGATTTTATTCGGCCTTCATGGTCGCGGACCGCGTCGATGTTTTTACACGCCGCGCGGGGCAGGTGGAAGCCTATCACTGGAGCTCGGACGGCAAAGGTACCTTTTCGATCCAGCCGCTGGCCCAAGGCGAGGCCCCGGTCCAGGGTACGCGGGTGGTTCTCCACCTGAACGAAGGGTCCAAGAATTACCTTGAGCCGGGCCGGATTGAGCGGATCGTGCGCGAACATTCGAGCGCGCTCGCGGTGCCGATCGAGCTTGCCGAAGAGAAGGGCACGCGCCGCTTAACCGACGGCGCGGCGCTTTGGACAAAGCCGAAGGCCGCGATCGAGCAGAAAGATTATATCGATTTTTATCAAAGCCTTGGCGGTGTTTTCGACGAACCTGCTTTAACGATGCACTGGCACGCGGAAGGGCGCCACGACTACACGGTTTTGGCGTTTGTGCCGGGATCGCGGCCGTTCGATCTGTTCGATCCCTCGCGTCCGGGCCGGGCCAAGCTCTATGTCCGCCATGTGCCGATCAAGGAAGACACCGAGGTTGTGCCGAGATGGCTGCGCTTTGTGCGTCTGGTGATCGATTCGACCGATCTTCCGCTGAATGTTTCACGTGAAACAATTCAGGAAAGCCCGGCCTTCGCCTCCATCAAGAAAGCCGTGACGAACCGCGTCCTTCAGGAACTGACCAAGCTTGCCGAAAGCGACAAGGAAAAATTCGCGAAGATCTGGGAGCACTTCGGAAGCGTCCTGAAGGAAGGACTTTATGAGGACCCCGAAAAACGCGACGCCTTGTTCGGTTTGGCGCGCTTTGCCACCTCGACCCAGCCAGAAGGCGGCCGCGGTCTGAAGGACTATGTGGACAGCCTGCAACCGAACCAGACGGCGATCTATTATCTTCTCGGCGAGGATCTGGCCCATCTGTCCGCTAGTCCGCAGCTTGAAGGTTTCCGGGCGAGAGGCATCGAAGTTTTGCTGTTGCCGGATCCGGTCGATGCCTTTTGGGTGGCGACGGCGGTTGGCTTCGACGGCAAGCAGTTCAAGTCGGTGACCCAGGGCGCGGCCGACATAAAATCCATTCCGCTCAAGGAGGAACTGGACGCTGGCGCGGCTGAAGAGGCATCCCCGGCGGCCGGTCTCGCGACCCTTTACGCGCTCATGAAACAGGTTTTGGGCGAGGCGATCGAGGATGTCCGCGCATCCGACAGGCTGTCGGCGAGCCCCGCTTGTCTCGTCGCCTCCGATCGCGGGCCGGACCGCCGTCTCGAACGGATGCTCGCCGAAAGCGGCCGCCTCGGCCCGGCGTCGAAGCCGGTGCTCGAAATCAATCCCGCGCATCCGCTGATTCGCGCCCTGGCGGCGCGAATTGGTGCCCCGGACAAGGGAAAATTCGAGGATATCGTCTGGCTCCTTTTCGACGAGGCGCGGCTGATGGAAGGCGAAAAGCCGGCCGACGCGCCGCATTTCGCCGCGCGGCTGACCAGGATTCTGCTCGATGCCGCAAGCCAGCCCGCGCCGTGAGGGAAGAGTTTGCGATAACGCATCCGCCCGATTTCGAACCGGCGATGGCGCGCGGCGCGGGCCAGCGCTCGCTTGTGCGGGCCTTGGCGAAAGGCGGCATAGAGTCGGCGCAAATCGATGCCCGCGTGCTTCTCTGCGCGGCGCTCGGTATCGATCACGCGGCTCTCGTTCGCAACCCCGATTGTCCGCTTGGTCCCGGCGCCGCGACGGTCGCATCTTTCGCGGCGCGGCGATTGAAGCGCGAGCCGGTGTCGCGAATCATCGGCCATCGGGATTTTTGGCGGGCGCGTTTCAAGATCAGCCCCGCCGTTCTCGATCCGCGTCACGCCACCGAGACGCTCATCGAGGCGGTGCTCGACCATGCGACCCGGTCGCCGCGCGAAAACTGGCGGATTCTCGACCTCGGGACGGGGTCCGGGGCAATCCTTTGCTCGCTGTTGCAGAGCCTGCCAGGATCTTTCGGCGCCGGCGTCGATATTTCGCGTGGCGCCTGCGTGATCGCGCGCGACAATCTCGCCGCCTTGGGGCTTGCGCGACGCGGGCTGGTTGTCCGCGGCGATTGGACCCGTGCGTTGCATGGTCCTTTCGATGTGATCGTTTCCAATCCGCCCTACGTCGTGCGTGGCGAAATCGCCCGCCTAGCACCGGAGGTTCGCGATCACGATCCGCGTTTGGCCCTGGATGGCGGCGAAGACGGTTTGGCGGCCTATCGCGAAATCATCCCGGCTTCGCGGGATTTGCTCGCGCTAGGCGGTTTGATCGCGCTGGAAGTCGGGGTAGGCCAGCATCCGGCCGTCGAATCGCTCTTGACCGGCGCATTCGGCGCGCCAGTCAAGGTTAGACTCGACCTCGACGGATGCCGGCGTGTGGTATTGGCGTGTCCTGGCGAGTGAGCTTTGGCGTGACAAATTGATCACACTAACCATCGCAAGAGATATATTTTCGCAAAAGCTCTTGGCGTTTGCCGCGAAAGCGACTAGGTTCCTTTTCCAAGGATTGGTTTTCGCTCATGTTGCATGGTTGCGATTGGCGTTGAGATCCTCGGTCCGCGCGAACGTCCGAACGAAAAGCCGGGCGTGCTGACGGCAAGACGATCTCCGCTTCGAGCTTTGCCGCGATGCCCGGCGCAACCGGGATCAATGCTCCCAGACTCCGAGACTCTATCATCAAGGGTCGAAGACCGGTGCCACGGCGGTTCCGCGAGCACAGTCGTCACCGGCTGGAAAGCCGTATACCCGCTCGCGCCTACGTGCTTCGAAAATAAGGGGTTCGGTAAGGACCGTGATCGCACGCCGGTCCGGCTGCGCGGGAATCGCAATTACGATGCCACCCAAGGATCATCGATGAGACCAGGACAGAATAACAAGCGTATGCGCGGCCGCCCCAACAACAATCGCAAGGGACCGAATCCTCTGACGAGATCTTACGAATCGAGCGGCCCCGATGTGAAAATTCGTGGAACGGCCCACCACATCGGCGAAAAATACCTCCAGTTGGCGCGCGACGCGCAGACTTCTGGCGATCCGGTCATGGCGGAGAGTTATCTCCAGCATGCCGAACATTATTTCCGGCTGATCGCGGCGGCGCAGCAAGCCCCGCAACAAGGACCCGGCGCCTATCAGGGTCAGCAGGGCGAAGCCATTGCGGAAGAAGCCGAGGACGACAGCGATTTCGCCAGCATCCCTGACAGATTCGCTTCCCCCGCCGAGCACTTCGCGCCGCCGCAGCCAATACCGCAGCCCCAACCAAGCCCCGCGCAACCCGGTCCGGAGCGGTCTTTCCATAACAATGGGGACAGACAGGGTTTTACCCGGCCGGAGCGTGCGCCGCGTCCGGAGCGCCCTTTTCAAGACAGGAATTACCGGGACAGGGAATATCAAGCCTCCCCGGAAAAACCTTATCAAGAGCAGCGGCCCTATCAAGAACGCAATGGCCGCGGCCGCGATCAGGAGAATCGCGGCAACCGTGGACGAGGTCCGCGCGACTATCGCAATGAAGGCTCGATCCGGGTCGATCCGCGCGCCGAACCCCAAACGGCCGAGGCCGGCATCGAAGGCAACGGCCTCCCGGCGTTCATCACTGCCCCGGTTCGCGTCCCAGCCGAAGCCCATGACGCCGCGCCGCCCGTTGAGGCACTTTCCCCCTTGCTCGCCGGTCCACCAGAGGCGGACGATGCGGCCAACAGCTTTCATCCGCATCCCCGCCGCAGACGCGGCGGCAAGGCGGAAGCGGGGGTAGCCGGGCCGCACGACGGCGAAGAGGCGAATGCCAATGATCCGGTCCAGGATTGAGCCACGGGCCCATTGTTAGTTTGGTTGTTTGCCTTGATTTGCCGGGCGGGGGAGACGACTGCCCCGGATGCGGTCAAATCGAGGTAGTTTTTCTATACTCTCGAAATTATTTGCCGTAGCGGCGGGTTGTACGTTCGCCGTGGTTTCCTTCGACCCGGGGCGGTCCCGCCGTTGCCCCTTCCATTGCGGCTGGAAACGCGTCGCGGGGTTTTCTTATATCCGGCCAATGCGAGAACGAGGATTTTCCTTGCGCGGCATCTCGCGGCCTCTGTCCCCATCGTGCTTCCGCGCTAATGGCCCACGAATCTTTTCGCGGGCACAAGACCCTACCGCGCATGCCTTTACTCTCCTACATTTCTAGCAAAGGGCGGCCGCAAGGGGCCGCGAGATTTGCCGCGGAGATCGTAACGCTAAAATCGTGAGTCGCGCGTAGCCGCCGTGGTGTCAGGCCTGCCTACGTCCGTTGACCAACGGGAGATATCCGTCATGAATATGGAAAAATATACCGAAAGGACGCGCGGCTTCGTTCAAAGCGCCCAGTCTCTCGCCATCCGCGAGGGTCACCAGCAGTTCACGCCCGAACATGTTTTGAAGGTCCTTCTCGACGACGAGGAAGGGCTCGCCGCAGGGCTCATCGAGAGAGCAGGCGGGCGTCCGCGCGACGCGCTCCGTGACACGGAACTCGCGCTTGCCAAATTGCCGAAGGTGCAAGGTTCTGCCGCGGGACAATTGTATCTCGCCCCGGCGGCGGCGCGCGTTTTCGACAATGCCGAGAAGATCGCGCGAAAGGCGGGCGACTCCTATGTCACGGTCGAGCGGCTGTTGCTCGCGCTTGCCATGGAGAAGAGCACGGACGCCGCCAAGATTCTCGATCGCGCGGGCGTCACGCCGCAAACTCTCAACGCCGCGATCGAGGATCTCCGCAAGGGCCGCACTGCCGACAATCCCACGGCGGAAAATGCATACGATGCCTTGAAGAAATATGCTCGTGATTTAACCGATGCCGCCCGTGGGGGAAAACTCGATCCGGTGATCGGCCGCGACGAAGAAATCCGGCGAACCATTCAGGTATTATCGCGGCGGACGAAAAACAATCCGGTGCTGATCGGCGAGCCCGGTGTCGGCAAGACCGCCATCGTCGAAGGCCTTGCGCTGCGCATTGTCAATGGCGATGTGCCGGAAAGCCTGCGCGACAAGAAGCTTCTCGCGCTCGACATGGGCTCGCTGATCGCGGGAGCGAAATATCGCGGCGAATTCGAGGAGCGGCTGAAAGCGGTCTTGAACGAAGTCACCGCCGCCGTGGGCGGCATTGTCCTATTCATCGACGAAATGCACACGCTCGTTGGCGCCGGCAAGGCGGATGGCGCGATGGACGCATCGAACCTTTTGAAACCGGCTCTCGCGCGGGGCGAGCTCCATTGCATCGGTGCGACCACGCTCGACGAATATCGCAAGCATGTCGAAAAGGATGCCGCGCTGGCGCGCCGCTTCCAGCCGGTGTTCGTCTCCGAGCCCACGGTCGCCGACACAATCTCGATCCTGCGCGGTCTCAAGGAAAAATACGAATTGCACCATGGCGTGCGCATCACCGATGCCGCGATTGTCGCCGCCGCGACGCTGTCGCACCGCTATATCGCCGACAGGTTTCTTCCCGACAAGGCAATCGACCTCGTCGACGAAGCGGCCTCGCGTCTGCGCATGCAGGTCGACTCGAAGCCGGAAGAGCTCGACGAACTCGACCGCCGGGTCATTCAGCTCAAGATCGAGCAGGAGGCCTTGAAAAAGGAGACCGATTCCGCCTCGAAGGAGCGCCTGGAAAAGCTCAGTGGCGAACTTGCCGGGCTTGAGGAGAAATCCGCCTCGTTGACCGCGCGCTGGCACGCTGAGAAGGACAAACTCGGCGCGGAACAGAAACTCAAGGAGCAGCTCGAGGCTGCCCGCAACGAACTTACTCAGGTCCAACGGCGCGGCGAATATCAGCGCGCCGGCGAACTCGCGTACGGCGTCATTCTCGGTCTCGAAAGAAGGCTCGCCGAGACCGAGGCGAAGCGCGGCGGCGTTCTCGTGGACGAAGCGGTGACCGCCGATCACGTCGCGCAAATTGTCTCGCGCTGGACCGGCATTCCGGTCGATAAGATGCTGGAGGGCGAGCGCGACAAGCTCTTGAAGATGGAGAAAGCGCTGAGCCGCCGTGTCGTCGGCCAGGCGGAAGCGGTGAAGGCGGTCTCGACCGCGGTGCGGCGGGCGCGGGCGGGCCTGCAGGATCCTAATCGCCCGATCGGCTCCTTCATGTTCCTGGGGCCGACGGGGGTCGGCAAGACCGAGCTCACCAAGGCGCTCGCCGGCTTCCTTTTCGACGACGATGCCGCGCTCGTGCGCGTCGACATGTCGGAATATATGGAGAAACATTCGGTCGCCCGTCTGATTGGCGCCCCGCCCGGCTACGTCGGCTATGAGGAAGGTGGCGCCTTGACCGAGGCGGTGCGCCGCAGGCCCTATCAGGTCGTCCTCTTCGACGAGATCGAGAAGGCGCATCCCGATGTCTTCAACGTCTTGCTGCAAGTGCTCGACGACGGCCGCCTGACCGACGGGCAGGGGCGCACGGTCGATTTCCGCAACGTTTTGATCGTCATGACCTCCAATCTCGGTGCCGATTTGCTCGTGCTGCAAAAGGAGGGCGAGGATTCCTCCGCCGTCCATTCGGAAGTGATGCAAATGGTGCGAGTGCACTTCCGGCCGGAGTTTTTGAATCGCGTCGACGAAATCATCCTGTTCCACCGGCTGCGCCGCGAGGATATGGGTGCGATTGTCGATATTCAGTTTGCCCGGCTTGCGAAACTCCTGGAGGATCGCAAGATCGCGCTCGAACTTCGGCCCGAGGCCCGCGCGTGGCTTGCCGACAAGGGCTATGATCCAGCCTATGGCGCGCGTCCTTTGAAGCGGGTCATCCAGAAGACCGTGCAGGATCCCTTGGCCGAATTGATCCTTGCCGGAGAGATCCACGACGGCCAGAAGGTTGTCGTCGGCGCTGACAAAAATGGCCTTCTGATTGCCGGCAGGGCCGTGGCCGGGTTAGCTGCCTGAGAGCCATGCGATTGGCAAAAGGCGCCACGGTTTACGGATTGGACGCTACGGTCCGCGTCCGGTTCGCTGGCCGGGGGTGGTGGTTGCTGTCCAAAAAGCCGCCGCGTCGATGAAGATCGTGGCGCGGAAAGTCAAGCCGCCCGCGGCCTTTGCGGGTTCGCCGGGCAGCGCGCAAAAAGCACGTGTGAATAGCGCCGCTAAGCTCCCCGGAAATGCTCGAAAATAGATTAAAAAATATGAACTTCAGGTCTGTTCCGGTTATAATCGAAATCCAGACGATGCAGCCTTTGCCAAGAGCAGAAAGTCCGCACTCCCCATGGACGAATCCGACGACGTGCCGCCGGTTCCCTTGACCCCTGAAACAGAAGCTTATTACGGCGCCGATTCGATCAAGGTGCTGCGCGGCCTCGATGCCGTGCGCAAACGCCCAGGCATGTATATCGGCGATACCGACGATGGCTCCGGCCTCCATCACATGGTCTATGAAGTCGTTGATAACGCCATCGACGAGGCGTTGGCCGGCTACGCTACGCGCGTCACGGTGACGCTCAATGCCGACGGTTCGGTCACCGTCACCGACGACGGACGCGGGATTCCGACGGATATTCATAGTGAGGAGGGTGTCTCGGCGGCGGAGGTCATCATGACCCAGCTGCACGCCGGCGGAAAATTCGATCAGAATTCCTACAAAGTGTCGGGCGGGCTGCACGGCGTGGGTGTTTCCGTTGTCAACGCGCTTTCGAGCTGGCTGAATCTACGGATTTGGCGCCACGGCAAGGAGCATATCCTTCGTTTCGAACATGGCGACGCGGTCATGCCGCTTGAAGTCACGGGACCCGCGCCGGAAATCGCCGGAAAACCCAAACGCGGTACCGAAGTCACCTTTCTGGCTTCGCCCAAGACCTTCACGATGGTCGATTTCGACTATGCGATGATCGAACATCGTCTGCGCGAACTTGCCTTCCTGAATTCCGGGGTGCGCATCGAACTCACCGACGCTCGCGGCGCCGAGGTCAAGCGGGAGGAGCTTTACTACGAGGGCGGGCTCGAGGCTTTCGTGCGCTACCTCGATCGCGCCAAGACCCCGCTCATCGGAAACCCGATCGTGATCAAGGGCGAACGCGAAAAGATTACGGTGGAAGCCGCCCTTTGGTGGAACGATTCCTACCACGAGCATGTGCTCGCCTTCACCAACAATATTCCGCAGCGCGACGGCGGGACCCATCTCGCGGGTCTGCGCGCGGGGCTGACCCGTCAGGCGACAGGTTACGCGGAGCGTGCCGGTTTCGCCAAGCGCGAGAAGGTCGATCTCAACGGAGACGATTGCCGCGAAGGCTTGACTTGCGTGCTTTCGGTGAAGGCTCCCGACCCGAAATTTTCCTCGCAAACCAAGGAAAAGCTGGTGTCCTCCGAGGTGCGGCCGGCGGTGGAAGGCCTCGTCAACGAAATGCTCGGGGCTTGGTTCGAGGAGCATCCGCAGGACGCACGCGCCGTCGTCGGCAAGGTGGTGGAAGCGGCGCAGGCACGCGAAGCGGCGCGCAAGGCCCGCGAGCTAACCCGCCGCAAGGGGGCGCTCGATGTCGCCAATCTGCCGGGCAAACTCGCCGATTGCCAGGAGCGGGATCCGGCCAAGGCGGAATTGTTTCTCGTCGAGGGCGATTCGGCGGGCGGCTCCGCCAAGCAAGGCCGCAACCGGGAGTATCAGGCCGTGCTTCCGTTGCGTGGAAAAATCCTCAATGTCGAGCGGGCACGCTTCGACAAGATGCTGTCGAGCCAGGAAATCGGGACCTTGATCACCGCGCTCGGCACCGGGATCGGGCGCGACGACTTCAATGCGGACAAACTGCGCTATCACAAGATCATCATCATGACCGACGCGGATGTCGACGGCTCGCATATCCGCACGCTTCTGCTTACGTTTTTCTTCCGCCAGATGCGCGAGCTTATCGAACGCGGGCATCTTTATATCGCGCAGCCGCCGCTCTACAAAGTAAAGCGTGGCGGCTCCGAGCAGTATCTGAAGGACGAGCGCGCGCGCGAGGATTATCTGATCGGCAACGGTCTTGAGGCCGCCGTGCTGCGGCTTGCGAGCGGCGAGGAGCGCGCTGCCGCCGACCTCCGCGTGATCGTCGAAGAGGCGCGGGCCGTGCGGCAGATGCTCGCGGGACTCCATTCGCGCTATGATCGCCAAACGGTGGAACAGGCGGCGATCGCCGGCGCGTTGAAGCCGGTGTCGCCCGGAAACGAGGCCGAGGCCATGGGTTTTGCCACAACGATCGCCGCCCGTCTCGACGAGCGCGCCGAGGATATGGAGCGCGGCTGGAGTGGCGCGGTCGAGAATGGCGGCTATGTCTTCACCCGCGAACTGCGCGGCGTGCGTCAGGCAGCGAGCCTCGATGCCGGGCTGTTGGCTTCGACCGAGGCGCGCCGCCTCGACGAGCATGCGCAATCACTGCGCGATGTCTTCGCAAGGCCTGCGCTTTTTCTGCGCCGGGGCGATCAGGCCCAGGTATCGGGGCCGGGCGATCTTCTCGACGCGGTGATGGCGGCGGGGCAAAAGGGCATTTCCCAGATGCAGCGCTACAAGGGGCTCGGCGAAATGAACCCGGATCAGCTCTGGGAGACGACGCTCGACCGGGACGCGCGGACCCTGCTGCAGGTCAAGATCAAGGAAGGCGACGACGCCGAGGATATTTTCGTCAAATTGATGGGCGATATCGTCGAGCCGCGCCGCGAATTTATCCAGGAAAACGCGCTCAGCGTGGCCAATCTGGATGTATGAGGCTTGATTTGCGAGCCCCATGGGAGCGAAGGACCATGCAAGGCAAGGCGTTTGACGTGACCCATACCGAGGAAGAATGGCGGCGCCTTCTCACGCCGGAACAATATCGAGTGATGCGCGCGCACGGCACCGAGGCACCGGGAAGCTGCGCCCTCAATCATGAAAAGCGGCCAGGCGTATTTGTCTGCGCCGGATGCGAACAGCGCCTTTTCGTGTCGGCCAAGAAATTCGAAAGCGGCACCGGCTGGCCGAGTTTTAACGATCCTCTCGAAGGCGCGCTCGAATGTTCGCAAGATCGCAGCCTCGGCATGGACCGCACCGAGGTGCATTGCAGCCACTGCGGTAGCCATCTTGGCCACGTCTTTCCAGACGGGCCGCCACCGACGCATTTGCGCTATTGCATCAATGGCGTCGCGATGAATTTTCTCCCCGAGTGAAGCGCACGGGCGATCAGCGGATGTAAACCGCCTCGATGACCTTGAGTTCTTCCCCCAACGGATCGATTTCGAGACGCACCACCTCGGCCATCAGGCGGTCGCGGAATTTATAGGCCCGCCGCCAGCCGTCGTCGGTGACCGGAGGCCAGGGCGTGAAGGTTTTCTTATCGACCATCAAGGCCTCGCATCGCAAGCGCGGGCCGGAGATGTTGCGGGCGATGATATACATGGGCGGCTTCAACCCGTCCTCGTTCTTGACAGGCTCTCCGCGCGCTTTGCGCGAGACGCACGATGGGTGCATATAGTCTCGTATTTTTGGGAAATATCGACAAAATTCCACCTGAACGAAAGGTCCGCATGGTTTGGCTGCGACGAGCGATCGGCGTGATCTTCGCCACGGCGGTCGCGATTGGCGCGGGACTCGTCTTTTTGCCGGTCATGGCGCTCGCCGATCCGGTGACGCGGGCGGCGGGTTTTGCTCTGATCCAGTTTGCCGTCTGGGCGCTTGCCGATGCGGATATCGCGGATGGGCTTAATGGCGGCGGCTTGGCCGCGCTGACCCGCTTCGTCCGGATGGCGGTCGTGACGGTCTGCGGCGCTCCCGTCGTTGCCGTGGCTTCGATCGGCGAGATCGCCAGGGTGCGCGCGCTCCCCTGGGATGCCGGCGCGACCGGCGTCGTCGCCGCGTCCGCGCCATGGCTCATCCGCGTAACATTGCATCTGCCAAGAGCAGCAGGCTATAATTTCGCGGAATTGCGGTTTGCCCTTGTTTTCTTCGTTGGCGGCCTGATTTCCGGTTCAATTTGTTGGATTCTCGCAGGCCGGGATGCGGGGGCCTCGCTTCGGGAACTATGACTTTGACAAGCGCGTAAGCGTCAGTTCCGAAAAGTGGCGGCCGGCTTCCGGCTTGCCGGAAAATCCTCCAGTGGCATCGGCTCCATGACGGCTTTTTCGATCCCTCGATGGCGTAAGGCTTCCATAAGTTCTGGTCCCGCCGCCAATGATCCGGTGAAGACCACATAATTCGGCGCCGCCGATGACGTGTTTGACGCCGGAAAACCGAGCTGTTCACGCAGAACATGGCCGGCTCGCCGGGCAATGGCCGGGGCCGGATCGATCCATGCCACCGGCCAAGGCGCGAGGCGCTCGAAATGCCTCAGCAGCAAAGGATAATGCGTGCAGGCAAGCACGATGCAATCCGTGCGGAGCTCCCCGGACGTCACGAATGCGGGCGCGATTTCCCGCGCTATGGCCGCGTCCGGAACATTTTTCCCTTGCATGAATGCTTCGGCAAGAAGCGCGAGCGCGCTTGAGCCCGCGAGGGTGACCGCGCAACGGGCGGCATAGGTGCGCACTAGCTCGCGCGTATAGTCGCGCGCGACGGTGCCGGGCGTCGCCAGCACCGAGATAAGCCCCGAGCGCGATTGGCTCGCGGCCGGTTTGATCGCGGGCACCGTACCGATGAAAGGGATTTCCGGGAACCGCGCGCGGAGATGCGGCAGCGTTAGCGTGGACGCCGTATTGCAGGCAATGACAACGGCGTCCGGGCCGCAGAGGGCGATCAAGCGATCCGTTACCGCCAAGACCCGCGCGACCAAAGCGTCTTCCCCCAGTTCGCCATAGGGGAAAGCGGCATTATCCGCGGCGTAAATGATTTGCGCATCCGGAAGCAGCCGCGCCACCTCTCCGCAAACGGTGAGGCCGCCGAGGCCGGAATCAAAAACCAGAATTTTTGGCGCGCGCAACATGGGTAAAGCCAACGAAACCGCGGGTTTGTCCGATAGCGGATTCCAGTGCCCGCAACATATGGCATGACGGAGGATCAAGGCAGATTTTGGTTAACGGCTGGTTGAACCAATATTGCCTCCATTGGGGCGCGGCGAGGTATTGCTTCTCTCGAAGCACGCTAAGACAATGGGCGCATGGGTTCGTACCATGCGATACTCGTTCGGGGAGGATGATAAATGCACGACGTGGCCAACGACGTTATCGAAACCCGTGTCCCGGCCCGTCTCGATCGTCTTCCTTGGGGAAGATTTCATACGCTGGTGGCCGTGGCGCTCGGAATTACCTGGGTGCTCGATGGTCTTGAAGTCACGCTTGCCGGATCGATCGCGGGCGCCCTCGAAGCGAGCCCCCGCCTGCATTTCAGCGCGGCTGACATCGGCTTAGCGTCGAGCTTTTATCTCGCGGGCGCTGTCATAGGCGCGCTTGGCTTTGGATGGATGACCGACCGTTTCGGCCGCAGGCTGCTGTTCTTTATCACCTTAGGTCTCTACTTAATATCCACGACCGCTACGGCCATTTCCTGGAATCTGGAAAGCTTCTGTCTGTTCCGGATGCTGACCGGGGCTGGAATAGGCGGCGAATACAGTGCGGTCAATTCCACGATTCAGGAAATGATCCCGGCACGCTATCGCGGGTGGACCGATCTTGCCATCAACGGCTCGTTCTGGATCGGCGGCGCGCTGGGAGCGGCAGCATCGATATTCGTTCTGGACCCGACCCGCTTCGATCCCGACATCGGCTGGCGGCTGGCTTTTTTCATCGGTTCCGCGCTCGGCCTTATTATTCTATTTCTGCGGACGTGGATCCCGGAAAGCCCGCGCTGGCTCGTCATTCACGGAAGGGAGACAGAAGCCGAAAAAATAGTCGATGCAATCGAAACCAGATTCCGCCTGCACGGCGCGAGCTTTCCAGACGCATCGACGCTCACGCCAATGCGGTTGCACCCACGTAAGCACACCCCGCTGCGGCAGGTCTTTCAAACGCTTTTCGTTGCTTTCAGAGGGAGAACCCTGTTGGGACTCACTCTTATGATCGCGCAGGCGTTCCTTTATAATGCAATCTTCTTCACCTATGCTCTCGTCCTGACGAAATTCTATAACGTGCCATCGTACCATGTCGGCTGGTACATCCTTCCCTTCGCGCTTGGCAATGTGCTTGGTCCATTGCTCCTTGGTCCGCTATTTGATTCGATTGGCCGCAAACCCATGATCGCCTTCACCTACGCGGCTTCTGGTTTGCTCCTTGCCGGTAGCGGCTGGCTGTTCGTGGTTGACCTGCTCGATGCCACGGAACAGACGATCATCTGGACCGTGATTTTCTTTTTTGCGTCCGCCGCGGCAGGCGCCGCCTATTTGACGGCATCCGAGATCTTTCCAGTGGAAATTCGGGCGCTGGCCATCGCCTTCTTTTACGCGGCCGGCACCGCTATTGGCGGGGTGGGAGCGCCGTTTCTATTTGCGAGCTTGATTGAAACCGGCTCCCGCGCCAGCGTTTTCGGCGGCTATCTGTTTGCTTCGGGGCTCATGGTCTTGGCCGCCATCGTCGAGATGATCTGGGGCGTGGCAGCCGAACGCAAACCGCTGGAGGCGGTAGCGCGGCCCCTGTCGCTGGCGCAAGATTGAATAGGCGATCAGCGATATAGTCGGATCAGGCGCCGACCGCGATTATCGGATGCCCACTCAGAGCCTTCAGAAGATATTCTGCAAATGTCCATCGGCATCGATGTTCGCAATGAGCGTGTGATAATGATAATGCAAGACAGCCTTCAACGCATAGGCTTGCAGCACAAACGGTTCGGGACGTCGCCGCACCACGTTGAAAAAGGCGCGCCGATAGTGGCGACGAAGATCGGCCGCCTCTACAGCGGTTTGCAGCTTGAAAAAGATGAAACCTACGTAAAGCATCGCTTGCGCATATTGAATGAACCGGCTGAATGGCCGGCTGCGCAAATGAGCGTTGCGGGCGGTGCCGGTTTTCAGACCGCCTTCGAGAAAGAGTGAATCCATACGGGCGAAATAGGCTTTCGGATCGTAAAGTGCATGTAGCACCCGCAAATATCCTTCCCGCAAGGCGTCGCGGTCCATACCGAGGGGAATGACGTTCGTTCCGTAGGGCGTCCGATCGGCGGGATCGAGTCGATTCTCGCCGGCAAGCCTTGCATAGAGTGGTGTCTTTGGGATCGCGGTAAGCATGCCGACCGAGGTATGGATCACACGAGCCTGCTCGACGAAACGGACTTGCCGATCGAAAATGTCCAAGCCGTCATGGTCGAAACCGACGATCATACCGCTCCAGACCTCGAGCCCGTGGGCCTGGATGGCGTGCACCTTTTCTACTATGCTGCGCTCCTTACCGCGCAGGTTTTGCAGCTTGCTCGTTTCACGCAACGATTCCTCATTGGGCGTTTCAACGCCAACAAAGACGTAACGGATATTTGCCTCGTCCATGAGGCCCATGAGTTCTTCATCGTCTGCCAGATCAAGCGAAGCCTCCGCAAAAAATGCCACCGGATAATCATGCGCCTTCTGCCAGGCGATGACTTCGCGGAGAATGTGTTTTATCGCCTTCTTATTGCCGATCAGATTGTCATCAACGATGAAGACGCCACCGACCCCACCTAAACGGCGAATCGCCTCCAGTTCGGCAATAATCTGGGGTATCGTCTTGAGGCGCGGACGACGACCGAAGGTTACAATGATGTCGCAAAACTCGCAGGTGAATGGGCAGCCGCGCGAGAACTGCACCGGAGTGATGACATATTGGTTCATCTTCAAAAGGTCGTAGCGAGGCGGCGGCACTTTGCTCATGTCGGTGCGCTCCGCCTGCTCGTA
>JALZAY010000002.1:0-897 GCA_030948025.1 Pseudomonadota bacterium
GGGTATCGAGACAGATGGCCTGATCCAAAAGGCTCAGATGGAGCAGGATAAGATGATGCACGGTAAGATGATGCATGGCAAGAGGATGCATGGCAAGATGATGCATGGCGAGATGATGCACCACCACCATCATCACCACCACCACCACCACCACCACATGCACCACGAGATGTAGGCGGTTCGCGGCTTGCTTTGAAGGACATCGGGTGTCTTCGTGTAAACGAAGGCACTCGTGCAAAAGGCGGCCCAACACTTTCGCGCTTCACCATTCGATCATTGCCACGCCTCTATGGATGGCATCGGCGGCGTCGGTGAAACCCTCCCCATCGTGAAGTACGAGCGGCGGCGCGATCACGAGCGGCGCGCGGCTGCCTTTTTCCCCCCGCACGAGAATGCGCCCTGCCTTGGTCTCGGGCCGCGGATGAACCGGCAGTACAGTAATATCGCCGGCGCGCCCCGCCAGGGATTGCAGGATAAGAGGCAAGGCGTCCGGACGATGGATCAGAATAAATAATCCGCCGGGCGCAACCAACGCCAGCGACGCCACGATCCAGGCGGCAAGCGCGCCCTCGGCTGGCATGGCATGCGCGCGCCGCTTTCGAGGGTCCGGCGAAAGCCGCGCCCGGCTGGGGTCGAGAAAAGGCGGATTGGTGATGACGAGACCGGCGCTTTCATCGCGCAGCCCCGCGCCGCGCCTGCTCGCCTTCGACAAAACATCGGCTTCAAAGACATGGCCTCGGCCCGCGAGCTTATTTTGCAGGAGATTCGCGCGGGCCAATCCAGCGATGAAGGGGTCATTCTCCAATAGGCCTATGCGCGCGCCGGGCCGCGCCACCGCCAGGGCCAAACCGGCGGCGCCAACGCCGGCGCCAACGTCGATAGCAAGGCCGGAAAAAT
>JALZAY010000002.1:907-60356 GCA_030948025.1 Pseudomonadota bacterium
CAGCCGGCCGCCGAGAAACGCATCGGCGACGACCGGGGGCGGGCGATCGCCAACTGCCTCAGCCATCGCGCAATTCCGCGCCGAGCCCTGCCTCCGCCAATGCCATCCGCGCGCGCGCCGCGGCATCGGCCGCGACAAGCACCCGCCGCGGCAAAAAGGACAAAGATCCTTCGAGCGCGCTCATATGCCGGTCGGCGACGAAAACCGCGAGGCCGATTTCCGCGAGAATTGCTTCAACCCGCGAAATCAACACAAGGTCGTTGGTGCGCAGAAGCTCGATCAATCCGCCTCCAACAGAATCGCGATGGCGGCAAAACCGGCGCGCGGAACGGCGTCCCATCGTGTAACGATTTCGGGCATTTTATCAGTCCCGCGCGGAGCTTGCTTTGGCATTTGTTCCATGCTGGGCATTAAAGCAATCTAGGGTTTGCCCGCCAGCCCTTTGCGTGGGAAAAAGAGATTCGAAGAAGCCGGCCGGATCGCGCTCCTAGTTGCGAAGCGCCAAGCCGCGCTCTAAGAGAAGCGCTAAGCCGCGCCTTAACGAGTGCCGCCGATATTCGGAGAATTCAATCTTGGGCGTTGTCATCCCCCTCGAAGAAAAAATTCAGGAGCCCGGCATTGACGGGCTGCTCGCCTTGGTGGCGCAGGATATGGAACGCGTCAATCAGACGATCCTTTCCCGCGCGGCCTCCGATGTTTCAATGATCCCCGAAGTCGCGAACCATTTGATTTCGTCGGGCGGCAAGCGGCTGCGTCCGATGCTGACCTTGGCCACCGCCGGGCTTTGTGGCTATGCCGGGGCGGGACATATCAAGCTCGCTGCCGCGGTGGAATTCATGCACACCGCCACGCTGCTCCACGACGACGTCGTGGACGAGAGCGACATGCGCCGGGGCAAGCTCGCGGCGCGCATGCTATGGGGCAACGAGGCGAGCGTTCTCGTCGGCGACTTCCTCCTCGGCCAGGCCTTCAAAATGATGGTCGAGGTGGGCTCGCTCCCCTGCCTCGATACGCTCTCGTCCGCGGCCGCCGTCATCGCCGAAGGCGAAGTCATGCAGCTATCCGCGGCCAAGGATACCGCGACGAGCGAGGACGATTACCTCGCGGTGATCCGTGCCAAGACGGCTGCCTTGTTCGGCGCCGCTTCGGAAGTCGGCGCCCTGCTTGGACGGCGGCCCAAGCCCGAGATCGCGGCTTGCCGCGGCTATGGCCTGAACTTCGGTATCGCGTTCCAGCTCATCGACGATGCGCTCGACTACGGCGGAACATCGGCCAAACTCGGCAAGAATATCGGCGACGATTTCCGGGAAGGAAAGATAACCTTGCCTGTCGTTCTATCGTTCCGGCGCGGTTCGCAAAAGGAACGGGAGTTCTGGCGCCGCACCCTGGAGCAAGGCCAAATCGCGGAGGGCGACCTCGAGACCGCGATCGCGACCATGCACAAGCACCGCGCGCTCGCGGACACCATCGAGCGAGCCCGCCATTATGGCGCCATGGCGCGCGACGCCCTGGAGCTGTTTCCAGCCTCGGCGTGGAAATTCGCCCTGAGCGACGTCATCGATTTCTGCGTCAACCGCGCCTATTGATCCTCCCGCGGCACCGTTCGCCGATGGCGAGCCGATCCTTCCTTGATAGCCGCAATCGCGCAATCGAGCCCCGTCGATCCGCCCCATTCTGGCACGCTCCTAGCCCGCCTCTAGTAACCTGTTCTCAAGCTTACCAGGCAATAAACATCGCGGGCAGGCGGCATGCGCCAAGGCCCGCGATGAGCGTGAGAGGGGCATGGGTTATTCGCGGACCGGTTGGGCGGCGGGCGCCATTGCGCCCTGGTGCCTTGGCATGGCGCTTGCGGTCTCAATGAGCGCGGATGCCGGCCAGGAAGCCGCGTCCGGGGCGTCTTTCGCGCCTTTGCCTTGGCGCGCGCCGGCGCCGCCTGCGGTGTTGGTCCCGGCGCAACCGCCGGCGTTTGGCCTCGATTTTGGCAAGTTCCCGGGCGAAGCGCGCAACGCCTTGCGAGAGGCAAGTCTTTCCGTCGGCGGCAGCGACGAATTCAAGCGTCTGCCCGACGAAATCGAACCGCGCGCCGATTTGAAACGCAATGCCCAGCGGTTTCCAGAGGTCGACCGCAGCAACAAGGGAGATCCCTTGGCCGGTCTACGGCCGGCATTCGACACGAGACTTCGCGATTCCCAAGGCTTCGCCAAATTCCGCGCCGACGATCTGATTTTCCAGCATGACGAAACCCGGCCGGCGGGCGCCTTCGCGGTTCCGGACAACGAAGCATCCGGCGCCGACAGCGTCGTCGCCTTCGAGCCATGGCCCGCTGGCGACAGTCCGGTAACGGCGCATTCCAGCGCCGAGGCATCGCCGGGCTGGGACGGGTCCGCGATGACGATGCGGCCTGCCGCGATCAACGCGCAGCTGATGCAGGGAGCGACGCCCGCGATCCGCCGCGCGATCACGCTCGGATCGGCGACGCCAGCCCCGGCCGATTCGACTCCGGTCGAGGTCGTGGCGCTCTCCGGGGTGCCGCGGACGCCCGCCATGGGCGAGATTCCCGCGACGGGGGTGCGGCCAAATTACCCGGCGCCCATCGATCAGGACGAATCGGCGCGGGAAAATCGTTGCCTTGCCGAAGCCATCTATTTCGAAGCCCGCGGCGAATCCGGCGAAGGTCAGGCGGCGGTCGCGCAGGTTGTCTTGAACCGGGTTTCGAGCGGGCTTTATCCGGCGACGATCTGCGGCGTTGTCTACCAAAACCGGCGGCATTACAACGCTTGCCAGTTCTCTTTTGCCTGCGAAGGAAAATCCCTGCGCATCGACGAACCAGAGGCTTGGCGGCAGGCGGTCCGCGTCGCCGGCGAAGTAACAAACGGCAAGACCTATGTTTCCGATATCGGCGACTCGACCCATTATCATGCCAATTATGTCCGGCCACGCTGGGCAAGAAGACTTGAAAAAATGGACGTTATTGGGCATCATATTTTCTATAAACTAAGGCCTGGGCAGAGCTGATCATTCGCGGTTTCGCGCCACCCCGTCCGAATGGCCGCCCCGATCGATTTGGATTTGCCTCCGGCCCCGGAGTGTAATCCTCTCCGTGAAACCGGGTTCAAATTAGCCGAGGCAACGCAAAACGGCCATGTTCGTCGCGAGACATCGCGTGATCGCACCCTTGACGGCCGGAATATCGCCTCTTGCACGGAAAGACGGTCATATGCCGATCAAGTTGAAGTTTGCCCAGGAAGATCATGGCCGGAAAGATCATGGCCGTCGCCGCGCCTTGCGCGGGTTGGCGGTTCTCTTGCTGCTGGCGTTGACTTTTCCGGCCGCGCTAGCGAGCGCGCAAGCGCGAGCGCGGGAAAATTTGGCCATAGCGGCCCCTTTTGAGGTCGGCGAAAGCCCGTCCGGCAATTATCTCGCCGCGCTTGTCGCGGGCTCCGAGCGCGATACCGTGGCCGCGGCGACTTTCTTTCGCGAGGCGCTGCGGTCCGATCCGCGCAATCCGAATCTGATTGAGCGCGCCTTCGTCGCGGCGGTCTCGAACGGCAATATGCAAGACGCCTTCGGCCTCGCCGATCGTGTGCTCGCGCACGATCCAAACAATAACCTGGCGCGCCTCGCCCTAGGCGTCAAGGCAATCAAGGCGAAGCGGTTCACCGCCGCGCGCGCCTATTTCGCGAAGGGCGGCGCCGGCCAGCAGCGCGACATTACCGCGACGCTGCTGACCGCTTGGTCCTATGCGGGCGGCCGCGATACGCGCCGCGCGCTCAACCTCGTCGCTAAGCTCCACGGCGAAAATTTCGGTGTTTTCCGGGATTATCATGCTGCCCTCATCGCCGATGTCGCCAATGATTCGCAAGAAGCCTTGAAGCGAATCAAGGCGGCCTACGCCGCCGACAAGAATACTCTGCGTCTTGTCGATGCCTATGCCCGTTTCATGGTCCGCCACGGCGACCGCGAGGAAGCGCTCCGGGCCTATGAGGCCTTCGATCAAATTCTTCCCAACCATCCAATCGTCGCCGCCGGGCGCGCCGACATCAAGGCCGGCAAACCGCTTGAACCGCTGGTCAAGGACGCCGGGGAAGGCGCGGCCGAAGTGCTCTATGGTCTCGGCGCCGCCGGCAACCAGCAGGGCGATGAACTCGCGGCCATGATCTATCTGAGGCTCGCGCTCTATCTCACCCCGCAAAACAGCCTCGCCATCATAACCTTGGGCGATATCTACGAGCGCCTCAAACAGAACGAGCAGGCCATCGACGTGTATGAAATGGTGCGCGAAAACGATCCCTTGCGCACCGCGGCCGATATCCAAACCGGCCAGATTCTCGAAGCGTTGGGCCGCCCGGACGAGGCCGCCAAATTTCTCAAGCGGATCGTCGACGAAAACCCAAGGAACGAGGACGCCTTATCCGCGCTTGGCAATCTGCACCGCGCGCACAAGCATTATGCCGAGGCGATCGAAACCTATTCGCGGGCCTTGGCCGCGACAGGCAAGCCCGAAAAAGCCAGTTGGCCAATTTATTATTTCCGGGGGATTTCCTATGAGCGCGAGAAGAAATGGCCCGAGGCGGAGGCCGACCTCGTGCAGGCGCTCGCTCTTTATCCGGACCAGCCCCTGGTCTTGAACTATCTTGGCTACAGCTGGGTCGATCAAGGCATGAACCTCGACGAAGGCTTCAACATGCTGCGGCGGGCGGTCGAACTGCGGCCGACCGACGGATATATCGTCGATAGTCTTGGCTGGGCGAATTACAAACTCGGCCGCAACGACGAGGCGGTGAAGGAACTCGAACGGGCAATCGACCTCAAGCCTTCGGATCCCGTGATCAACGACCATCTCGGCGATGCCTATTGGCGGGCAGGACGCAAACTCGAGGCGCATTTCCAGTGGAATCACGCACGCGACCTCGATCCCGAGCCGGACGATAAGGTCAAAATCCTGCATAAGATCGAACATGGTCTCGACGAGGAGACGCATCCAGCCGCGGCTCAAACCGAACCGAAAAAAAACGGCGGCTGATACGCGCCTCCCGGGGACACAACCCCAACGCGCCGGGGTAGCGCCATGCGGGATGTTGCGAGGCGCGCGGCCCGGGCGAGTTTGCCGATGATGGCTTCCAATGAACTTTGACCACGGCATCCGTCTTGCCCCAAACCCTCACCGAACGCGCCCCCGCGAAAATCAATTTGACCCTGCACGTCGGCGGCCGCCGCGCCGACGGTTGGCACACGCTCGAAAGTCTTGTCGCTTTGTCGCGCGGAGGCGACACGCTTAGTCTCACCGAAGGCGAACCGCTCTCGCTTTCCGTCGAGGGTCCGGGCGCGGCGGCCTCGGGCAGCATCGAGGACAATCTCGTATTGCGCGCGGCGCGTCATTTCGCAAAACGTTTCCCCGGCGCTAGGCTAGGCTCGTTCCATCTTGTCAAACGCTTGCCGGTGGCGGCGGGCCTCGGCGGCGGATCTTCGGACGCGGCGGCGGCGCTGCGCCTGCTTGCCCGCGCCAACACGGTTGCGCTCGACGACACGGGCGTGATGGAAGCCGCGCGGGCAACCGGAGCGGATGTCCCGGTTTGTCTCATGGGCCGCGCGCGGATGATGCGGGGCGTGGGCGATGAGCTAGGCCCTTTGCTCGCGCTGCCGCCGCTCATCGGCCTGCTCGTCAATCCGGGCGAGCCGGTCGCAACGAACGAAGTTTTCTCACTGATGAAGATCGCGCCTGGCGCGGCGACCGGTTTCGGCGGCCATCCAGAAGTTTATCCAAACATGCCGCCGGAAGCATTGATCACGGCCCTTCGCAAAGGCCGCAACGACATGGAGGCCGCTGCCTGCCTGCTTGCCCCGGTCATCGGCGATGTACTGTCTGTTCTTGGTGCCGCGTCTAATTGCCGCCTAGCCCGCATGTCGGGCTCCGGCGCGACCTGTTTTGCTCTCTTCAAGGATTGCAGATCTGCGGCACGCGCCAAGAAAGCGATCCTCCGCGCACATCCATCCTGGTGGGCGAAGACCTGCGTTTTGAGCTGAGGCATGCGGCTTATGGCCTATAGTCTTTAGTCATGCCTCCGTTGGATGTCTGCAGTGGGTGGTGGTTCGCGGACATTCGGCTAATTTCGCGCGACCAACGGCGTTTACCTGACAGTGGTGCGCTAGCGCGTTTGCTGGTGAGCCGACGCACGTGCATAAATATCGCTTGACTTAGCCGACTCGTTAATTAACATATCGGTTAAATGTCCAACCTCGATACCATTTTTTCGGCCCTGTCCGACCCCACGCGGCGCGCGATCCTCGCGCGGCTGGCTCTCGGCGAAGCGACGGTCGGCGACCTTGCTGAACCGTTTAGAATCTCTCTTCCTGCAATCTCGCGGCATTTGCGCGTGCTCGAAGATGCGTCGTTCATCTTACGCGAGCGCCACGGACAACATCGCGTCTGCCGTCTCGACGCGCGTGCGTTGGCAATCGCGAGCGAGTGGCTCGATTTCTATCGGCGGTTCTGGAGCGAGGGCTTCGACCGGCTCGATAAGCATCTGAAACAAACCGAAGGAGGCTCCAATGACCAAAATCGCTGAATCGACGCTCTCGCTCGAAATCTCACGCCGCGTCGATGCGCCGCCGGAACGCGTGTTCGATGCCTGGCTAAGCAAGGAATGGGGTGAATGGCTGCCGCCGCGCGGCGCGCGCTGCGAGGTGACCTTGATGGAGCCACGGGTTGGCGGGCGGTATTCAAGTGAGCATGACCATGCCGGACGGCAGAACAGTCGAAATCTCAGGCGTCTACCGGGAATTGATTCGGCCGGAGAAACTCGTATTCACATGGCTTGGCAACTACAACAGCCAGGAAACGCTCATCACGCTGACCTTCCAGCCCGACGGTACCGGGACGCAGATGAAAATGTGGCAGGATGGCTTTGCGGATGCCCAACTTCGCGACGGATACAACAACGGCTGGACGGGCGAGAACGGATCGTTCGACAAGCTCGACGCATTCCTGGCGAAAGATACGAGCGACGTCGAACTCATCGGTGCGGCGCAATCGACCTTTGTCCGCACCGTGCGGATCGCCTGCGAGGAAAAGGGCGTCGCCTATCGTCTCACACCCGCCAGGCCGCATTCCCCAGAGGTGAACGCAATTCATCCTCTCGGCAAAGTTCCGGTGATGCGGCATGGCGAATTCCAATTGTTCGAGTCAAAAGCGATTGCCACCTATATCGATCGCGCATTCGCCGGGCCAAAGCTATTCCCCGGCGATGCGATGTTGGGCGCGCAGATCGAACAATGGGTGTCCGTGGCCAATACGGCGATCTTTCCGGTGCTGACCGCCTATTTGCAGAGCTATTTTTTTCCCAGAACGGCCGATGGCAAGCCGGACCGCGTGACCATTGATAGGGTGTTGCCGGACGTCCAAGCCCATGTAGCCCTACTCAACAAAGCAGTGGCGGACACAGGCCATCTTGCGGGAAGCAGCTTCACCTATGCCGACATGAACCTGCTGCCGGCACTTGCCTATCTGCGTGAGCTTCCGGAAGGCAGTAAGATTCTGGCCGGCGCGAAGGAACTCACGCGATACTTTGACCGGCACAACGCGCGCCCGAGCCTCAAGGCAACGGTCCCGCCGCCGTTCGGCGAATTGAAGCCTGACCGTTGAGAGTCGCGTTCTCGTTGCGGACCGCAACGTCAACCCGACCGTTCTGCCCTGCGCACACGGCCAAGCGGATTTGTGCCACGCGATGCCGCTTACGGCGCCGCCGAACGTCGGCTGCGAGTCGGAAGCCGTCGTTCAAACCGAGCGGTATTTGGATATGATAACTTTCTCGCGAGGGGAGACGATCATGAACACGCGAGTATCGCAACAGACTGGGCCGATAGGCCGGGCCGGTTCAAGCCTGAAGCGACCCGGCGTGACCTACCGGATTGGGCGCCGTTTCCGGCGTCCCCTCCCCAACAGGTCTCGCGCCGGCCGATTCGCGACGAATTCTCACCACGCCCGGCCAGCCTCGAATCGAGCCTAAACGTTGGTGCTCGTCTTGCGGCGCAACCGGATGACGACGTCCACCTTGATGATTTCATAGCCGTCCGGTGGCATGACATCGCCGGCAAATTTCATACCTTCGAGAGGAACATCCGCGATCTCGCCGGTATCTTCGAAAAAGAAATGGCTATGATCGCTGGTATTCGTATCGAAAACCGTTTTTGTACCTTCGATTGCGAGCCCGCGCACGATGCCAACCTCGGAGAAGAGATTAAGCACATTATAAACCGTCGCCAGGGAAGCAGGCATTTTCAAAGCATTGGCCTCCGCCGCCAAGGTATCGGCGGTCACATGCCTATTGCCTTTGCTGAAGAGAAGTCTCGCAAGACCTAGACGCTGACGGGTGGCCCGCAGGCCATATCGCTCCAAAAGCGATCTATGCGGGTATTTGCTAGGCGGCGCGTCCGCCGCAACCCTACCCTGCGAAAATTCTGCCATGCCACAAGCATCCCGAAATGCCGCCCTTCGCGCCGCGCGCGGCGCGGCATTGGGTCAAACCTTCGCGGCCAGTCATTTCGCCGGTTGCCCAATTTGACAATCTTACATCGCGGCGCGAAATTATTCAATGCCATGGATTGGCTCTTCGTATGGGGCCATCGGCGGCGATGACTTGACGCCGGCGTCGGTCCGTTTCATGCAGGAGTAATATTGGCCTCGATTTATGCGGTAATTACAGACTCGATGAATGGCAATTTGGGCCGCACGATTAGGAGGATACGTCGAGAATGACGCCAGCGGCAAACGATTCCGGGAGCGGAACCTCGCAAGAAGCGGCAAGTTTGCGCGCGTCGCCGCGGCTTTTCGAAAACTCCTTGCTTGACAAATTGTCGCGCGTCCATTGGTCCACACCGCTGTTAGTTTATTTGCCTTTGGTTTTCGTCCTCGCGGGCTTGAGTCTGAAAGCTTACTATGCCGGGCCCGTCCTTTGCGCCGCGGCGCTTGGTTATTTTATTTGGACTTTGATCGAATATTTCGGCCACCGCTTGCTGTTCCATTACGCGTTTCCCGGCCGTTTGGGCGCCAAAATTCATTTCCTGATCCATGGCGTCCATCACGTGCATCCCAACGATCCACTGCGCCTCGTCATGCCGGTGTTGCTCAGCGGACCGATCATGCTGCTTGCCTATGCCGTCGTGCGGCTTCTGTTCGGCGCGCCCCTTGGGTATCCGGTGCTGATGGGTTTTATCATCGGCTATCTCGCCTATGACACGGTGCATTACTATGTGCATCATGGCGAGCCCAAGACCCGTTTGGGCCTGACATTGCGGCGTCTCCACATGTTGCATCATTTCCGCGATTCGACGCGTGGCTTCGGTGTCAGCGTGCCTTGGTGGGATTATGTTTTTAAGACCGCCCATGTCCGCACGGAGCGCGGCGGGACCGGCACGTGAACGTGGAAACGGAGGGCCCCGAGCGCGGGATCCGAGTGGAGTTCCAGAGCGCCTCGTGGCGGTGACCCGCCAAGTTTGCACAGCCTAATCGGGACAAGACAGCTAGCGCTCGCCTTTCCAAAAAAGGAAGTCTGGATGATAGTCGAGGTCACGAAAACCCCAAGGTGGTTTTGAGCCTATCCTTATCGAGCTACAAGGTCTGCACGACGAAACCCGTAAACTACCTCGATCATACGAGCGAGACTTTCATTCCAGCTAAGATAATGAACCCGCGCGACCTTTGGTCTTTCTAAGAGACTTGCTTCAAGTTTTTTCGCCAAGTCCTTGCTATCGCATGATCTGAAGTAAACTGGCTCGTCAGCTGCTATCTCATGAAATACATCGATATCAGCCGCGATAATGGGCGCTCCCGCCAAGCTCGCTTCGATTATCGGTAGCCCAAAGCCTTCTGAGATCGACCCTTGGATCACACAATACGAGTTCCGGTAGGCGAACGCTAACTCCCCATCGTTAGCGTCCGTAAACCAGTGCATCCTGTTGTTATATTCGGCATGGGTAAGAATACGCGTTTGTAGCGCCCTCGACATCCATCCCTTTTGTCCAAATATTGCAAAGTGGCATTGTAAACCTTTGCTCCATATAAGCTCAAAAGCATCTAGCGTGATAGGGTACCCCTTGTTGGGCTCAACAGTCCCCACGCTCAAGAAGACTTTGTTATCACAAAACAGCCGCGTTATTTCATCGCGGATGAAAGTATCTTCGATTGTAAGTGCACTAGCACCAAGATGGAACCAACCTACCATCGGCGGGTTTTCGGATCGCAAATCGTATGCGGCTATGTACTCTTTCACTTTCTTGAGGCTGCATGCCGACACCGATATGCATGCGTCGCTATGATTTACCATTTCAACAAAAGCGCGACTGAAGAGAGAAATATATGACTTTGCGTAGAATAATGGAAGATAAAGTGCAGCTATATCATGAAAGCAAGTGACCGTTTTGGCACCTACATCTTTAGCTTTATTAAATATTACTATATACTCTTCGAAAGGCTCCCAAAATGTATCGATAACTACGTATGTAACATCTTCGCATAACACCAGAGCTTCGCATGGACCTACTGGCTTGTAATACGGATAAAGCTTTCCGTCCTCGATTATGACTGGCAATGCCATACCAGTACGCATTGCGGCAGCGGCCAACTCGCGCGCCACCCTCGCGATACCTCTAGCGTCTCCAGACCGGTAAGTGTTCGTAACATCAATCCAGACTTTTGGCATTTGCTTGCACTCGGCCAATGCGCATGTTGGAGGCAGCAATGGTCTAAACAATTCGGCCGTCACAGAGTCTTCGCGGGGAATTTGGTGTATTTTACGGCTCCCGCGAGGCAGCGCGCGTTCAATTGTCCAGCAAAAATTTTGCATATGATGAAACATAAACCTTACAATTGCCCTGCTCAAAAGAGCTTTAATATGCGGCATATTTTCAAGCAATATCGAGTTTCTTTCTAGAAACTCGATCTCCTGTTTTAAAAACCCTATCTTCTGTTTTAGAAACCGGATCTCTTGTTCTAGAAAATCGATTTCCTCGCCGGCTACTCTGGCAGGGTATAGTAATGGTGAATTAAAATGCATGTTAACCTCGTTGATATTCCCAAGATGCTTCCGCATCGCGCCGATGACGATATCAATGGCGCGCGCCGGCGTTTTCGAGCGACTTGGACCGGAATTCTCCGGATGAACGCTGAACCGGCATGAACGATAGCAATTTTCTGACGGATTTGCGGCAAACGCGGCGCATCCGGCAAGTCCCTCGACACGAATCAACCCCGCTTCTCGCGAACAAGCTCTGTCGCCAGTTGTTCACGGCAGACTTTCTCTAAGGCAGGAAGGTCGGCTTGCGCCAGCTTCCACATGACGGGAGCGGGCGATGCTTTCGTGGTATAGCTTCCACGGTCGCAGTCGCAGATGCGGGCTTCCGGCCCTGCCCTGCTCGCGGCCCGTCGTTCGGGCACGTCCGGCAGCTACCGATTCCGGATATTCCGTGGTTTTGACCACTTTACACGCCGGCGGCGTCGATCGCCTTGGCGCGCTGGAGCGCCGGGCGGCCGAGGCAGCGGTCCACATAGGCGCGCAGCGCAGGCCGCGAAGGAACAAGTTTAAAGATATCGATCCCGAAATGGAGATCTACGCCGATCATGACGTCGGCTGCGGAAAATCGCTCGCCGAGCAACCAGGGACCCGTGGCAACCGTCGCTTCGAGCACGTCAAAAACCCGGTCAAAATCGCCAAATCCTGCTGCCTCGGCTCTCACCGGGACATTGTGGGACTTCGCCAAAAAGGCCTGCTCCACACAACCAGGTGAAAAAAACAGCCATCGCAGGTAACGGCCGCGCGCGGGATCACCAGCGGGCGGGGCAAGGCCCGCTTCGGGATGAGCTTCGGCGACATAGGCGCAGATGGCCCCCGACTCCGCGACCGCGAGCGTCCCGTCCGTCAGAGCGGGGACCTTCGCCATCGGATTGATGGCGCGAAATTCCGCGCTTTTTTGTGCGCCGGCCGACAGATCGAGCCGGACGCGCTCATAGGGAACGCTCGCCTCTTCGAGCATCCAAAGAGCCCGCAGCGAACGCGTGCGCGGAGCCCAATAGAGCTTCATCATAAGCGCCTCCATCTGGTTGGAAAAACTCACACATGCTCCACCGCGACGATGCCTGGGATCGCCTTGAGCGCGCCCGCGACTTGCGGCGAAACGGAAAATTTGCCCGGCAGTTTTATTTCGACCTCGCCGCTGTTCGTTAGCAGCACCAGCGACACTTCGCCGTCCCCCTGTGCACGCAGGTTCCGAGCGATCTCGCCCAGCGAATCTTTGTCGCGCAAAAAAACGCGTAAACCCGCTCCGATCCGGCTTGCCGCGGCATCCAAGGGTTCCACCGAGACGATGCGGGCCCGCACGTCCCCGCCTTCAAGGGAGGCTTGCAGGCAAACGAGCACGGAGGCCCCTTTCTCCAGAAGTTCGCGATATTGATTGAGACCTTCCTGAAACAAAATCGCTTCATACTGGCCGGATTGATCCGAGAGGTTAACGATCCCCATTTTCGCGCCCGACTTGGTCCGGCGCTCTTGCCGCTCAAGCACTGTCGCGGCGAGCCGCGCGGCCGAGGCACCCTGCTTGACCGCGCCGGCGAACTCGGTCCAGCGCTGCACCCGCAGCCGCGCGAGGATCGCGGCATAGGCGTCGAGCGGATGGCCGGACAGAAAGAACCCAACCGACTCGAACTCGCGCCGCAGCCGCTCGGTGAGCGGCCAAGGCTCGACCTTCGGCAACACGATGGGGTCGAGATTTTCGCCCCCGAACAGCACGCTTTGCCCGGCAAGCTGCTCGTCCTGGCACCGCTGCGCCGCGGCGAAAATTGCTTCGGCGCCGGCAAAAACCCGCGCGCGGTTGGGTTCGAGTTCGTCGAAGGCACCGGCCGAGGCAAGACTTTCAAGCATGCGCTTGTTGATGTCACGCGGATTGAGTTTTGCCGCGAAATCGGTCAAATCGCGAAACGCGGGCTTCTCCGGGCGAGCTGTTTCACCGCTGCCGTTGATCGCCGCAAGTCCCCGCGCCTGCGCCTCGCCGACGCCCTTGATCGCCGAAAGGGCATAGCGTATCGCCGGTTCGCCATTGTATTCGGCGGGCTCGAAATCGGCGCCCGACGTTTGCACCGATGGCGGCAAGACCGCGATCTTCAACCGGCGCGCCTCGTTGCAGAATTCGGCGAGCTGGTCGGTGTTCGATTTGTCGAGGGTCATCGAGGAAGCGAGGAATTCGACCGGATAATTGGCTTTGAACCAAGCGGTCCGATAGGCGATCAGCGCATAGGCCGCCGCATGGCTCTTGTTGAAACCGTAGTCGGCGAATTTGGCGAGGAGGTCGAAAATCTCATCCGCGCGCGCCTTATCGAGGCCGCGTTCGACCGCGCCGGTGACGAAACGATTGCGCCGCGCGGACATCTCGGCCTTGATCTTCTTGCCCATGGCGCGGCGCAAAAGATCCGCCTCGCCGAGCGAAAATCCGGCGAGAACCTGGGCGATTTGCATCACCTGTTCCTGATAGATGATGACGCCAAAGGTCTCCTTGAGGATCGGCGCGATCCTTGGATGGATGTAGTCCGGGGCTTCCTCGCCGCGCTTCGCCGCGCAATAGGTTGGGATATTCGCCATCGGGCCCGGCCGGTAGAGGGCGACGAGCGCGATAATGTCCTCGAAGCGGTCCGCTCGCATGTCGACCAGGGCCTTGCGCATGCCGGCGCTTTCAAGCTGGAAGACACCCACCGTCTCGCCGCGTTCCAGCATCGTGTAGGTTTTTTTGTCGTCGAGGGGAATTTTCGCGAGGTCGACCGCGATCCTGCGCCTGTTCAGAAGCATCACGCAGTTGGCGACGATCGTCAGCGTTTTGAGCCCTAAAAAATCGAACTTCACGAGGCCCGCGGCCTCGACCCATTTCATGTTGAACTGGGTCGCCGGCATCTCGGACTTCGGATCGCGGTAAAGCGGCACGAGTTTTTCCAGCGGCCGGTCGGAGATGACAATCCCCGCCGCATGCGTGGACGCATTCGAATAAAGCCCCTCAAGCGTCTGCGCGATCTGAAGCATTTTTGCCACCCGGGGCTCGGTCGCGGCGGCTTCCTTGAGGCGCGGCTCCGACTCGATGGCTTGTTTCAGGCTCACTGGCGCCGCCGGATTCTGCGGCACCAGCTTCGCCAGTCTGTCGACCTGGCCGAGCGGCAATTCGAGGACGCGCCCGGCATTGCGCAACACCCCGCGCGCCAGAAACGATCCGAACGTGATGATCTGCGCGACTTTATCGTCGCCGTAGCGTCGCCGGACATAAGCAATCACCTCGTCGCGCCTCTCCTGACAGAAATCGATATCGAAATCCGGCATCGAAACGCGTTCCGGATTGAGGAAGCGCTCGAACAAGAGACCGAAGCGGATCGGATCGAGATCGGTAATCGTAAGTGCATAGGCAACCAAGGACCCGGCCCCCGACCCGCGTCCCGGCCCAACCGGAATATCCTGCGATTTGGCGTATTTGATGAAATCCGCGACGATCAAAAAATAGCCCGGGAAATTCATCTTGACGATCACGTCAAGTTCGAAGGCAAGCCTTGCGCGATAATCACCGGCCGTGAAGCCGGGCGCCGGGCCATGCGCGGCGAGACGCGCCGCCAGTCCCCTCTCTGCCTCGGCGCGGAGTTCTTGCGCCTCCGCTTCGATCCCGCCATTCACGGCTAAACGCGGCAAAATCGGTTTGCGGGTCAGCGGCCGGTAGGCGCAACGCAACGCGATCTCGACGCTGTTGCGGGGTGCCTCCGGAAGGTTGGCGAAAAGTGCGATCATTTCCGCGCGCGTCTTGAAACGATGCTCGGGCGAAAGCTGGCGGCGGGCGCCGTCGCTGACGACAGTTCCGTCGGCGATGCAAATCAAGGCATCGTGTGCTTCATAATCGGAGGCCGCCACAAAAAATACTTCGTTGGTCGCAACAAGCGGAAGCGAGGCGCGATAGGCGAGATCGAGGAGCCGCGGTTCGATCGCCCGTTCGGAGGCAAGCCCGTGGCGCTGGATTTCGACATAGAGCCGGCCGGGAAACAGTTTCCCGAGCGCCGCCACGCGGGTAAACGCCAGTTCCGCCCGGTCATCGGCGAAGGCGCGGTCGAGGGGACCACTTGGGCCGCCGGTGAGCGCGATCAGCCCTTGGGTTCGCCCTTCGAGACCCACGATGTCAACATGCGGCGTATCCCCCGGTTCAGGATCGAGCCAGACGCGCGAGGCAATGTGCATCAGGTTCGAATAGCCGGCGGCGTCCTGGGCCAAGAGCACGATGGACGCGTGGCAAGCGCTCGCCTCGCCGCGCGGCGCCCTTGCCGCGCCGTCATGAAAGTCGATGGTGATTTGCAGGCCAGGGATCGGCTGCACCCCTTCTTTCGCCAGTTTCTCGGAAAACTCCAAGGCGCCGAAGAGATTGTTCGAATCGGTAATCGCCAGCGCCGGCATCGTATCGGCGAGGGCGAGCCTGGCGAGCTTGGCGACCGGCATCGCCCCCTCGCGCAGGGAATAGGAGCTGTGCACATGCAGATGCACGAAGCCGACGTCGTCGAGGATGCGGCTTGGGCCGTCGGCGCCGTTGCGGTCCGCTTTATTGCCGTGCGCGTGCGCGATCATTGCTTTCGTACCAATTTGCGGGTCGAATCGCCAAGCCGCCGCCGTCTTTCCCCGCCGCCGCACTCCGTTCCGCCCGCAACCCGGCATCCGCGACCCGTGCCGGGGCCTCGCCATGGCCACAAAGCCGTCTCCGGCAGGTCATGGTGTAACCCATCGCTTCCCACAATCCAAGGACGCCAAGGCGACGGGGCCGGCCCTTGAACGCGGTTCAAGCTGCTGGAGTAGAAAAAACTGGGCTGATATTGGTATAAGCAGCGGATGCAAACTGGACAACCGAACCTGCTTCGATTTGCCTCTCGCGCCGGGACGACGGCGGGTGACATTGCCGGCCTCCACGAGACCGCATTCTATAACCTCCCCTTCCGTCTTGCCCCACGTGGCGACCTAGACCTAGGTGTCGATGAGCGACCGGCAGCGCGAACATCCACGATGGGAGCGACAGGCGAAAGACCGGCGACGATGCAATCATATCTTGTACGCGGAATGCCCGCAAATTTTTTAAATGCGGCCGAGGCGGGAATTTCATTCGTTACAAGACAACATATATTCCTAAAGTTCCGGTCATAGGCAACTGCGAGGTCCATGTATTGAACAACGGGTTGTAAATGGCGCCCAGAGTCGTCCAGACCCCGGCGTCGATGTTATTGCAGTTGATGGTGCTGTTGTTGTATTCGCCGCCTTCGATCATGACTCGCCCGTCGGGGAGCACCCAGAGGAGAAGAATCGCGGATCATAGCCGGATGGCAAGGATGCGATTTGCGCCCAGCTGCCGTTGATATAGCTGCCCGTGAAGTCGGGTGTCAGCTTCCACCAAGTTCCGGTACAGGACACATGCGCGATGACCGTGCCATCGGTCAGAAGAAGAGGAGTGGAGAGCGGTGGAGAGCCCGGCGCGGAAGGCGCCAAGCTCCACGAGCCGCCAACCGGCGCCGTTCCCCCCGAGTGATGAAGGGCGGGCGGCGGCGCCGGCTTGGACGTCACCGGGTTGAGCCCCTTCTGCCACTCTTGCAGCAACGCTGGATTCTTCTGCAGGCGGCGATACATCGGCAAGGACAAGGGCAGCGGCGGGGCTTTACCGAGGAGCGGCGACGGCGGTCCGGGCTGTTCCGAAGGCTGCGGTCTGACCTGCGGCGGCGCGGGTGGTGTTGCGGTTTGCCGCGGCTGGGGCAGCTGAGGAGGGGGCAGTTTGGATTGCGCTGACGGCGACAGCGGATAGTCCAGCGGCGTCAAATTAGGGGTTTTCGTTGCGGGCTCGGCGCGAAGCGGCGGACTCAAAACCGACGCGGACAAGGCGATTAAAGCTAAAACTCTCATGGAAATAAGAAATCGTCCTAACATGGACTTTCTCCTCAATCGATATTCCCCGGTTGGGCGCGGCATCGAGCCAATCTGCCCTAATTCGGTTCCTGGGCAACGCGAAGCCATTGTTCTTACACGTGGGGGGCGCCATTCATGGACGCAGCCCATCCGGTGCTGAAGATGCTGATTTTCCGGTGATTTGGATGCACTTCTCCGGAGGATTGGCCTCGAATGCATAATTCAAGTGCCGCCAGGATCGCGCGATTCAATATCTCGCCGTAACGGGAGACCCGCACGTCCAAATTACTTGGATCCGCGGACCATCCGGGGTTTCGACCGGTTGAAAGGCGTAACACTCTATTCTAGGCCGATGATAGACATATCCGTAGGGATAGGGGAGACCAAAAAAGGGCATTCCATCGACGGTCCCCACCGGCCTCGCCTGCGACGGAACCGCCAACATTATGCAAAAGCACACACCGGCGGCCGCCGCACCAAACTTCAGGAGGGTCATTTCGGGTGTCCGTTATTTTTGCAAGCAACGACATTTCTTTATCGCATGAGTTGCGGCCCGGAGCAAGCGGCTTGCCGCGAATTCGTCATCTATCACAACTAACATCATCCGTCAACCGGCCCGCATTCGGCACTGTCGGTAGCACACGATCTGTCCGCTAAGTTTCCTCCCCTTTGCGGGTTGGGATGCGCCGGACGGAAGCCCGGCAGGGTGTGCGGATGATCAAGTTTTTGCGCATTTTGAGCCGTTACTAAGCGGCGGAGTTCAGCCAGATGGAAGCAGCGGAGCTTGTGGGGGAAGGTCACATCTTGACTTCGCTTACCGGCGTCTATGGCGAGAAGATGGGCATGCCCATCGGCAATACGATTCTCTATTTCAGCGGCGGCAGCTCGAAGTTCACCAGTTCGTTCGCCTATTGGACCGACAATCTGGGCCCCACGTCAGTGCCGCAGATGGTCGACCGGCGCGGCAACATCCATCCGGCGCCGTGGGTTCCATTCACCCGCGCCGGCTGCAATGTCGGCGCTTTCTCGGTGGCCAACATCGAGTTCGAGAACACCACGAGCGACATCGACAATGTCTTCGGTTCGAGTTCGCCGGAGCACAACGAGAACCTCGCCAACCACACCCTCGCGGTCGCCGATTTCGAGGGCACGTCCACTGCGCGCAGGGAAGCGGGCTTTGCGGCGGCTCGGCACATGCCGCTCCCGACAAGCTTCAAGACGAGCCGGGCAGCTATAATGGCTTCCAGGCGCTCTTCGGCAACAAGTATGTGGCACCGGCACTCAATCACAGCTCCTCGATCATTATCAAGCGGCACCAGCGCTGGCCGGAAAGCGCACCGGGACCGTTGGCATTATGGCCCGGACGGAGCAGCAGCCCGGCCAATTTCGCGCCGGTCTCGTTCATCTCGACGCCGCCGTCCGCCCAAGAGGATCCGGCAATCCGATGGCTGGTTTGAACAAGGAGAACTGTCCCGCCGAGTGCTCGATGCGCTTCGCCGGGCGGGCGAGCCGATCCGCGCACCCGGCGTCGTCTGGGCCGTGATGGTCGCTAAGGCTCTCGACCCCGCCGACCTCCAAAGCTGCGCGTGACGGACGGCGTCGAAGGGCCATGGAACCTTGGGCTTCCTTCCGCCCGGGATTAAGGGGTCGTTCAGAAAAATCCGCCATGATCTTGGCGCTTGACAGCCCATGTCTCGCGCAGGTTTCCTCCGCGATCATCGCTTGCGTTCGAGTCTCGATCGAAGATCCGCCATGCCATTGCTCAAATCTCTCTCACTGCCTGACGGCCGCAAGTCCGATACGGCGCTTGTTGTCGCGCGCGGCACGAGGCGGTTGTTGCGGTGCCTGAACTTTTCGACCGTCACCGAATTGCCGCTGCTCTCGGGACGGCGCGCCGATATCGTCGCGCTCGCTATGGACGCTACGATTTATATCGTCGAAATCAAATCCTCCGTCGCTGATTTCCGTGCGGACGACAAATGGCGGGACTATCGCGCCCATTGCGACAGGCTGTTTTTCGCGATCCCCGAAACCGTGCCCATCGAAATCATGCCGGAGGACGCGGGGCTCATCTTGGCCGATGCCTTTGGCGCGGAAATTTTGCGGCAAGCACCGGAACATCGCATCGCCTCCGCCACCCGCCGCGCGGTGCTCATGCGTTTTGCGCACGCCGCGGCGCACCGGCTGCATCGCTTGAGCGACCCCGAGGTACTCGCGCGGGGCGATTAGGCGACGAGCCGCTCAGTGTTATTATGAACGATGCCGTAAACCAACGAAGGCCGAATCTGTTGCGGACGCTTCGCCGCCAACATACATGTTTTGGAAAGTGACCCCCGGCTTGCGCGGATAAAGATCGAGATTCAGGGCCAAAAATTCCGCCGCCAGTGCGCCAAGATCGATTTGGCCATTGATAATCGGATCAGGGGGATCTTGCGGCCCAGCAAAAATTGCCGCCGCGCCGCCCGCCGTCATTTTCCAGCTGGCGGGCTCGTCCAAAGGCTGATGGGAGGGCGCGAAATCCACATCAACAGGAGCGCTCTCAAGGGTCTCGAAAGGCTCGAGACTGACGCCGCAGGTTTGCGTCACAAGCGCGTGCAAAACGCCGCTGACCTCGTATCTTTTCGGACCTTGTTTCCGGACATGGAAATCGGCCTCGAACGTTTGAACCGCGACGAGGACGTAGGCGTCCGCGAGCGCGGCTCATTCGGTCTCATTGGCGCAAAGCCTTATGTCGAGACCGGTATCCGGCACGGTCGCGACGACAAGCATGCGTGTCAATCGTCCCGGCCCAAGCTTGGCGCCTGTCTTGCCGCCACGGGGCTTGCGGGATTTCGGACCGGGAACGGTGCTGGATGTCATCGCCACCCTCTGCTGCCGAGTATTAGAACATCTACCCCGGCAAGTGGAAACCCGTTTCGCGAGAAAACCCCGGACCGGGTTCGATCGAAGCGGACCGCGCTCAACGAACGGCGGCGGGCTCCGGAAACGGAACCGGGCCCAGGGTGAAGGCCTCGAGCGAGGCCTCGGCCAAGGTTTCGTTGGCCGTTTCCACATAATGCGCGAGCCTATCCGGATTTTTGCGGCCACCATAGACGTTTCGCGCAAGCGCGGCTTTGAGCGCCGGCGCGCCTCCGCACAACGCCATGTCATAGGCCGCGGCGCGCCCGAAAAAAGCCCCGGCGATGGCGTTCATGCGCTTCGGCACGCTTACGTCGCCAACGCCCATTTCCCGCAAGGCGATCTCGAAGGAGCGAAAAATGGCGTCCGTGAGATCCTGGGCAATTTCGGGCGCGGGCGGGTCCATGCGATTGAGGCGTCGCAGGACAAGAACCGCATGCAAGGTCACCGCCTCGAAGCGGCCTTCCAGGCTATCGTCGATGCCATACTCCGTGAACAGGACAGGATCGCGGGCCGCCGCCACGATCTCGCCGGAAAGCCGGTCGATCAGTTGTCGATTGGCGGCGCGCCGGAAGAGCCGGAGAACCATGCTGCCCCGTCCGAAAGGCGGCCACGGGTCGCCCTGGCCGGTGATCTGCGGGCCTTGCATTTCCCTGGGCCGGAAGGTAGGCATCGCGCGGCAAAACGCAAGGATTATTAGGCATAGGTGACAGGGGCCGGTCCGTCGTCCGGCGCGGCGGCACCAATTGCGCAAGCAATGTGTTCATTTATTGTATGGAATTTCCCTGCGTCATGGCATTTGCCTGGCCTGGACAGGAAAGTGCTTCGCCAAAATGCGCAACTCGGAGGCGTACGGAATGGGGTTGATGAAGGCGCGGACCCGGCGTGGTAACGCCCGGACACCGGGCCGCATGAAACTGGCCTTGGCGGCGGCGCTTGCGCTGGGGCTCGGCGGCTGCCTCGGCTATGACGGTCAAGTCGTCCATGGGTATCAGCTCGACCCGAAATCGGCCGAACAGGTCAAGGCCGGGGCTTCCGCGGAGCAAATCCTGGTCCTTTTGGGGACGCCGACGACGACATCCACCGTCGGTGGCGACGCCTGGTATTACATTAGCCAGGTCACCAATCGCAGCGTGCAGTTCATGCCGCCGAAGGTCACGGACCAGCGGGTCTTCGCGGTCTATTTCACCAAGGACAAGAAAGTCGCGCGCGTCGCCAATTATGGCATGGAGGACGGCAAGCTCATCGATTTCGTATCGCGCACCACGCCGACGGCCGGTGCCGAATCGACCTTCCTCAAAGGCATGTTCATCAACCTTCTGCATTTCTGAGCGCATCGCGCGCGGCCATGCGCCCCGGCTTTATACGACAGTCTACAATCGCTTCAACTTCTGGCCGCGCAATGCGCCGCCGTGTGCAGTTAACGGGTGCCGTGAACCCTTATTCCGGACAGATTGACGCCGCTCCGGCATTTTCGCGCGGCCTTTCCGCATTGCGGACTCGCCATCGAAGCGGTTCGACGAAACGGCCATTCAGCCAGGCGAGCGCCGCGGCCAAGATGACAATGACCGGAGCAGACGCGAGCACGAGCTCCCATCCACGCGGAATTGTGGAAGACAAAAGCACATAGCCGGCAAAGCCGCCTAACCAGTGAACAAGGAAAATCGGGTAGCTCAGATTGCCAAGAACGGTGTCGATGCGGCGCGCGAGCGGTCCCGGCCGCAGCGCCGGTTGCGAACCGACGACAAGCGCCGCCAATGTGATATTGACGTAAAATCCCGCCTGTTTTGCATAGCCGTCTGGCATGAGCGTACCCTCGGCGAAAAAATTGATCAGCCAGGCAAGGCTCACGAACAAAGCAAGATCTGCCCGCGTCTGCAGCGTGCTCCGCTCGCGCCAGAAATAAATCAAAGCGCCTGCAGCGAAGCTCAGCAGCGCCGATTCCGGTGAGAAATACCTTTCCGCGAACGGCGCGCCGGTGAATAATTTGTAGCAATGATAAGCCGCGCCGTTGGCGAAGCAAATGAAGGCGCCGCGAGCGCTTCGCCCCATGCCGATCCAAAGCACGGCATACATGATAATTTCGACGGCAAGCGACCATGCAGGCTCGATGTAGCGAAACTGCAGACCACCGTATATGAGCGGCATTATACTGAGGTTTTCCGCGACATCGGCTACCGTCGCCGGACATGCCCATCGTGGCATGAACCGGGCGGCTTCGAGAGGGTAGCAGCGAATGGCGAGCGCGGTGAGGAAACACACCGTCAGATAGGGCGGAACCAGTCTCAGGAACCGATTGATCCAGAACCGCTTCCCGTCGAAACCATAAACTTCGTTCAGGGCGGCAGTCATGGCGAAACCGGACAAGACAAAAAAAGCTCTGACCGCGTAATATCCGAGGTCGCGATAATAAGGCGTGTGGATGAGATGCGATAGCACGACAGCCACCGCTAACAAGAATCGAAAAGTGCCCGGCATTTCGTATTCAAGTCTCTTGCCTAAGAGGAATGGTCCAGTTTTCTTGGCGTGCGGTTCACTTCCCCCAATTTTGAAGCATATGGGTTATGGGTTAAGGCGTGGTTGGAAATTCGCCGCGATTACGACTCATTCAGCGGCTCGGGGTTAGGGGGACGCGAGTTGCGTTCCGGCGAGCAATCCGGGCACGGGCGATCGAACCGCGGGTCGCCGTCGAAATTGCCTCCTCCGCAGCGCGGCCGACAGCTGGCCGTGGCGAAGAATCTCAAATTGGAATGCCTTGGCGTCCCGGCCACGGCGGGGCGGGCGGCCACTCAAGAGTTTGCACGCCGCGCTGATCCTGTCATCCGCCACTTGACCTGCTCGACAAGACGAACACGGCAAGCCAAATTTGGTGGACGCGAAAGCTTAAAGCCCCGTAGCCAGGATGCCGCTCCATCCCCGTCAACGCGCGAGGATGACGAGCAGCAAGAGCGCGACGATATTGGTGATCTTGATCGCCGGGTTGACGGCGGGACCGGCGGTGTCCTTGTAAGGGTCGCCGACGGTGTCGCCGGTCACTGAAGCCTTATGCGCCTCGCCGCCCTTAAAATGTTTGACGCCGTTCTTGTCGACGAAACCGTCCTCAAAACTCTTCTTGGCATTGTCCCAGGCGCCGCCGCCCGATGTCATCGAAATCGCGACGAAAAGCCCGTTGACTATGACCCCGAGGAGCGACGCGCCCAAGGCCGCGAAGGCCGACGCCTTCGAGCCGGAAATCAAGAGGGCGCCAAAATAAACGGCCAATGGCGCAAGCACCGGCAGAAGCGACGGCACGATCATTTCCTTGATCGCCGCCTTGGTCAACATGTCGACCGCGCGACCGTAATCAGGACGCTCCGTCCCTTGCATGATGCCGGGCTTGTCGCGAAACTGGCGCCGTACTTCCTCGACGACGGAGCCCGCCGCGCGGCCAACTGCGGTCATCGCGATACCGCCAAAGAGGTAGGGAATCATGCCGCCAAAAATCAACCCTGCCACGACATAGGGGTTCGAGATGTCGAAGGACACCACGCCCATTCCCTTGAAATAGGGAAACTGATCGGGGTTCGCGGCGAAAAAGCCGAGATCGTGGCTATAGGCATTAAAAAGCACCAAGGCGCCGAGCCCAGCCGAGCCGATCGCATAGCCCTTGGTCACGGCTTTCGTCGTATTGCCGACCGCGTCGAGCGCGTCGGTCACGTGCCGGACCTCCTTCGGCAGGCCCGCCATCTCGGCGATGCCGCCGGCATTGTCGGTCACCGGCCCGAAAGCATCGAGCGCGACGATCATACCGGCGAGACCCAACATGGTGGTCACCGCGATGGCGGTGCCGAAGAGACCGGCGAGTTGACTGGTCGCGATGATGCCGCCGATGATGACCAGCGCCGGCAGCGCGGTTGATTCGAGCGAGACCGCGAGGCCTTGGATGACATTGGTGCCATGTCCGGTGACAGAGGCCTGGGCGATCGAGACCACGGGCCGCTTTCCGCTGCCGGTGTAATATTCGGTGATGACGACGATCAACCCCGTCACGAGCAGCCCAACAAGGCCGCAGAGAAAGAGATGCGAGCCTTCGACCTGAGTGCCGCTTGCCGTGCCGATGGCCCCCCAGCCGACGGTGAGAGAGGTCGCGGCGGCAAGGCCCGCGATCGACAAGATTCCGGCGGCGATCAGGCCTTTGTACAGCGCGCCCATGATCGAATTGTTGGATCCGAGCTTTACAAAGTAAGTTCCGGCGATTGAAGTGACGATGCAAGCCGCGCAGATCGCCAGCGGATAGAGCATAGCGGCATCAAGCACCGGCTCACCGGTGAAGAAAATCGCGGCGAGCACCATGGTGGCGACGACCGTCACCGCATAGGTTTCGAACAAATCTGCGGCCATTCCGGCGCAATCGCCGACATTGTCTCCGACATTATCGGCGATCGTCGCCGGATTGCGGGGATCGTCTTCGGGGATCCCGGCTTCGACCTTGCCGACGAGATCGGCGCCGACATCGGCGCCCTTGGTGAAAATGCCGCCGCCGAGACGGGCGAAAATCGAGATCAAGGACGCACCGAAGCCCAGCGCGACCAGCGCGTCGATGGTCTCGCGGCTGTTCGGCGCATGGCCGAGCGGCCCAGTGAGAACGTAAAAATATCCCGCGACGCCAAGGAGTGCGAGGCCCGCGACCAAGAGCCCGGTGACGGCACCCGCCTTGAAGGAAATGTCAAGTCCCGCGGCGAGCGATTGCATGGCAGCCTGGGCGGTGCGCACATTGGCGCGGACCGAGACATTCATGCCGATGAAGCCCGCGACGCCGGAAAGGATCGCGCCGATCAGAAACCCGGCCGCGAGCAGCCACGAAACAAAGAACCCAAAGGCGGCGAAGATGGCAATGCCGACAACGGCGATCGTCGCATATTGGCGTTTCAAATAGGCTTGCGCGCCCTCGGCGATAGCCCCGGCGATCTCCTGCATCTTGGGCGAACCGGCATCGGCGGCAAGGAGTTTCGACGACGTCACCACGCCATAGACGATCGATAAAAGACCAGCGAAAATGATAAACCAAATGGAATTCATGTGTTGCACCTTGCATGATTGTTCGAAGGATTGACGAGGCCTCTCGCGGCTTGGCCTCGACCTATACAGAAACCGCCGCACCACGCAATCGCGCCTTGAACACTCCTGACAGCCATCTTGCGCCTAACCGTTAAAAATGCCGGGAGCAAGCGGCTAAAAATGCCGGAAGGAAGGCTGCGCGACGGCCAAACTCCGCCCCTCCGTATCCTTGAACACCGGCGGCGCGGTGCCCGGCATGGCCGTGGCAACCGGCCGCACCAAGATCCCGGCGGCAGCGGAATCGGCTTCGAAGGCGGCGCTTTGGGAGGGCGGCACGGCACAGAGAATCTCATAGTCGTCGCCGCCGGTCAAAATCGTTTCGAGGAGAGATGGGGCTTCGTGCAAAATTTTCCGCGCGGCCTTGGAGAGCGGCACATCGGCGGTCATGACCTCGGCGGTCATCCCGGTCAGGCGCAACATTTTCGCAAGATCGCCCGCGAATCCGTCGGAAATGTCCATGGCCGCGTGCGCGTGGGCGCGCAGCGCCTCGCGCAGGCAAAGACGCGGCTGCGGCAGAAGATAACGGCCGGCGAGATAAGCGGCGTCCGCTTGGCCGACGCAATGGGTCCATTTCGCGTCTTGCGCCACGTCGAGGCGAAATTTCAAGCCCAAGGCCGCGTCCCCAATTGTCCCCGTCACATAAATGTGGTCGCCCGCCGCGACGCCCGCGCGCAAGATCATCTTTTGCGCCGGGACGGTGCCGAAAGCGGTGATCGAGACGATGAGCGGCCCGGGACTCTTCACGGTATCGCCGCCCAGCAGCGGACATTTGTAGGCCGCGGCATCCTCGCCGAGCCCTTGCGCGAAACCCGCGAGCCAATGCGCCGTCCAATCTTCCGGCAAGGCAAGCCCGAGGAGAAAACCGGACGGCTCCGCGCCCTTGGCGGCAAGATCGGAGAGATTCACCCGCAAAGCCTTGCGTGCGACCGCGCCCGGCGGATCGTCCGTAAAGAAGTGCACTCCGGCGATCAACATATCCTTGGTCGCGACGATATCATGGCCCGGTTTTTGGGCGAGAATCGCGGCATCGTCGCGCAAGCCAAAGGCCCCCGGCCCCGCGAGCGGCGCGAAGTAGGTGGCGATCAATTCGTCTTCGGAAGGACGCGACATCGATTTGCATTTTACCCGCGCGGCTCGAATTCCGCCGCGCGGCACTGGCGCGCCAGGGCGTCCAGCACCGCATTGATCATTCCGGCTTCCTCGGGGCCAAAAAAGGCGCCGGCGATATCGACATATTCCTTGATCGAGACACGCGCCGGAACGTCGGTGCGCTCTTTCAATTCATAGGCGCCCGCGCGCAAAATCGCGCGCATGACGGAATCGATCCGGGCCAAGGGCCAGCCCGCCGCCAAGGCTTTGTCGATAAGCCGATCGATCGGACCCTGGGCGGAAACAGCGCCGGTAAGAATATCGCTGAAAAACGCGGTTTCCGCATCCTTATATTGCACACCCTCGATTTCATTGCCGATCCAGAACGACTCGAATTCTGCGCGGGTTTCCTTCAGGCCTTTCCCGGAGACCTCCATTTGATAGAGAGCCTGAACTGCGGCGAGGCGGGCGGCGGAACGCCGGTCGGCATTGGCCATCAGGACGCCCCGATTGCAAGCTTCAGCCGATAGATCGAAAGAGCCGCCCGCGCGGCATCGCCACCCTTGTCGCCTTGTTGCGGATTGGCCCGCGTCAAGGCCTGCGCCTCGTTCTCGACGGTCAAGACACCATTGCCAAAGGCGAGTTTTCGCGCAAGGGAAATCTGCATCAAGGCGCGCGCGCTTTCATTGGCGACGATCTCGAAATGATGGGTTTCGCCGCGAATGACGCAACCGAGCGCCACCGCCCCATCGAAAGGGCGCCTCGAGGCTGCCGCGTGATCGACCGCGATCGCCAGGGCGAGCGGGATTTCGAGCGCGCCGGGCACGCCGACGAGATCGAAGGAGGCGCCCGCCTTGGCAAAGGCGGTTTTCGCGCCCTCCAACAGCATCGCGACGATATCTTCGTAATAGCGCGCCTCGACAATGAGGAAGCGCGTGCCCCTGGCTTCAAGGAGGGGCGGAGACCGGCGCGGCGAAGCCATGATGTTTACTCGAAACGAGGTGAGGCGCGGGCGAGGCGGCCTCAAGTAACAAGCGAAACCGTCCGCCGCAAGCCCGGGGCCGAAGGTTTGCCGGGATTGCAGCGTCACCAAAATCAGGTATTCCGGGGATATTCTGGACGCTTACGCCTTGCCTTTTGCGCCGTCGGCCGCCTAATACGGCGGACATCGCGCATCGCCGTCCTCACGAGGAAGCGCGATAGCCGTGCTGTAGTTTCGTCGAACGAACGATCGCGCGCGCCTCGCCATCATGACCTGCCGCGCATGCGCTGGCGGCGCGGTCGAGATCGGTCTCGATCTGATCGTACACCGACCGGTTGACATTTCCAGTGCCGATGTCGGCGTCAAGCACGGTTTGATAGTGGTTGAGATCATTGGTGCAGGCGGCGCCCTCGGGCAATTTCGGCCAGTTAGGCGGAGCCGGCGCCTGGGGCGCCACCGCCGCGACGGGTGCGGAGGAGCCAGAGGTTTGATTGCAGCCGCCGAGGGCTATCGCGGCGAGAAAAACCCCCGTCGAAATGGATGCGGCGCCGAATATTGATCCAAGTCTGGACGTTTTTCGCATTGCAAACTCCGCAAGACGCGCGCCGCTTGAGTTTCGTCGGCTGCCGTCGTGTCAGTACACATGCGGCCAGCGATAATCAACCGGAATGGATTGCCGCCGGGAGCGCCGCGGGACACATTCCGCTATCCATGGGTTACCTCTGAAGGTCTGGCTCGACCACGGCAAACGGCCCAGCCCGCCGCAACCATGCCGCCAAATTACGTACCGGAGGATTTCGTCAAGCTATTCGCTTTTCATGGAACAAGGGTGCGTAGCCCTATCTCGATCCGATGGTGTCACAATGCTCCCCCGGGCGGGCGGATTAACCCCGCCTGCCAAAAAGCTGCGGTCGCGGACCCAACCATTCGTTTTTTGGCCTTTGGGGCGCGCTCCTCGAAGGCCTCACCGCCATGGACGACCACCAAAAAGTATAGTATGATCTTCGGCCAGCTGGCCGTGATTAAGTCTACTCATGACTTCGCTATTTCGGAAGGATGCTTCATGGACGCGATGATCTTCTTGAAGTCGGCGCCTGCGGTGATCGGCATCGCGGGTTTGCTCACATACTTTATGATGCGCGCGCGAGAGCCCGTTTCTGATCTGGAACGTGAATATCGTGCACCGCGTTCGCAACACATTTTTGCTACTCGGGTGCGTGGCGTTAATCATGCTAAGTGTGTGGCTCATTCGTCGGCCCGCGCCACCGGATCACGATACAGTCTCGCCGCTGGCGTATCGCGCATCGAATGCGCGCTTAATTGCCGCCGCCGCGATCTCCTCCAGTGTCGCGCACGCCAACAACATGTCGAAGATTTTGGATGAGGTACTGGTAAAGTTTGGGGAATTACGCACTTGACAAGTTACGCCAGATTGACCTTCTCCTAACCGGATGAGATTGTTGCTTATTGTGTTGTCACTTGTCCTTTTGACCGCCTGCGAACGGGATGATCCCATGCAGCGCATTAAGGAGCGTTGCCAACGGGAATTTGGCACGCAAGGCCAACGTGCGGTCGATAACTGCGTGCGCTGGTCTGTCGCGCCGCCGTTATCACGATAACTAAGCTGCCGTCGTGAGCGCCGCGATCTTCGCCGCATTGTCCTGCTGCTTCTGCTCGCGGCCGCCGAATCTATGGACGCGATCTCCAAATTTTTAACGTGGGCCATGGTTTCTTCCAGAGCTTTCCCGCCCACGCGGCTGAATTTTTGCCAGCGGCGGCATTGGACCCGTGAGACGCCTAGGTCTCGCAAATTTACCGAATCGCCGTGATACGGTTGCGGTCTACTGCGGCCAGAACGTTCCCCATTCCTGCGCATTTCGTCCAAACGCTGGCCAGCCCGGAACTCAGCGCGCTTCAGGATTTCCGTGGACCAGCCAATAAGCTCTCTGTCTTTCGCTTGGCGTGAGCGAGGCGAGCAAGAGACAAGCCGCGATGCTCGCGCCCCGGACCCCATCGGCACAGTTGGCGAAACAAGACCGGCTTTTGTACCGAGGAGCTGGCGGGCGAACGCCGAGCTGACGCCGCGGACCAGGCGCCGGCCGTTTACGCGGTTTGGGCCGGCGGTGCGGCGCCGGCCCAAGCCTTGTACATATATGGTGGGGTTAATTCTCCCGCCAAAGGTAGCGGCGGCGTAGGGGTCCAATAAAATGGCGGAAGGAGTGGGACCCGACGGGATTGCTGCGCTAACCGACTGAATTGCGAGAAAGTTCTTGCTTTCCAAAGGCTTCCTGGGCAGAGCCATGGGCCATCGGCATGGGCCATTGGAGGCATGATGGCAGACCTTCGCTACCTCGCCCTACGCGGACGCGGCTGGGCATTCGTCATGGCAGTTCCGCGCACCTTGCGGGGCCGGTTCCGATCTTCGGAAGGCAAGCCGCTCGGCAAGATCAAGATCGGGCTCGGCACGCAATCATTGCCTGAGGCGCAAGCCCGTCGCTGGCCCTTGGTGAACGAATGGAAGTCGCGCTTTGATCGCGCCCGTCAGGATGCGCCGCTAAGCCTTGTCGAGATAGCCGAGGAAGGGGCCGAGGCGCACGATTTCCTGCTTGACCAGTTGGCAGCGGATAGCGCGCGCGGCCGGTATGATGGCCCGCCGATCCTTGGCGATGATGGCGAAGTCGAGCTGACTTACGAGGAACATACCATCGGTTGCCACCTTGGCGTTGTGCAAGAGGCTTTGGCCGAGGATGATTGGAGCGCGGTTCGGGCCGAGGTGCAAGCGATTGAGCGCCGCAAGGGCGTCACAGTCGAGCCCGGATCGCCAGCCTATGCGCGGCTCGCCAATGCCATCCTGACGGGGCAGGCGCGGGCCATGGTCAATAGGTTGCGGCTCTTGCGGGGTTGAGCTGCCTTGCCAATCGAAGGGCTGCCCTTGGCCGCGCCACGGCCGAGGCCAATTATCCGCGCGGGAGAGCTGACCTTTGCGGAAGCGGCGGCGGGCTACTTGGCCGAGGTTCAGCGCGACCCGGCCACGAAGTTGACAGAGCAGACACGCGGTCAGAATGAAAGCGTCTACAGGCTGTTTCAGAGCTTCACGAAGGACGCCCCGCTGGCCTCGGTTGATAAGAGCCAAGCGGCCGGTTTCCTTGACCATGTTGCGCGGGAAAGGTCGCTGTCGAATAAGACCTTGAACCGCTACACCTCGGCCCTATCGATGATTTGGACTTGGGCTGACCGGTCATGCCTCTTTTTTCTATAGCAAATTGCCAGTTTGTAGTAAAGCGCGTTGATTTGGTTAGGTTATTCGCCGAACGATTGCTAATTGATCGCCGAATAACTTGCTTGTTCTTTGTCAAGGGGTTATGGTAAGGGGTATGACACGATGTCGCAGTCAATTATCCGCGTGGCAGTGGCATGGGGCAGCGACATGGGACATTGGCCTGATTATTAAGTCAGAAGTGCAATAAACTCAATGTTGTACAGTGTTGGCGGAAGGAGTGGGATTCGAACCCACGGTGGGCTTGCGTCCACGGCGGTTTTCAAGACCGCTGCCTTAAACCGCTCGGCCATCCTTCCGCGAAAAGACAAGACTTACCAGATATGCGGCGGCAAGAGGCAACGGCCTTATTGCCCTGATCCCGCCGCAACGTCCAGGCGAAAACTGATATTTCCAGCTTGGCGATCTTGCTCTCGAGCGCTTGCCCATCAAAAGGACCCACATGATCGGCAACGGATCGCTGAGGTTCAAAGAGTCGAAGCCTCGATCGGGATCTTGAAGTAACGGCGGCCGTTCGACTCGGGCCGCGGCAGCTCGCCGGCGCGCATATTGACCTGCAGCGACGGCAGAAAAAGCCTCGGCGTGTCCAGCATTGCATCGCGCGCGGTGCGCCGCGCGACGAACACATCTTCGGTAACGCCGTCATGGACATGAACGTTTTGCGCCCGCTCTTTGGCGACGGTCGTCTCGAAGGCGTAGGCGCGGCCGCCCGGGGCATAGTCGTGGCACATGAAGAGCCGGGTTTGCGGCGGCAATTCCAGAAGCCGCTGGATGGAACGATAAAGCGTCCGCGCATCGCCGCCCGGGAAATCGCATCGCGCCGTTCCATAGTCCGGCATGAAGAGCGTGTCGCCGGCGAACACGGCGTCTTCCATCATGTAGCTCATATCGGCCGGCGTATGACCCGGAGTATAGAGCGCTTTCACATCGAGGGCGCCAATGCGAAAAATCTCGCCGTCCTCGAACAGATGGTCGAAACCGGCGCCGAGCGGGATTGCGGGCTTGTCGTTGAACAAATTGCCCAAAATCTGTTGCACCTGCCGGACATTCGAACCAATACCGAGCGCGCCGCCGAGCTTTTTCTTTAAATAGCCGGCCGCCGAAAGATGGTCGGCGTGGACGTGCGTCTCCAGAATCCATTCGACGCGCAGCCCCTCGGCTTGAACCATTTTGGCGATGGCATCGGCGGAGTGCGTGTTAATCCGTCCGGCGGCGGGATCATAGTCGAGCACTGGATCGATGATCGCGGCGGCCTGCGTCGGAGGATCTATAACAAGGTAGCTAAAGGTTTCGGTCACCTTTTCGAAGAACGGGATAATCCGCGCACCCATGGCTTGCTCCGCTTCGACAGCATGGAGGGACATCTATTGCTTCTGGATCAAATATCAATTTCCGTCACATAAGGAATGCCAGCTACGGGAATTGAGCGTTGGGATTACCGCCGGGGCGCAAACCGCGCGAAAGTTTTCGCGAGCCTCGCGGGCTATCCCGGCTATCGATTGAAAATTCTCTATTTGCTATCTTCAAACCCGCCAATATGTTTTTGGCTGTAGAGCTGGACGCCGAGTTGTTTGATGAGCTCCAATTGCGTTTCCAAAAAATCGATGTGTTTTTCCTCATCGATGAGGAGATCGTCATAGAGCTCCTTGGAGACGAGGTCGTGGGCGGAAATGCAATATTCCGCCGCCTCGGTGTAGAGCGCTCGCGCGGAAATCTCGGTAGCGAGGTCACAGCGAAGAATTTCCTCCACCGTTTGTCCGATCCGCAGCGGGTCGAGGACTTGGAGGTTAGGGAATCCTTCCAGAAAAAGAATACGAGCGGTTAAGCGATCGGCATGGTGCATTTCCTCGATCGACTCTTCGCGCCATTTCTTCGCGAGATCTTTATAGCCCCAATTATCGAAGATACGATAATGAAGCCAATATTGATTGATGGCTGTCAGCTCGCTGCGCAGGCTGCGATTGAGATAGTCGAGGACTCTGTCGTCGCCCCTCATTGTTCCAAGCTCCTTAACGCGTGGCGCTCATGCCGTCGAAGCCGTGACGACGGCCGCGGCGCACCTCCGCCATGCTTCATATAGACGGAACTTCATATAGACGGACAAACCGCGCCCGGAAAGAGGCCGCATGGGGCGGCATTGGAAAGGGAGAGGCGGCTCGAGCCCGCGGCGCGAAGACGCGAATTGCCTACAGAGGGCACAGCGCGGCGGCATCCATCTCGCAAGCCTCGCGGGAGGAGCCGCCGGTCGCCGTCCCGGAGTTGGCCTCGTTGATGATCGTCCGGACGGTGGCGATGCAACGCCCGCAATTTAAACGGCAGCCGAGACATTCGTAGACCGCGAATGGCGTGCGTGCGCATGCCCCGCTCGCCAGGGTCGCTCTTATTTCTGAGTCGGTAACGACATTGCAGGAACAAACGATCATCGAGGCACCAAGCCTGAAGCCAAGGGTTGAGCCGGAAAGCGGCTACCTAACTCGTTGTTTAATAATACGCAAGACCAGAATGGGATATTACAATCGTTCCAAATGAGAACGGTGGCTTCCCTAGATTAGAGTTACTCGAAACAACAATTTGACGGTAAGCAGTAATTTGGCCGCTACCCGCCATCATGATGGCGCTTCTTGGAGCGGGGCTATCCGCTCTTGCCAGCGGCCTTGCACGGCACGGACCGCCGCTGCTCCGTGGCCTACTATAGCTCCGCCGCGCACCGTGTTAATCTTAATTCGATTGCTCCCATTGTGGCGATATGTGCGATCGAAGGTTGGAAAGCGATTCCATGAATAATGTTCTCAAAAGGCGTTTCTTTCGGCAAATGGAGCGATGGTTGGTAAGCTTGGTGATGGCGGCAATGGCGTACGTGATCGAGAAAGCTTTGCTGCGTTCGATCAGGCGCGGTGAGGCGAAACCACGGCCCCACGACCAGTCGTCAACCTAAACAATATTCAGCGCCCGCGCAGCGCGTCGACAATCAGCCCAAAGATGAGCAGACCGCCGACGACACCGAACGTCACGGGAACCCAATGTGCGAGCGTCGTCGACACGGCCGTGAGCCCGGCAGCGAGGATACTCGCTGCGGCAGTCAGTCCAAGCGCCACACGATGCCCCGTCTGACGAACTACCTCCTCGAGGGAGGTTGCGTGGAAGTTGACCGCGAGTTTCTGTCCCGGGCGGGCCCCGATCAAGCGTTCGAACGTCTCGATCAAGCGTGAGGCACGCACCTTCAGTTTCTGCGATTCATAAAGCAGCGTCTTCGGGTCGAGCTTGGATCTCACGCTCTTTAGTATTGATCGAACCAGGAATTTCCCTGCGATCTCGAAAGGGTCGAGCGCCGGGTCGAGGTGAACGGCCGAAAGCTGCACCTGCGCGAGCGCTTTGCCGATAAGAGTGAGCGATGCCGGCAGCGGCACCCCGTGGCGTAGTGTGATTTCGGTCATCTCTTGCAATATTACCCCGATTTGGATCTCGGCGAGCGCGGACCTCCGATATTTCGCCATCAGCTCGCCGAGCTCGGCCCGGAACCGGGGGACGTCCAAGTCGCTGCGGTCAACCGAATCGGCCAGAATCAGCGTGATGTCGGTCAGGAACCCAGCGTCTTCCTGCCAAAACGCCATTAGAAAGAGCATCAGATGTTCGCGAAGATCGGCACCCACGTCCCCGACCATTCCGAAATCAAGAAAGTAGACCTTATCCTTCCACCACTTCAGATTGCCCGGGTGGGGATCCGCATGAAAGAATCCATCTACAATAATCTGCTTGTAGTAGCTCTCGAGGAGTTGACGAGCAGCCTCCGTTCGTTCTGGACCCTCTGTAGCCTGTACGATGGGCACTCCCTGGATTTCTTCCATCACGAGGACCCGGGAGGTGGAAAAATCTTGGTGCACAATCGGGACATCGAGGCGATCGTAGCCCTCGAGTATGCCGCGCATCCGCTCGATGTTCGAAGCCTCCTGGTGGAAGTCGAGCTCGCGGTGCAGCGACGTGGACAAGTGCTTGAACACAGCCTCAATGTCGATCACCTTCTGAAGCGCCGGGCGCTCCCGGACCCGGTCTGCGAACAACTTGAGGAGTGCGAGATCCTGCTCGATTTCCTCGCGAGCAGTTGGCCGCTGCGCCTTGAGGACGACTCTGTCGCCGCCGGTGAGAGTCGCACGATGGACCTGAGCGATCGTGCCGGCGGCAAGGGGGGTCGGATCGATCGACTCGAAAACGTCCTCCCAGGGCACGCCGAGTTCCTGTTCCGTAACCCGAACCACTTCGTGTTCGGCCATCGGCGGCACATGGTCTTGCAGCTTTACTAGTTCGTCGATGTACTCTGGCGGGAGGAGGTCCGGGCGTGTCGACAACACTTGCCCTAGTTTCGAGAAGGTGGGACCTAGCTCCTCGAGGGCGGCGCGCAGGCGCTTGGCCTTCCGGAGATGGCCGGTCGCACCTTGCTCATCGGGCCGGCCGAACAGCTCTTTTAAACCGTGCTTGGCCATTACGGTGGCGATATGCGCTCCCCGGGCCGCCAGCCGAGGCTCCGTCGGGGAAGACCCGGCCTCGGGTATGGCAATCGATACTGGGGTGGGCGCGCGATCGCCAGATGGTAAGGTGTTCACGATGATTACGGTGCAGCGGGCATTGTGACTGATGCGGTTGGGCACATTGCCCAGCAAAAACTCTTTCCGCCCCGCCATGCCCATGTTGCCGACCACGAGAACGTCGGCCGCCTCTTGCTCGGCGGCGCGCACGATCGCCAACGCCGGATCGGCATCGACCACCACGAAAGCATGACCGCGCTCCCCGGCGATCTGCCGCGCGTAAGCGGCGAGCTCATCTCCGGCTGCCGCTGCGCGTGTGCACTCCGCCGCTCCGAACTCCGTGGAAGCGGGGTTCTGCGGCACGATTACCTGGACCACGAGGAGTTCCGCAACGTACCGTTCGGCAAACAATGCGGCCCATTGGACGGCCTGCTCGGCTGAGTCGGACCGATCGGTCCCGACCATTACGCGCCGCACCACTCTGTCCTCCATATGTTCTTTCATACGCTCACGCTCATTTTGCTCGCCAGGAGGAGGAGAGAGTCTAATGAGAATCACCACAGAGCATTACGTCTGGCCCAGCGATAAGTTCTCGGCTGCCTCGATCATCGTCTCGGCGATCATGCCATAGACAGTCACCCATGCATGATGGAGATCCACCGTAAATTCGTCGCCAAGGAACTCCTCTAGGGTCCGGATCAAAGCGCTTAAAACCTTGTCATAGTCGTCCCGCTTGACCCCATAATCAGAGTGTCGCTTTCCCATTGCGCGCAGTCCTCCCACCAGCTCCTGCATGCGGTTCAGGCCCCTTACGGCCGAACTCAAGATAAACATGAACATCTTGGTCTGTGCCGCCAGGTCGTCGCGGAAGAGCCGGCGAAACTCCGGATGGGCTTCGAAGAGATTCGCATAGAAGCGCACGCTGAATTCCTCCGCCCGTTGGGCGATTTGGGCAAATGACGCCTGCACGAGAAAGATCGTGTCGGGCTCGACGAAACCCTGACAGGAATACAAGACGGTATGCGCGATTTTCCCCTTGAGTGGAGCCTCCGTGGGTGGTCCGAGCTGGAGTGCACCGGGTATCTGGGCAACGACACTGTCGCTCACCAAGATTGGCACTCCGAGCGGCTTGGTCATCCTTTCAATCCTGCTCGCCGTGTTAACGGTGTCGCCAATCACCGTGATCTGGCGCTTTCCCGGATGGCCGATGCGGCCGAGGATCACCGTGCCGAAGTGAATTCCGATGCCTATGCGCAAGGGCATGTTGAAGTCGCGCTCGAACGTTGGGCCGAGTCGTTGTACCGCCTCCAGCATTCCGAGCGCAGCGCGCACGGCGTTCCGGCATGCCGTCCCCGGCGCCTCGTCGCGGGTGCCGAAGACCGCCAGGATGCCGTCCCCGATGTACTTGTCGATAAAGCCGTTGTTGTTGAGCACAGGCTCGGCGGCCGCCGTGAAGTAGCGGTTCAGCATGTGCACGACGTCATAGGGCAGGCTCTGCTCGCTGCGGGCCGTGAAGTCCCTAATATCAGAGAAGAGGACCGCGAGATCGAGTTCTTTTCCCTCGCCGGCGGTTCCTCCCTGTATTTCGTCGACGTCGAGGACAATGATGTCCTGTGCCTTGTCGAGGAGACGGCGAATGACCACATCGCCCTCGACGCGAGTCTGACATGCGAGGCGCGTGAATTCATCCCAGCCCCGCCGGGATGCTACCTTCTGTTCGACCTCGCCCAGCGACGAGACATTGGAAAGTCCGTCCAGGATCTGAACACGGCAGGTCGTGCAGCGGCCGTAGCCGCCGCATTGATGGAGGTGTGGGATCCTATGGCGGATGGAGAGGTCAAGGAGTATTTGACCTTCGGGGATGTCTTCGAGCGTGATTTCGTGGAAGTAAGTGACCCTCGGCATGATCGGCTCACTGGTCTCTCGGCGCCGGTCGACTGAGCTGACTCCGCCTGCCTGAACAATTTTCCCAGATTTCCTAGATGGACGGCCAATCCACCTTAATTTGACGGCATGATAGGCTCATTGACCACGCCTGAGAATAGGGAAACGGCGTGTCACGGATGGTCCGGTTAGGGGCTTTTTCCGATTTGTCGAAGCTATGTTTTGGTGTTGTCTCTAAACGGACGATAGTTCGGCAATTCTTTTTCGTAGTTCAGTGACGCAACGCTTGAGATTGGCCCTGGCGGCGTCACGCCATTTTTCGCTGGTCTCTGCGCGTCGATAGAGGCACACATCCGCTTTGGCAAAATTCTCAAGAATTTGGAGCTGGATCGAACAAAAGACAACCTCGGAAGCCCACGAAAATTCAGTTCGAATCCGAGCAAGATCTTCGGCGAACTTCTCCCATGGCGAGGCAAGGGAGCTTAAATCCAAATCCAAGAAGAGATCGAGATCGCCAGAAAACCCAGTATAATACTGTTTTTCCGCCCTAGCCTGCAAGTGATTGGCTGTCGCCATGATCAAATCATAGACGGCGTCGGTGTCGGGCTTGCTCAACAACGTGTATTGGCGAAACAGCTCGCCGCTGTCGCGGACATTTTCATAATCCGGACGCGGGCTGCCATCCTGATTCTGTGTCCTGTACACAACATCATGCCAAAAAACAGACGCGGCTATGATATCTGATCGAGTGGATAGATTGGAAAACTCGCTCAGCTTTTCGAGCAAGCCAGCGACATGTTCCCAAGTGTGGTAAGCACGGTGACTTTCGGCGTAGCCGCCGTCGAGCGCTTCCCATGCTCCCGTCTTATGTCTCGCCTCCAGTGGCATCCAATATTTTTCTCTGATCTCCCGGTTTATCTTGCGCTTCGTCATTCATTCGTTCCGCTTTTGCAAAAACTATCGCCGAAACTTGCCGGCGGAATAAATCATTCGGGCGGGCATCGTCTTTTCCCATGCCCCAACAGACCCACACGCGACCCCCCACGTCAAGAAAAATGTGCGCTTATATATGAGCTGGATTAATAGCCCTGCGATTCGCCGTCTTCCTCCGAAAATAGCCGCAGTTGCGGCCTCTCCCCCGCGGGTTCCGGGAGACCAAGATGGCGGAAGGCGTGCGGCGTCAGTATTCTACCGCGCGGGGTGCGTTGCACGAAGCCACGCTGGATAAGAAAGGGTTCGATAATGTCCTCGATCCCATCGCGCGGCTCGGAAAGGCTAGCGGCGATCGTCTCGATCCCGGCCGGGCCGCCGCCGAACGAGACGGCGATCGTCTCAAGATAGCGACGGTCCATCGTATCGAGCCCGATCGCATCGACGTCGAGGAGACGCAGCGCTTTGTCGGCGACGCCCCTTGTGATTTCCGGTTCGTTGTCGACGGCCGCGAAATCGCGAACTCTGCGTAGCAACCGCCCGGCAATCCTCGGCGTGCCACGCGCGCGCTTGGCGATTTCATTGGCGCCATCATCGGAGATGGCGATCGCCAGCACCCGCGCGTTGCGCCGCACGATTCGTTCCAGTTCCTCGACCGTGTAGAACTCGAGTCTTAGCGGAATGCCGAACCGGTCGCGCAGCGGCGTCGTCAAAAGACCGGCGCGGGTCGTTGCCCCAACCAGGGTGAATCGCTTGAGGGGGAGCTTGACCGAGCGGGCGCCCGGCCCTTCGCCGATCATGAGATCGAGCTCATAATCCTCCATCGCCGGATAGAGGATTTCCTCGATCGCCGGATTGAGACGATGAATTTCGTCGATGAAGAGCACATCGCGTTCTTCGAGCCCTGTGAGCTGCGCCGCGAGATCGCCCGCCTTGGCGATGACCGGTCCAGAGGTCGAATGGAAAGTCACTCCGAGTTCGCGGGCGACGATCTGGGCGAGGGTTGTCTTGCCGAGCCCAGGCGGCCCAACAAAGAGCACATGATCGAGCGCCTCGCGCCGCGCTCTTGCCGCCTCGATGAAGACTTTTAGATTTTTCCGCGTGGCTTCTTGACCGGTGAAATCCGCAAGGGCCAAGGGGCGCAGGGACCTCTCCGCGTCATCGCCGCGCTTTTCGGGGGTAACGAGTCGAGGGCTTGCTGGCACCGATTGCGGCCTTATGCGAGTGGTTTTTCATACACGATATGTTCGCCATGGACAATGACCGGGTGCCGTCGCGTGCGGTACGCATTGCGCGGGCGCGTAGCTCAGCGGGAAAGCACTCCCTTCACACGGGAGGCGTCACAGGTTCAATCCTCAGTGCAGCCCCGGAATCCATCGGAGAACGCCCCAATAGAGCGGCCAGATTGTCGCAAGGAATTCGTTTATCGGAAGGACAATTATCCAATTCCACCAATTATAAACATAGCCATCAAAAAACGTTAGCTTGATAAACGTGGCAATATTACCAACGATGTAAACGATCCAAGCAAATTTCATTTTCGACCACGCACTCCACAAACCGGCGTGCCGTCTGGATCGCCTCGCGGGCGCGAACCGAACAGCACCACGCGGGCAACGCAAACTTAACGAACCTTGCGCCCTACCAACCTAGGGACAACACGCACCGCCCTCGGCCGCTCGATTCGGCGATTACAAGCGGGATTGGGACAAACATGCGAGTTTATCGAATCTTGCCATAGCATGACGTGCGGTGGAAAATCACAGTCACACAGCTTTAAACCAAGCTCTTTTGCGAGACGAGCGTCAGCCCTTTTCATGGATTCTTCTGCTTGGTGAAGTTTCGCCTCAACATCATCGCGATGTTTGCCTTTGGGAAGCGCGTCCTTGGCCGTAGCTAACAGGCCTATTGTGGCTTTTACGGTATCAACCCAGCCCTTAATATCGACGTAGTCCATTTGCTCTCCAAAAATTGCTCAAGAACTGAGATGTGGGGCGCGCTTGAATAATTGGCAACCTTGAGAGCTGCAAAAATCGGTACACACGCGCCGTATAAAGCTGGCAATGTGCGGCGAACCGAGTAAGCCAGCCGCGCCCAAAGTCGCGCTGGCGATGGCCGCTCGCCCACAGGCCGGGACGAGGGCGGAGGGGGCGTGACATGGTAGTGGTGGCATGCCGATTCTGGGGGCGTTGCGCTCGTTGGGTGCATGGGATGAATGAACTCTAATCGAGAGCCGAAATGTTGAACCCAATAGAGCTAGTTTTTGCGCTCCGCCCTTTAATGAACAATCATCGGCACGAAAATTGACGCGATGTCGGAAATGAATTTCGAGGCGCAATTACGAACATTAAGGTCGAGAGTCGATCCGCTGGAGAGGTTTGTCCATGCATTAGCCGGAAGTTTGCCAGAACCGTTACATTACCATTCTAGCAAACTACATCACGGTTTTAGGTACCTAAAACCGTGTGTCGAGCATTTTTGCTTACTCAAAGCGGCTAGGGCTGTCAGTGCGCTGAACGCCGCTCTTGAGCTCGCTCGATGCGGCTACACGCAAGAAATTGCCGTCCTATTACGAACCTTGATCGAATTCACCACGCATATCGAATTCGTCTTGTCCGCCCGCGACGACACAGGTGGGTTGGAGTCGGAGGCGGAAAATTATGTGCAAGCCTATTTTGCCGACTTCGGAAGAAACGACGCTGCCGACTTCAAGAGAGCTCAGGTCCGACAGAACACGGTCCACGACCGCCTCGGAAAGACGCTGGATCATAAGTATCAGAACATTAAAGCAGAAAGATTGTTGTCGAATGTGTACCTCACGTTCTCGAATTATGTTCACGCTAAATATCCTGAAGTCATGGATCTTTATGGTGGCATACCAGCACATTTTCATCTTCGTGGCATGAGGGCACACCAAAAGATGCCGAGAATCTCGAAACGCTTGATGCCTTTGTGACCACGGCTTCAAGGACCTTAAGGCTTATGGTCATCAATCTCAAGTTACGCCATCTTGTTGAGGGCGATGCGGTTCTGGCCGAGTGGTTTCGTTCAACGTAGCCCCCAACCGCAGCAGGGACCATTTTTTGTTAAGAATCGGTAGTGGGGAAAATCGGCGCGGGTCCGCCGGGGGCCTTATCTGGCGTCAAACGCCTCGACTTGGGCATGCACCTCGCCGGCCAGACTTCGAAGTCCGGCCTCCGGCAGAGCGCCAACGAGGGCGTAATTGGCTCCCTTCTGACGCCAATGGATCGCGGCCGAGGGAAAATTACCGGACACGCGCGGGACGGTCTCGCCCGGATCACCGGCTTTTTCGACGCAGAGCGCGATATTCGCCTCGTCTGGTCTCGCGTAAAACAGGCATGACATTTGGCCCTGTTCGCCGGGCATGGCGCGAACGCCGGCAAGCCTTAGACCTTCCACCGGGAGATTCGGCAATATCGGTGCCGCGGTGTCTTGCCCCGGCCCATCGCTATTTGGCGAAAGACGCACCGCGCTGAGTGGCGGCTCAAATGCCCGGAGCGCCGACAGTGCCCGCGCGACGAACGTATCGTTCATCCCAGCCGGCGTGGGGGCCTCCGAGGAAGGCGGCGCGGCTTCCGGCGCGGTCACGCGACCGGCAAGATAGGCCGCGCCGGCCGCCAGCAGCGCTCCGCTCGCGAAGGAAAGTCCAATCAGCCGCGCGAACCAGCGCGCGCGCCACGAATGGGAGCCGCTTGCTTCCGCTCGTCCCCCGGCGGCGTGTCCCGTCGCCACCACTCCCTCGGCGCCGGGAGCAAGCGGCAAGGACCAAGGCAGCGGCCCGGTTTCGACCGCCGCGAAAGCGGCACGAATCGCTTCATTCTGCCGCCGCCATGTTTCGACCCGGGCCGCATCCCCCGGCGAAGCTGCAAGAAAGGCCTGAACGTCGTCGCGCCGGCCGCGATCCATGTCGCCATCGACAAAGCCGTGCAATTCCGCTTCGCTCACAGGGGGGCCGTGTCCGGGCATGACGCTCTCATTTGACCACGCGCAGATAGGAGGGGCGCGTCTTGGCCGGACGCGATAGAGTTTCGGGTGCCGGAATTTCGCTCAGCGCCGCGCGCGCGCATGCCAAACGCGTGATGAGAACGGTTCGCGAAATTTTCAGGATCCGCGCGGCTTGCGGATAACCGAACCCTTCAAGCACGACAAGCAGCAATGCCTCCCTCTCTTCGAGCGCGAGGGCTAAGAGCGCTGCCGCGAATTTGTCGCGAGGCGAAGCCGGAACCGGCAGAGTCCCGGCGGCACGCGGCCCGCCGGCGGAGAAATTTTCCTTCTCCATATGAGCCTTGCCGCCCATCCTTCCGGCCGCCAACCTTTCGCGGTGCCATTCCGTGAGCAGCGTATAGAGGTAGAGATGGAGATCGCGTCCGGCCAGCCGCAAGGCGGTTCCAGCTTCCCATGTTCGCAGCAAAACCGCGTGGACAAGATCGTCGGCGATCTCGCTAGGCCCCGGCTGACCGGTAACGAGCGCGCGCCCATAACGGCAAAGCCGCGGCGCGCATAAATTCAAATCGTCCCGCAAGGCCACCTTCGCGCTCCTTTGTGCGCTCCTTTGCCGGCGTTGTTTTTGCCGGTCGTGGGCGGCGCCGCCCAGATCGTCGATATTAGCGCCCGCGCGGCGCCCTGACCATGGGCAAAGTAAAAATCCGCACGGGCGTTTCCTCCGCGAGCGGTCTTGCGCTAAACCCGCGCAGCCCTTAAACGCAGCGGACGCCACGGCCGCTCCAAAACGCGGCTTTCTTAGTTCTCTGGTCCGGATCAAGCATGACGCAACCGGGAATGTTAACGCCTGGACTGCACGCCTCGGGAATTCTAGCCGGAAAACGCGGCTTGGTCCTGGGGCTCGCCAACAGCCGGTCGATTGCCTGGGGGATTGCCAAGGCCGCCCGTGAGGCGGGCGCCGAACTCGCCTTCACCTACCAAGGCGAATCGCTTGAAAAAAGGGTCCGGCCACTGGCGCAGGAACTCGGCGCCAAAATTGTGGGCGATTGCGATGTCACCGACACGGCGGCCTTGAACGCGGTATTTAAGGAAATCGAGCGCATTTGGGAAAATCTCGACTTCGTCGTGCACTGCGTTGCTTTCTCCGACAAAGATCAGTTGACAGGCCGGTACATCGACACGACCACCGAGAACTTTGTAAATTCCCTGGTGGTTTCTTGCTATTCCTTCACCGCGGTGGCCCAGCGCGCCGAAAAGCTGATGCAAAACGGCGGGGCCATGTTGACCCTGACCTATTACGGGGCGGAAAAATGGATGCCGCACTATAACGTCATGGGGCTCGCGAAGGCCGCGCTTGAATCGAGCGTGCGCTATCTCGCCGCCGATCTCGGCGAACAAAACATAAGGGTCAATGCCATCTCTGCCGGGCCAATTAAGACATTGGCGTCCTCCGGCATTGGCGATTTCCGCTATATTCTCAAATGGAACGAATATAACTCCCCGTTGCGGCGCACGGTGACGATCGAGGAGGTCGGCGAGGCCGCCGCCTTTCTCCTTTCGCCGATGGCGCGGGGCATCACCGGCGAAATCCTTCATGTGGACGCCGGATATCATGTCGTCGGCATGAAAAATCCCGCCGCGCCAGATATCGCGGTTGTGGGCAAGGATTAAGACGTTCACCGCCCATTCAGCCTGACAAGCCAAAGAAAAGCGTGCGCCATGACCGGCGGAGCAACGCCATTCCTCGCCCGGTCAAGATAAGGTTGAGCAAAAAGGACTGATTTGTTGTAGATACGCCGAGGCCGCGAATTGTTGGAACCGCATCGGCGGTTTGCCGCGCGCCGGGCGCGCAAAACGCCGTTAAGGACCAGGAGAGCGTCTCCATGGTAATGTCCTCGACCAATTCCGACGCGGGAAATATTACGCGGCCTTGGCCGCTGCCCCGGGGCAGCCCGCGAGCTTTTGTCATGCGGAATCGCTGCGATTGCCATGTTGCCGCCATCCCCACTTGATATGCGGCACGGGCGCATCAGCTAAGAGGCCTTGGCGCGAACAGGATCACTATGCTGCGTAGTCTGGCAACCGCCCAAGTTTCCCTGGACGATGACGATCGTTTGGCGCTTCCCTCCGGCGCGGTTTTGCGCGGCCCCGCGCGGCCAGATTTGATCCGCGACGAATTGCTCTGCGAAATCTTTGCCGCGACCGCGGCCAGCCATCCTTCCGCCATTGCCATGATCACGGTGGAGGGCAAGCTTACCTATGCCGAGGTCGATGCGAAAGCGGAGGCCGTCGCCCGCGGCCTTTTGCAAAAAGGGGTTCGACCGGGCCGCACCGTTGGCCTCTGGATGGCGCGCGGCCACGAAGTTCTGATCGCGCAAATCGCGATCGCGAAGACCGGCGCCGCCTGGCTTCCATTCGATGCGGACGCTCCCACTGAGCGCGTCGCTGTTTGTCTCACTGATGCCGGAGCCAGGGGCCTCCTGACCACCTCCGCTTTCGCCGCGAAGCTTGTCGCGCCTTGCCCGGCTTGGACTTGTGCCGGTCTTTTGGCCGATTTCCCGGACGCCGCTGGTCCGGCGAAAGTCGACGCGCGGGCGCTCGGCGCGCGCCCGGAGGACCCCGCCTATCTCATTTACACGTCCGGTTCGACCGGGACACCCAAGGGCATCGTGATATCGGGGCGCAATATTTGCCATTATTTGCGCGCCGCCAACGAAGTCTACGGGGTTGAAGCGAGCGATGTCGTTTTCCAGGGCGCTTCCGTTGCCTTCGATCTGTCGATGGAGGAAATCTGGCTCCCTTACCTTGCCGGCGCGAGCCTTTTCGTGGCCACAGCCGAGATGATCGGCGAGGCCGACAAGCTTCCCGATCTTCTGGAAGCAAATTGCGTGACGGTGCTGGACACGGTGCCAACCCTTTTGGCACTTCTGCCGCGCGACATCGCAAGCTTACGGCTGATTATCCTTGGCGGCGAAGCCTGCCCCCCTTCGATTGTCAATCGCTGGTGCGTAACTGGGCGCAAGATCTTCAATTCCTATGGCCCGACGGAGACGACGGTCGTCGCGACGGTCGCGGAAGTGCGGCCGGGCGTTCAGGTCACGATCGGCCGGCCGATCGCGAATTACACTTGCTATGTGGCGGGTGAGCACCTCGACCTTCTCCCGCCCGGCGTCGAAGGGGAGCTTCTCATCGGCGGGCCCGGGGTGGCGAAAGGCTATTTGCGCCGTGACCGGCTGACCCGCGAGAAATTCATCGCCAACCCTTTCTTGGATGACGCGCCCGATCCGGTTTTGTACAGGTCCGGCGATGCGGTGGAGATCGCCACGAACGGTGAAATCATGTTCCATGGCCGGATCGACGATCAGGTCAAGGTTCGCGGCTTTCGCGTCGAATTGGGCGAAATCGAAGCAAAGCTCGCCGGTCTTCCTGGCGTTGCACATGCCGCCGTCGTCTTGCGCAACGATAACGAAATCGAACAGCTCGTTGCGTTCGTGGTTCCCTCCTTGGACGCCGAAATCGAGGCGAGACTCTTGCGCAGCGAACTGCGGCAAAGCTTGCCCGCTTATATGGTCCCGGCACGGTTCGAGATGGCGCAAAGCCTGCCGAAACTCGCCTCCGGTAAGATCAACCGCAAGGGCCTGAAGCAGATTGAACTTGCCGCGGCCGATGCCCTCGAGGCGCAGGAAGAGCCGCGCAACGAGACCGAGGCAAAACTCCTCGACGCCGCCAAACGCGTGCTGGTGCCGCAGGCCATTCCGTTCGATGCCGATTTCTTCACCGATCTTGGCGGCCATTCCTTGCTCGCGGCGCGTTTCATCTCGGCCGTGCGCGAGACGCCCGCCCTGGCGCGGATCACCTTGCAAGACGTCTACACGGCGCGTTCGCTTCGCGCGATGGCCGAACTCCTCGACCGCAAATGGACACATGGATCAAAGGTCGAGGATCTGTCCTTCGTGCCGCCGCCCTTGTTGCGCCGCTTCCTCTGCGGGTGCGCGCAGGCCGTTGCGCTTCCTGTCATCCTCGCTCTCGTGACCGCGCAATGGCTCGGCGTGTTCGTAAGCTACATGCTGCTCACCGGCGCGGAGGCGAGCTTTTTCGAGGAAATGGTTTCGCTCATCGGCGTTTATATGTGCATCAATATCGCGACAGTGGCGATCGTCATTGGCGTGAAATGGCTGGTGATCGGAAAGACCAAGCCTGGGCGCTATCCTTTGTGGGGAGTTTATTATTTCCGCTGGTGGCTGGTGAAGCGGTTCGTTGGACTGGTCCATATCAAATGGTTCCAGGGTTCCCCCATCATGCGGCTCTATCTGATGGCGCTCGGGACGAGAATCGGCAAGGACGCGCTCATCGGCGAGATCGAGCCGGGCGCGGTCGATCTGATCTCGATCGGGCCCGGCGCGAATATCGGAGCGAACGCCAATTTCGCCAATGCGCGGGTCGAGGGAAACGAACTTATTATCGGCACGATCGACATCGGCGCCGAGGCCTATATCGGATCGTCCTGCGTCATCGAGGAAAATGTCGTCATCGAAGAGGGGGCCGAGCTCGGCGATCTGACCGCGATCGGCGCGGGTGGCCGCGCCGGGGAGTGGGAATTTTGGGATGGCTCGCCGGGGCGCAAGGTCCGCATGGTGGATCGCGCCGCGCTGGACCCGCCGCCCACTGCTTCCAGCGCACGCCGGGGTATCATGGCACTTATGTATGGGGTCCTGCTTCTGGCGATACCCCCGCTCGGCCTGTTGCCGATTTTCCCGGCCTTTTGGGTCTTCGACCGGATCGACGATCTGATCGGCACCGCCGATTTCGATCGCACCCTTTACATGCTCTCGATCCCTATCATGGCCTTGCCCACCGCCTTCGTCATGGTGCTCGTCACCGTTGGCTTCATCGCGGCTTGCCGCTGGGTCATCCTGCCGCGGGTGCGCGAGGGGACTTATTCGGTTCATTCCTGGTTCTATTTCCGCAAATGGGCAGTGGCGCTCGCAACCGAGGTGACGCTCGAAACATTGTCGTCCTTGTTCGCGACGGTCTATATGCGCGCCTGGTACCGGCTGATGGGCGCCAAGATCGGCAAGGACGCGGAAATTTCGACGAATCTGTCCGGCCGCTACGATCTCGTCGAGATCGGCGAGAAATGCTTCATCGCCGATGAAGTCATCCTTGGCGACGAAGAGATCCGCAACGGCTGGATGTATTTGAAACGCGTCAAGACGGGTCCGCGCGTTTTCGTCGGAAATAGCGCCGTGGTGCCCGCCGGGGCCGAAATTCCGGGGGGCGCGCTGATCGGCATCAAGTCGAAGCCGCCGGCGAACCATTTGATGCGGGCGGGCGATACCTGGTTCGGATCGCCGCCGATCAAACTACCGGTCCGCCAGACATTTGATGGCGGCGGCGCGAATTGGACCTACGAGCCGCCACGCTGGAAAAAGTTCGCGCGCGCCTGCTTCGAGGCGGTCACGATTTCCCTGCCGATCGCGCTGTTCATTAGCTTTGGAACATGGGCGGTGGAATGGTTCAGCACGGGCGTGCTCGAAGGCAAATATTTCGAGGTGCTGTGGCAGTTCATGGTTGCCTCGGCTGGCATTAGCCTGGTCATGACCCTGGTGGTCATCGCCTTGAAATGGATCACGATGGGACGCTACGAGCCGATGGTCAAACCGATGTGGTCCTGGTGGGCAATGCGGACCGAGGCGGTTGCCGTCATCTATTGGGGCCTAGCCGGCAAGGTTTTGCTCGATCATTTGCGCGGGACCCCGTTCCTCCCTTGGCTCATGCGCCTGTTCGGCGCGAAATTCGGACGCGGCGTTTTCATGGATATGACCGACATCACTGAATTCGACTGCGTGAGCGTCGGCGATTACGCGGCTTTGAATGATCTGTGCGCGCTGCAAACGCATCTCTACGAGGACCGCGTCATGAAGGTCGGCAAGGTCTTCATCGGCAACGGCGTAACCGTCGGCGCGGGTTCCACCGTGCTTTACGACACGATTGTTTCCGACTACGCGCGATTGGGACCCCTGACCCTCGTGATGAAGGGCGAGCAAATCCCGGCCAATTCCGAATGGGTCGGCGCGCCCGCGGAGCCCAAGGCGGTGGCGGAGGACAGCGGCGAGAAGGCTGCCGCTTGAGATAGGTCAAACCTTGCCATTCCGGTTGATTGCCAATACCCCCAGCACTACTAGGCGATGAAGCGCGGGCCGTCCGTGGATTTATGTGGATATTGGCAACGGCACGCTGTGGCGTGACAAGAGCCAGCAACGCTTGACTTTATAGTCAAGATATGACTCATGAGCGAATCAGCACTTTTAAGTGCGTTTGCTCATGAGAGTTGACTGTATGGTCCCCCCTGACAATTCCTTGAAGGCAAAAATTATTCGCATAAAGGTTGAGCGAGGATCAGCTGGCCTGTTTTATGCCTCTAGCCAAGATTTAAAAGGTCTTCTTGTAGCGGAAGATACAATGGAAAAATTAGAGGCTGCCGTTCCAGTTGCAATCCGCGATTTATATGCTGCCTGCGACGTGCAAGTACTTGTCACGCGTGCCGAAGACGATAAGGAAGGGCTAGCGCCTTGGATTGCGTTCCCTGCTGAAATTGCCCGCCAAGCATTGCAGAACGCTAATTAGGACAACCCCTCAAATTCGGCTAATGACCGGCCGCATTGTTTTATAAGGTGCTCCGCCGTTTCCTTTATTTGCTCGGGGGAGTGTCCGCTAGGACAAGGAACGCGTTGCATCGCTCCTTCTTCGTTCTTATACACGTTCGGGACTTTCGTCGGTGTAAGACGAAGCTTATGGACAATTGCATAAAATTGGTCAGGCGTCATGGTCGGTCCTGTGGATAGCGACAGAATGCGCCTTGCTTGCCGGATTCATCCCGACATATAATCAGGATGTCCATGGAAGGATGGCTGGGGCGCACCCAGGTCAAGGTTACAATTAGAGCCCGCAGTCGTCGCAACTGCGGGCTTTTACTTGGCAAGTGCCAAGAACCTTGACTTTATGGCAATGCGAACGCTGGAGTCACGTGATTTGGCACCCTATCCACAATATTAAACTGGGGTCTATTTCCTCTTTCTTCCTCGGGATTACGATTACATGACCGAAGGCGCGAGCCCCCATTGGATAGGCAAGGGTCAAACCAGCGCGATCGCCGCGATCTGGCGGCCGTAATCGGGCTCGTTGCGATGCACGCAACGGCGGTAGGAATAGAAGTTTTCGGACTCGGCATAGGTGTCGCGGGCCAAGTCCTCGAAGGAGTCGACGCCTGCGAGCCGCAACCGCACCGCGATAAACCCCGGCAGATCGAACATGAAATGCCCGTCGCGCGCCGAAGCCGAAAAAAAACTCGCGTCGCCGGTCGAGGCCGCGATGAATCGATCGGCAAATCCGGCGCCGACCTCATAACTATTCCGCGAGATCGTTGGGCCCAGCGCCGCGACCGTCGAAGCGCGGCGCGCGCCAAGCGTTTCCATCGCTTCGAGAGTGGCTTCGAGCACGCCGGCAAGCGCCCCTTTCCAGCCGGCATGCGCGGCCGCGATCACCCGCGCCTCCCGGTCGGCGAACAGGATCATGCCGCAATCGGCGCCGGTGACGCCGAGCCCTAGACCTCGCACGGACGTCACCAGGGCATCGCAACGCGGGCGCTCGACAAAGGCTTGCGTCACGATCAGTGCCTTTGGCGAATGAATCTGGTAAGGCACGAGGAGATGCGCCGGATCGACGCAGAGATGCGCCGCCATCCTGCGCCGGTTTTCGGCAACCGAGTGCGGATCGTCTTGCGAGCCGATGCCGCCGTTAAGCGATGCGTAAACTCCAGTGGAGACGCCGCCCTGCCGGGTGAAAAATCCATGTGTCAGGCCCGGCGCGTCAAGAATGCTTGCGCGCAGTGGCGTCGCGGTTTGCTGCATCATGGCGATGCGGTCTCGAAGCCGGGCGGGTCGCAAAGGCCAGGCTGGGTCACCGCGAGCGCCTTGAAGAGCCTCCCCATGTCCGGTGCGCCGGAGCCGTGGCCTCCGCCCGCGAGACGAAGGAGGGCGGAATCGATCGCGGCGCATTGGTGCTCATCAGCATGTTGCCGCAACTTCGCGGCGCGTTCATGGATGCCGAGACGGGCCAGCCATTCGCCTTGCGGCACGGGGCCATGGACTCTAGCGCCCGCCGCGCGCGCGGCCCGGGAAAGGCCGCAAAAATCGACATGGGCGGTGAGGTCGGCTTCGCCGGGATCGCGCAAGGGATCGGCGAAACGATGGCGCTTCACCGCCTGCAAGGTTTCGCCGCGCCCGGGCGTGTCGTAGCCGTAGTCGATGACGAGGAGCGCGCCGTCCTGTGCGGCAATGCGCGCCGCAAGCCGCGTCATCAAACGGGCGGCCGCCGCGCCGGTCTCAAACACCTGCCCGAATTCGCCCGCGAGTACAAGGCCGGGTTCGGCGTCGGGCGCAAGGCCAAAGCACAAGCGCTCTTCGCCATCTAGTCCGACCAGCCGTTCGTGCCAGCCATCCTTGCCGCGGACGAAATGGCGCACCGGCAGACAATCGAAAAATTCATTGGCGACGATGATCGCCGGGCCCCTGGGCAGCTCCCCCGCGGACTTGTGCCACCTCGCCGCAACCCGCGAATCTTTCAGCGTCCCGCGCTGGCTTCGCTGCAAGGCCTCGCTCGTCTCGACGAGACGCAAGTCGATCGCGCCAAGAAAATCCGGCGCAATACCTGCGGCGCGTAAAGCGTCCGCTATTAAACTGCCTCGCCCTGGCCCCAATTCCACGAACAGAAAGCGCCGCGGTTCTCCCATGGCGCGCCAGACCGCGACGCACCACAGCCCAATCAATTCACCGAACATCTGGCTGATCTCCGGCGCGGTGATGAAATCGCCGCTCTCTCCCAACGGCATTTTGGAGGCGTAATAGCCATGCACTGGATGCGCCAGCGCAAGGGTCATGTAGGTCTCGAGGCTCATTGGCCCGCTCTCGGCGATCATTTCGCGGATGCGATTTTCGAGCGGGTTCATGCGGGCCTATTCATGCCACCGGCCGGCCGCCGGCACGCGCGGACAATAAAAGCAATGCCCGCCGCGATCAGAGGCAGCGACAAAAGCATGCCCATGGTCGCGCCGCCGAACAGAAAGCCCAGTTGCGGGTCCGGTTCGCGAAAAAATTCGCATGCGATTCGCGCGATACCATAACCGGCGGCAAAAAGCCCGGTGACAAGACCCGGCCGCCGCAGCGCGCCCAACTGAACCGCGATATAAAGCACAAGGAAGAGGACAAACCCTTCGAGGCCTGCCTCGTAGAGCTGGCTCGGGTGCCGCGGCCACGGCCCGGCGCCGGGAAAAACCATCGCCCAAGGCACGCCGGCCTGCCGTCCCCAAAGTTCAGGCTTGATGAAATTGGCGATGCGGCCGAGAAAAAGCCCGATCGGAACCGCGGCGGCGCAAGCATCGGCAAGGCTCAGCACCGAAATTCTTTTGCGCGTGGCGAGGACATAAATCGCGAGTGCGGTTCCGGCGAGTCCGCCGTGAAACGACATACCGCCTTTCCAAACAGCGAAAATCTCGGCCGGATGCGCGAGATAAAAACCCGCGTTGTAGAAAAGCACGTAGCCGAGCCTTCCGCCGAGAATGACCCCCATCGCCGCGTAGACGAGAAGATCGTCAATGTCCAAGGGATCGAGCGGCGCCGCGCCGCCCCAGAAAGCCTTTTGCCTCACCAAGGCCCGTGCATAGGCCCAGCCGAGCACGAGCCCGGCGATATAGGCCAAGGCATACCAGCGGATCGGCAAGGGTCCGATGGCGATCAGCACCGGATCGATACTCGGGTAGGCAAGAGAGATCGGCATGGCGCTCCGCAAATAGAAAGGTGATGCGATAGCTTCTGGAACGGGAATTCCTGGTAGAGGCGGTTTGCAGCGGCCTCATCCGCGCGTCGATCAAGGCAAATTGCCGAGCCTTGAGTCAAGCTTGGATTGGGCACGCACGGCGCCGCACCGGCACCGGTCATCGCCATGCGGCCAACATTGCCAGTCTTCCGATGCTTCCACCCCGGCGCATAGGGATTGCGACCAGGGAATCAGGAGGAAGATAGAACAGCCGGAGCGATCCGTTCAGGCTTTCGCCAAACGCCTGGTTTTTCGAGCGATATGGGCAGGTCCGCGATCGACGATCAAAAAAATCACGTGGCTGACTCCGGCGAGCAGGCGTTTCAGAAACGCGATGAAAACAGAGTCAGTGACGCCGCCAATACTTCGAAAGGGAAAAATGAGGTTTCGACGCAAAAAAAGGGCGCCTCATGCGAGACGCCCTTCCACCGCTGCGCCGGGCGTGGGAGGGAGCCGCCCGGCTCGCGAAGTTACGCTGCCCTTGGTGTCGCGATCGTCGGCTTTGCGCCCTCGTTACCGATCGGGATCCTGCGCGGTTTCTGCGCCTCGGGGAGTTCACGAAGCAAATCGACGTGGAGCAAGCCGTTTTCAAGGCTCGCGCCGGTCACTTGGACGTGATCGGCGAGCTGGAAGCGGCGATCGAACGAGCGGGCGGCAATTCCTTGATAGAGCACTTCCGGCTTTGCCGTTTCGCTCTCGCCGTCGCGTTCCCGCGAACCACGGATAGTAAGGGTATTTTCCTTGGTTTCGATCGAGAGATCCGTCGCGCCGAAGCCCGCGACCGCCACCGATATGCGATAAGCGTTCTCGCCGGTGCGTTCGATATTATAGGGCGGATAGCCCGGCATAGTTTCGAGCCCAGCGGCCTGGTCGATCATATTGAAAAGGCGATCGAACCCGATGGTCGAGCGATATAGGGGAGAAAGATCAAACTGACGCATCTCACTATCCTCCTTGAATGAAGCGAGAAGAGGTGTTGTACCAACCACGTTTAAGATGCGGCGCGAGACGATTTGCCAGCAACTTCCGCGCTGCGCCCACGCCGCTTGCGCGTCCTGAAGCGGCCCGCGCAATGTTGATGTGGGGAGAGGGTTTGGCTTTGCAAGGGGGGCGAGACAGGCGAAAATTCCGCCGGTAAAGTCATTCGGCAGAAGCGGCCGCCGGCGGTTAAAATCACTTCCTGGGCGATCCTGGAACAGCGAAATTTCGCGATGGAACTTTGCACGATCTTGGAAAATCCGGCCCCCCCCGGCGCCGTCGTCTCGGCCATCGCGGCGCGGGACAATTGGAACCTGCGGGCGGCGCGCTGGAGCTGCGGCGCGGCTTGTGCCGGAACGATCGCGATTTTGCCCGGACGCGCGGAATTCATCGAAAAATATTTTGAAGTCATCGGCGAGTTGCTGAGCCGGAACTTCGATGTCGCGATCCTGGATTGGCGCGGGCAAGGCCTCTCTGACCGACTCCTAAATGATCCCCGTAAGGGCCATATTGGCGATTTCCGGGCCTTTGAGCGCGATCTCGACGCCTTGGTGGAACAAGTCCTCGAACCGTTCTGCCGGCCCCCGTGGTTCGCGCTTGGCCATTCCATGGGCGCGGCGATCGCCCTTGCAAAGGCGCGCGCCGACCGCTCGCCATTCGCGCGCATGGTCCTGACCGCGCCAATGATTGACATTTATGGGCGGCGCTTCAGGCGCGGCATGCGGGTTTTCGCCAAGGCGCTGGTACTGCTCGGGCAGGGCCGCCGTTTCGTGCCCGGCGGCAGCCCAAAGCCCTATATGTCGGCTAGCTTCGAGGGCAATCTATTGACGTCCGATTCAAGCCGCCACGCTCGCGCGGCGGCGATCATCGAGGCGGCGCCCGAGCTTGCCATCGGCGATCCGACGATCGGCTGGATCAATGCCGCCTTCCGCTTCATGCGGCGCTTCGAGGATGCGGCGTACCCGCGCCGGATCTTGACCCCGGTTTTGATCCTCGCGGCCGGCGCCGACCGCGTCGTCGATACCGCCGCAACGGAATATTTAGCGAGCCGTCTCAAGGCCGGCAAGTGCCTCACATTGGCGCACGCCCGTCACGAAATCCTGATGGAGCGGGATCCATTGCGCGAACTCTTCTGGGCCGCGTTCGACGCGTTTCTTCCCGTCGAATGCGCGGCCGGCGATGGCGCCGCTATTAATCAGCGCATATATAATAGCAACCGGCGAAAAACTTGAGCCGTGGGAATTGCCAAACGGCCCTGGAGGGGAGGGGAGGCGATGCCGCACGTCATCGCTTCGCGGCTTTTGGCCGGCAAGCCGGCAATGGGGCATCAACCGGCGGACGCCGCGCGGCTTAATGCATCGCGCCAACGCGGATGGGGTGGCGGCCGCTCCATCGGACGGGCAACGCGCCGGGGTGGCACGAGGGATGCCAAGCGGCCCCCGCCGCAAGGCAGACGGGGTCGGGCGCCGGGCCGATCCGCGCGACCGCATCGCCGCGCAGCTTGGCATCCGCAGGCATGAGAAGTGCCGGCAAGTTGCTGCACGCGCTTGATTTCAGCGTGCACGTCTGGATCCCCCTCTCCGGGAGATAAATAAGGCAGGGCGTCCCGCCAAGAAAATCAACCCCGCGCTAACGATTAATCGGATCTAATTAAACCAGATCGTGTCCAATGCAAAACAGCGCCGTCCCCCACATCTTTCAAAAGCAAAGGCCTATCGCAATGCACATGAAATCCGCGCTCGCGCTGGTTGTCCTTTCACTGTCCATGACAAGCCCCGCTTTCTGCCAATCCGATCCGCGGTCACAGCAGCAGACGGCATGCGAGGATGACGCTTACCGTCTCTGCCCAGACGAGATTCCCGACGAGGCGCGGGTAGCCAGTTGCATGGAGCGCCAGAAAGCCAAGCTCAGCCCAGGGTGCCGCGCGATGTTCACGCCATCGCCTCGCCATCGCGCCAGGCGTTGACTCCGCCGCTTTTTTCTCGTCACGCCGCCTCCGCCAAGGCCGTGAGCGCCGCGCACACGTCATCGACGACTCCCTCGACAAGATCGAGCTTGTCGCCTTCGCCCATGATCCTGATGACTGGTTCGGTGCCGGATGCACGCACGACGAGGCGGCCGTTTTTGCCGAGCTTCTCCCGGCCATCCTCGATGGCCCGCGTGACACCCGCATCCGGCAAAGGCTGTCCGGCCTCGAATCGCACGTTCCGCAAGACTTGCGGCACCGGATCGAATCGACGGCAGACTTGGCTCACCGGTTTATCTTGCTGCTTGACAATTGCCAAGACTTGCAAGGCGGCAACGAGCCCGTCGCCGGTCGTGCAATGATCCAAGAGGATAATATGGCCGGATTGCTCGCCGCCGAGATTGTACCCTTCCTTCCGCATGTGTTCGAGCACATAGCGATCGCCGACCGCGGTGCGTGCGAGGGACATCCCGTGCCCTTCGAGATAGCGTTCGAGGCCGAGATTCGACATGACCGTCGCGACAATGCCTGGTCGCGATAATCTTCCGTCTTCGTTCCAGCTCTGCGCGATCGCGGCCATCAATTGATCGCCATCGACAAGTTTCCCGGCTTCGTCGACGATAAGCAGGCGGTCGGCGTCCCCGTCGAGCGCGATACCGATGTCCGCCCGCACTTCCCGGACTTTCTTGACGAGCGCTCCTGGCGCGGTGGAACCGACATCCCGGTTGATATTGAAACCATCCGGCTCGACGCCGATCGCAACGACTTCGGCGCCCAATTCCCACAAGGCTTCGGGGGCGACCTTATAAGCGGCGCCATTGGCGCAATCGACGACGATTCGCAAGCCATCGAGCGTAAGGTTGCGTGTCAGGGTACGCTTGGCGAATTCGATGTAGCGGCCGCGATCGCCCTCAACCCGCATCGCGCGGCCAAGATCTGAGGGTTTCGATAATTTGAGCAAGGACGGCTGATCCAGTATCGCCTCTATTTTCGCTTCGGCCGCGTCCGGCAATTTATATCCGTCCGGGCCGAACAACTTGATCCCATTGTCCTCGTAATGATTGTGCGAGGCCGAAATCATGACGCCGACATCCGCCCGCATCGAACGGGTGAGCATGGCAACGGCGGGCGTCGGCATCGGCCCGAGCAACAAGACGTCGATGCCGGCCGAGGTGAAGCCCGCGACCAAGGCATTTTCGATCATGTAGCCGGAAAGCCTTGTGTCCTTGCCGATCACCGCCCTATGGCGATGCTCGCCGCGTTGAAAAACAATGCCGGTCGCCTGCGCGACCTTCATCGCGAGCTCGGGCGTGATCGCGGAATTAGCGAGCCCTCTTATGCCGTCGGTGCCAAAATGTTTCTGTGCCATCGGTCAACTATCCTTCGACGCAATCGACTAGTATCTTTTGTCAATGACGAGAAAATGAATGTCCTGCTTGCCAGCGCCAAAACTACCTCTTTGGGGAACGCGGAAGAAACGCATCGGTAACGCGGCGGCTATTCCCCCCGCACGTTTAATAAACATTATCATGCTCCCTGTCTGTCCTAGCCCCGAAAAATCGCCATTTTTTATTATTTCCTTAACAAAGACCAGTATGTCCGCACTTCCTCCGGGGTCCAACTTCTCCGCCGGCATCCTTTGAGCCCGATAGGGCAAAGATGGCAGACGTAGGTAGGCGCGCGGAAGGCCCCTGAAGGCTGCCGGCGCTAATATTAATAGCGGTAATGATCTGGCTTGAACGGGCCACTCCGCGGCAGCCCGAGATAGGCCGCCTGGACGGGTGTGAGCTTGGTCAGCTTAGCGCCGATCTTATCGAGGTGGAGGGCCGCGACTTTTTCATCGAGATGCTTTGGCAAGGTATAGACCTTGCGATTGTATTGGCCCTGCTTGGTCCAAAGTTCGATTTGCGCCAAGGTCTGATTGGTAAACGAAGCCGACATCACGAAGGAAGGGTGTCCCGTCGCGTTGCCGAGATTGACGAGCCTCCCTTCCGACAGAAGGATGATCCGCTTGCCGTCCGGAAACTCGATCTCGTCGACCTGCGGCTTGACATTGTGCCATTTCAAATTGCGCAATCCCGCGACTTGGATCTCGGAATCGAAATGACCGATATTGCAAACAATGGCGCGATCCTTCATCGCGCGCATATGGTCGACCGTGATGACATCGACATCGCCGGTGCAGGTCACGAAAATATCGGCGCGCGGCGCGGCATCTTCCATGGTTGTGACTTCATAGCCCTCCATCGCCGCCTGCAAGGCACAGATCGGATCGACCTCGGAAACCATCACGCGGCAACCGGCATTGCGTAGAGAGGCCGCCGAACCTTTCCCGACATCGCCGAAGCCCGCGATCATCGCGACCTTGCCCGCCATCATCACGTCCGTGCCGCGGCGGATGCCGTCGACAAGCGATTCCCGGCAGCCGTAAAGGTTGTCGAACTTCGACTTGGTGACGGAATCGTTAACGTTGATCGCGGGCCAAAGAAGCTTGCCGTCGCGCTCCATCAAATAAAGCCTGTGGACGCCGGTCGTCGTCTCCTCGCTGACGCCCTTGATGGCATGGCCGCATTTGGCGTACCAGCCGGGAATGGAAACGAGCCGTTTCTTGATGGTCGCGAAAAGAACCTCTTCTTCCTCGTTGCTCGCTTTGTCGAGAAAAGCCGTGTCGCCCGCCTCGGCGCGCAGGCCGAGATGAATGAGCATCGTGGCATCGCCACCGTCGTCCAAAATGAGGTTCGGCGTGCCACCGTCGCTCCATTCAAAGATCTTATGGGTGTAATCCCAATAATCGACGAGGCTTTCGCCCTTGATGGCGAAGACCGGCGTGCCGGTCGCGGCGATCGCGGCGGCGGCATGATCCTGGGTCGAATAAATGTTGCAGGAGGCCCAGCGGACATCGGCGCCGAGCGCCTTCAACGTCTCGATCAGCACGGCGGTCTGGATCGTCATATGCAGCGACCCGGCGATCCGCGCGCCCTCGAGCGCCTGGTTCGCGCCAAATTCGGCGCGAACCGCCATCAAACCCGGCATTTCGGTTTCCGCGATAGCAATTTCCTTGCGGCCCCAGGCGGCAAGCTCGATGTTGGCAATAGCGTAATCATGCGACGAGTGGGTCATGGGTTCCTGGCGCTCCGGAAGGAAGATTCCGGGTCTATATCAGGCTCCCGCGCAAGAGACAATAAAGATATAAGCAAGTCTTTATGTGAATGTTCCCAAGGTAAATATTCGCAAAATCCCGCCCTTCACGCCCCTGGCTTCGTCCATTTCAGAATGGGGTTTCGCGCCGCGCGGGTCTCGTCGAGGCGGCGGCGGGGCGCATAATGAGGCGCGCCGGCAAAGCGCCCAGTGTCCCCGCGCTTTGCGGCCAGCGCGAGATCGCGCAAGGCCGCAATGAAAAGATCGAGCGAGGCTTTCGATTCCGATTCGGTCGGCTCGATCAGCATCGCGCCATGCGCCACGAGGGGGAAATAAATCGTCATCGGGTGAAAGCCTTCGTCGATCATCGCCTTGGCGAAATCGAGCGTTGTGAGGCCAGTGGGCTTCAGCCATGCCTCGTCGAACAAAACCTCGTGCATGCAGGGACTGTCGCCGAACGGTCCCGACATGAGATCCTTGAGGCTCGCGCGGATATAATTCGCATTCAGCACGGCGTCCTCGGCGGCCTGCCGCAAGCCATCGGCGCCATGCGACAGCATATAGGCAAAGGCGCGCACGAACATGCCCATCTGGCCATGGAAGGCCGCGATCCGGCCAAATGCGCCGGGCGCCTCGCCAAGATGCTCGACGAGACGAAAGCCGCCCGCCCCCCCGCGCAGGAAAGGCACCGGCGCGAAAGGCGCAAGCAGCGATGACAGGACGACCGGGCCAGCGCCGGGCCCGCCGCCGCCATGCGGAGTCGAGAAAGTCTTATGGAGATTGATATGCATCGCATCGACGCCGAGATCGCCCGGACGCGTCTTGCCCATGATCGCGTTGAAATTCGCCCCGTCGCAATAGAAATAGGCCCCGGCCTCATGCACCAAAGCGGCAATTTCGACGGCATCCATCTCGAACAGTCCGCAGGTGTTGGGATTGGTCAGCATGATCGCGGCGACACCTGGCCCGAGCCGGCTTTTGACCTCGGCCGGATCGAGGGTGCCGTCGGCGCGCGCCGGAAGCGGACGCACCTCGAATCCGGTGCCGGCCGCCGAGGCCGGATTGGTGCCATGCGCCGACTCCGGCACGAGAACGATTTTGCGGGCTTCATCCTCTCCCTTCGCCGCGATCGCGGCCTTGATCGCCATCATGCCGCAGGCCTCGCCATGCGCGCCCGCCCTCGGCGACATGGCGACGGCGTCCATCCCGGTCATGACCATCAGCCAGCGGGCGAGTTCGGCGATAAGTTCAAGCGCGCCCTGCACGGAAGATTGGGGTTGCAAGGGATGAATATCGGCAAAGCCGGGCAGGCGCGCCATCGCCTCGTTGAGGCGGGGATTATGCTTCATCGTGCAGGAGCCAAGCGGATAAATCCCGGCATCGATGGCGTAATTCAGCCGCGACAGCCGCACGTAATGACGCATTGTCTCCGGCTCGCTCAAGCCCGGAAGGCGAGCCGGTTCTTGCCGTTCGAGCGAGCCGAGCCGATGTTTAAATGGCAAGGGCTCGTCGAGATCGACGCCGGTATTCTCGGGACGGCCGGTTTCAAAGATGAGCCCTTCCTCGATTTCGAGGCCGCGATTGCCGGTGAAGGTTTTCGCCTCTGGCGCCGCCTCTATTGCGCGACCTTGCCGCATCAGCATGACAGGGCTCCTTGCAAGGCTTCCACGAAGGCCGCGCGATCGGCCTCCGTGTTGACTTCCGTGGAGGCAGCGAGAATGAGATCGTCCAATCCCTTGTCCGGCAAAAGCCGCGAGACCGGGACCCCTCCGAGCACGCCTTTCTCCGCCATCCGCTCGACCGTCCGCGCGGCATCGCCAGGAATCTTGATCGTGAATTCGTTGAAAAATGTCTCGTTCAGAACCTCGACGCCTCGCACCGCCGCGAGCCGGTCCGCGAGAGCGACCGCAT
>JALZAY010000043.1 GCA_030948025.1 Pseudomonadota bacterium
CGCACATGAATATTGTCATGATTGTGCCGCCGGTAGGTCAGCTTGTGAATCATCGCGGGATAGCCATGAAAAGCGAAGATCACCGGCTTGTCTGTCGTGAACAGTTCGTCAAAATCCTGATCTTCCAGACCATGGGGATGCTCGGACTGAGGCTGCAATACCATCAAATCCACCACATTGACGACACGGATGCGGATGTCGGGGACATACCCGCGCAAGAGGGTCACGGCAGCGAGCGTCTCAAGGGTCGGCACATCTCCGGCACAGGCCATGACCACCTCGGGATCACCGACATCGTTGCTGGCCCATCGCCAAATACCCGCGCCGACGGTGCAGTGGCGAACGGCCGAATCAATGTCGAGCCACTGCCACTCCGGCTGTTTGCCGGCGATGATCACGTTGATGTAGCTGCGGCTCCGCAAACAGTGATCGGCTACCGACAGGAGGCAGTTTGCATCGGGCGGCAGATAGATGCGCACGATATCGGATTTCTTATTCGCGACATGATCAATAAAGCCGGGATCCTGGTGGGAAAACCCATTGTGATCCTGTCGCCAGACATGCGACGTGAGGAGGTAATTCAGCGAAGCGATCGGCTTCCGCCAGGGGATCTTCCTGCTAACCTTTAGCCACTTTGCATGCTGATTGAGCATCGAATCGATGATGTGGATGAAGGCCTCGTAGCAGGAGAACAGGCCATGGCGTCCCGTGAGCAGGTACCCTTCGAGCCAGCCTTCGCACAGATGCTCGCTCAGCACCTCCATGACGCGGCCTTTGACGCTGAGATTAATGTCGACCTCTTCAATATCAGCCATCCATTCCTTGCCGGAGACTTCGTAGACGGCCTCCAATCTGTTCGACGCGGTCTCGTCCGGGCCAAAGAGCCGGAAATTATGTTTGTCGAGATTGAGCTTCATCACGTCGCGCAGAAATTTTCCGAGAACCCGCGTCGCTTGCGCCTTGACGCCGCCGGGCTTAACTACGGCCACGGCGTAATCATGGAAGTGGGGCATCGATAGAGGCTGTAACAATCCACCGCCATTGGCGTGCGGATTGGAGCCCATGCGGCGATGACCCGTCGGCGCGAGCGCAGCGAACTCGTCGCGGAACTTGCCGTGTTCGTCGAACAATTCGTGCGGCCGATAGCTCTTCATCCAACCTTCGAGTTGCTTTAGATGTTCGGGGTCCTTGAAATCCGCGATCGGGACTTGATGCGCGCGCCAGGTACCCTCGACCGGCTTGCCATCGACGAATTTCGGTCCTGTCCAACCCTTGGGCGTGTGGAAGACGATCATGGGCCAGCGCTGGCGCTCGGGGGTTGCCGTCTCACCGCGAGACCGCGCGGCGTTCTGAATCCGGCGAATCTGCGCCAGAATCGCATCGAGCGTACCGGATAGACATTGATGCACGACCTCCGGATCGTCGCCCTCGACGAAATGCGGATCGTATCCATAGCCGCGCATTAGCTCGGTCAGCTCCTGGCGGCTGATGCGAGCCAGCACCGTCGGATTGGCGATCTTAAAACCGTTGAGATGAAGGATCGGAAGAACCGCGCCATCGCGCGCGGGGTTCAGAAATTTGTTGGAGTGCCAACTGGTGGCCAGCGCGCCGGTTTCCGCTTCGCCGTCGCCGATGATGCAGGCGACGATCAGATCCGGATTGTCGAAGGCGGCGCCATAGGCGTGGCTCAATGAATAGCCCAGTTCTCCGCCTTCGTGAATAGAGCCGGGAGTTTCCGGCGATACGTGACTGGGAATTCCGTAAGGCCAGGAGAACTGGCGAAACAGCCGATGCAGTCCGTTCCGGCTGCGCTCAATCGCCGGATAGTGCTCCGTGTACGACCCCTCCAGATAGGTCTGCGCCACTAGGCCTGGGCCACCATGACCCGGACCAATGACGTACATCATGTTCAAATCGTTCTCTTTAATCAGCCGGTTAAGGTGGACGTAGAGAAAGTTTAATCCCGGTGTCGTGCCCCAATGCCCGAGCAAACGGGGTTTGATGTGTTCGAGCCTAAGCGGGGATTCGAGCAAGGGATTGTCTTGCAGATAGATCTGCCCGACCGAGAGGTAATTCGCCGCGCGCCAATAGGCGTGCATTTTCCGGAGGAGATCGGGTGACAATGAGTCGGGCATCAGGGTCTCCGAGGTTGATTGCTGCTCTCTTCGACGTGGGTCGCGCAAGGCATGCGTTGGTTTTCCGACCTGCGCGCTGAGGGAGCCTTCTTTCGCAACCGCCCGGCGCTCCCGTTTCTTGCGGCGCCACCTCGATCCCGCATGCGGCGAGACTCCAGCCAAGTCAATTGGCCACTTTCAGTGTTGCGTTGCCGCCTTTTGAGCCGCGGGTCCGACTCGCCATACGCGGTTGCCGACATCATCGGCAACCAGGAGCGCTCCGGTACGATCGATGGCGACCCCTACCGGACGGCCAAGTGCCTCGCCGTCCACACTTACAAAGCCGGTGAGAACATCCACCGGCAGTCCCGAAGGACGTCCATCCGAGAACGGCACAAAGATCACTTTATATCCACTACGAGGTATGCGGTTCCATGACCCGTGTTGGCCGATGAAGGCGCCATGTCTGTATCGCTCCGGCAAAAAAGCGCCGGTAGAGAATGCGAGTCCAAGCGAAGCCGTATGGTTGCCAAGGGCGTAATCGGGTTTGATCGCTTTGGCCACCAAGTCTGGCCTCCGCGGGGTGACCCGAGGATCCACGTGCTCACCATAATAGCTGAAGGGCCAGCCATAAAACCCGCCCTCCTTTACCGAAGTGAGGTAGTCGGGCACGAGATCGCTGCCAAGTTCGTCGCGCTCATTGACAACCGTCCAAAGCACGCCGGTATCGGGTTCCCACGCCAGTCCGTTCGGATTGCGCAAGCCTGACGCGAACACCCGCGTTTGGCCGGTCGCCGGATCGACCTCGAGAATTGCAGCGCGACGCTCCTCTTTGTCCAAACCGTTTTCGGCGGCGTTGCTGTTCGAACCCACTGTCACATAGAGACGCGACCCGTCATGGTTCGCGATGAGGTTCTTGGTCCAATGATGATTGATCAGGCCGGCGGGCAGATCGGCGACTTTGTCGCCAAGGCCAATTATATGCGTTTCGCCATCCCTATAGGTGAAGCGCATGATCGCATCTGTGTTGGCGACATAAAGGTCATGGCCCACGAGCGCCATGCCGAACGGTGAATTCAACCCTTGAAGAAAAACCGTTCGCATCCTCGCGACACCGTCGCCGTCGGCGTCGCGCAATAATGTTATACGGTTGGCGCTCTGAACGCTCGCACCTGCCCGGTCCTGCTCTATTCGAGAAATCCAGCCCTTGACGCCGCGTTCGTCCTCCGGTCGCGACGGAGCATTGGTTTCGGCGACGAGAACGTCACCGTTGGGAAGAACGTAAAGCCAACGCGGATGGTCGAGGCCAACCGCGAAGGCTTGGATCGAAAGACCGGCCGAGGGCGCGGGGTTCGCGCCTTGCGGCCAACCCTTCGCTGGGGCGATATTGATGGTGGGAATGATCGTTTCAGTCGGCTCGGGCAGCGTGGGATTTGGACCGAAAGTTGCCTCCTCCGGCAATTTGGCGCTGTCCCCGCAGGCGGCCAGAAGCAATGCCATCGATCCCGCGATGAAAGCTTTGGCTGTCACATTCACAAGAGTCTCGCCCATCGTTCGCTGGTTTCAACAGCCGGACCACGGCAGGTCCCGGGTCCCGGGACCTGCCCGAACGTCAAGCTGCGGCGTTGCGTAGATTGCGGACTCGATCGTGATTTGCCTTGACGCCTTGATATTGCCTCTCGACGAGCGTTCTTACGTCGGTCGGCAAACTCTTCTGGAGCGCGGCTTCATAAGCAGCCTTGGCGGCATCTTCGCCACGCTCACACTCGGCGAGCACCGCGTGTTCGCTCATGCCAGTGATGGTGGCCTTTATGTTGGTCCAGGCGCGATGCATCGAGCCGCTTATGGAGCCGCCCTGTGCGGGCTCGCCGCCTAGACTGCGAACCTTGGCGTCCAGTTCTGCTGCGCCCTCGGCGCAACGCCGCGCCGCCGCCGCGAACAGCGCCTTGAGATTAGGGCTCTCAACGCCTTCGGCACACGTGTGGAAACCTTGTTCCCCATCGCGGCTTATTTCAAGTAAATCGTTTAACGTCGCGATCACCTCATGATTGTCCATGGTTAGTTCCTCTTTTTGAGCCACCCCCGGCGGCGCTGTACCGGCGGGGGTTCTTCCCGGCGGGCTGCAAAGCGTCCCGACGTGCTTAGAAGCCCACGCGGCCCAAAAAGTTCCCGCCGGCATAAATCGCGTCTACCGGCGCGGTGTCGATGCCCCTTTCAGGCAGCCATCTTTTGGCAACTTTCGGCGCAGCGACGGCAAGCATCCACGCATTCCCGCATTTCACCTACCCGCTCACAATCCGCGGCGCATCGTTCGCAGATCTCCGCGCATTCGCGACAGGTGAGTTTGTGTAATTCCGAGCCGAGCAGCATGAAATGCGCGGACGTCCGACAAATCTCGGCGCAAGCCATCATCAAGCTGAAGTGCTGGGGTTCGGTATGTTGACCGCCAATCTCCAAACAGTGTCCCATCGCCGACGACAGGCACATTTGATAACAGTGCAGACATTCGGCGATGCAACGCTTCATCTCATCGTTGATCACATGCATAGCATTGCTCCCTTCACAATCTGTGCCCAGACCTAACGGGCGGAGATGTGCTAGAAACGAGTGTTTGCTGCTTTGGTTCCCGTAAGTGTCCCACTAAACGTCTGAGGATACTTAATGGCGAGCCGCAACGCGTCGAGACCTTTGGAATGACAGCCGTCCACGCGAAGCGTGAAGCGACGAGGACGGCTCCGCTGGCGTTTACTTTTCTAGGTTCTGAGCCATTTCGAGGTGGCGCTCCAAGTCAGGCAATGTCTTCCCGGCCCAGTCTTTCAGCACGGCATCGTCCCCGCCTTTTGCATACCGCCTAAACAAGGACACGGCGTCCTTATGAGCGCTGACCTGGTCCTTATCATATTGCTTCGTGAAGTCGGCACCGTTCAGGCCCTTGAGCTTGTCCAGCATTTTCTGGTGGGAGCTGTCAAGGTTCGACGGAACGCTCGCTTCCGCGTTTCCGCTTTGAACCATCGACTTCAATTCGTTCGAGGTCTTCTGATGGTCCGTAATCATCTGCGAGGCAAAGGCTTTGGTCGGCTCATTCGCCCGCTGAGCCGCGAGCTGGCTCGACTGGATTTCGAACATGTCGCTAATTGCGGCTTCCTTCACGAAATCGGCCGTTGAGGAGCTCACGCCCAGAGCGGAATTGACGCCCGACTTTTCCCCAACCGACTGCGCGAGCACGGGAGACGCCAAGAGCAAGGATGTGGCGATAACAGCGAGTTTTTTCATGAGTGTCCTCCAACTGGAAAAATGCAGAACCGCGCTAACGTCTACAAGTTCCGGAATTCTTGCGTGAGGCCAAAACGTTTTTCAATGCGGTTTCCAATCGCTGAGAGTTACGAAAGCCGAGGAGTTTCGCAAGCAGAAGCCGAACGGTGGGCCTGGGAGACTGCTAATAAGGACGATGGTGGCGGCAAAAAATCTGGGTCCGCACGGGGCAAGTCCCACCCTGCTGCCCGCAAAGGCGGTGAGCTGTGAGCGGCAGCGTCCTTGAACTTCTCGCTTTGTCATTCGTTCGTTCTAGATCTGAGGGACGGATGGCGTTGAGAGAACCAGACGAAACAGAGGGTCCCACAAAATCCCGGGTGCTAAGGGGTCGACGACGCCACTTGGCAGCATGGGTGCCGGCGACTATTCGCGGTGGCTAGCGCAGTCGATCAACGATCCAGAGCTCGCCAGCGAGGTTGCCGTGATCGAAGATAACGCGGCTCTAAACGCCGGCGAGAGTCGGGTGCGGGTGAAGGAAGCAATCGACCGATGTTATACCGGGGCGATCTAACACCACGGTCGGGCAGGCTTCGTCCATCCGGCTTTTGGGGCCAATTGTTCGGCGCTATCCGGTAAGGCGATGCCCACCCGTATCTTCGTCAGTTTGATCCCAAATCGGCAAGGATATGGCCGAAGCGGCCTAGCCACTTCGGCCACGTGTGTTACCGATAAAAAAGAATCAGCAAAATTATAATTGGCAGAGGTATACCCAGCAGCCAAAGCAGTGCGCCGCGTCCTAGTCCCATTGCTTTTCTCCTTCAAGCCTCATGTTGAGCTATTTTCGCGGCTGGCAAACGCCCGGGCTGGAACTTGGTTCCCGGGCGAAGAAGTTTTTACGGATGTTGGCAGCCGCTTTGATCGCGCGACGGTTTATCGTCCCGGTCAACGTTTGAAGGTAGAGCAGGCTGTGGCGTTGTGATTGAGCTTTGCTTCGGCGCCGGTATTGTCCCCGCAGGCGAGGTCAGCTCTATGGCCGGCCCGCCCCCCGCAACTTAGGGGGACAGCTCCGCGAACAGCTTTTGCAGTTCGTGCCGCTGGAACGGCTTCTGCAAAGCCGGGCGATCGCTATACGGCGCGCGCAGGCTCTTCTTGCCGTAGCCGGTTGAAAAGACAAAAGGGATGCCGCGAGCAGCGAGCGCTTCGGCGATCGGATAAGCCTCCTCGCCGTTGATATGGACGTCGAGAATAGCGACGTCGAACATTTCCCGCTGGGCCGTTTCCAGCGCCTTGTCGAGGCGAGCCACCGGCCCGACAACCGTGTGGCCGAGCTCGGCGAGCATGTCCTCCAGCAGAAGCGCGACCAGGTTCTCGTCCTCGACCACCAGAACGCGCAGTCCGGAAGCGCGGCGGCCTAGTTGTTCGCTACCGGGCATCATTTATTTTCCTCGCCCCCCGCGGCGGCGAGCGGTATTTCCATCGTACAGATCAAGCCGCGTGGATCGAAATCGACCCGGACCTCGCCTTCCAACTCAAGCGACAAACCGCGCTCGATCAGCGTCGATCCGAACCCTTTGTGCTCCCGCTTTTTCACGGGCGGCCCGCCAGTTTCCACCCATTTCAACCGGAGCGCGCGGTGCTCGGAGGCTCTCGGAACGTCCCATGTAACGCGAACTTGTCCGGCCGGCTTTGATAGGGCTCCATACTTCGCCGCGTTCGTGGTGAGCTCGTGGAAGGCCATTCCAAGCGTGAGAGCCGCCTTTGGATTGAGCCGAAGGTCAGGACCCTCGACCACGAAGCGTGTGCCCTCCTCGGATCGGTAAGGTTCGAATTCCTGAAGCAGCAGGTCGCGCAATGGCGCGGCCTCCCAACTGTCGCGCACCAGAAGGTCGTGCGTCCGCGACAGAGCGACAAGCCGGCCGTCGAAGGTTTCTCGGAGTTCAACATCCGAAGTCCGCTTCAGCAATTGCGCGGCGATCGATTGAACTGTCGCCAAGGTGTTTTTCACCCGATGGTTCAGCTCGTCCACGAGTAGTTGCTGCCGCGCTGCGGCCTCGCGCTCGGCGCTGATATCGGTGTTGGTGCCGAACCAGCGGACGATGCACCCGTCCGCATCCCGGTGCGGCACGATGCGGGTCAGGAACGGACGGAACGCGCCATCCGCTCCTTTCAGCGGGAATACCATCTCGAATGGCTCCCCGCTGGCGACAGACGCTTTATAGCGTTCCAAGACGCCGGGCAGCTCCTTGGGGTCATGGACGGACTCCCACCCCCAGCCTTCCTGAGATTCGGGCGTCGTACCGGTATACTCGTACCAACGGCGGTTATACCAATGGATCCAGCCGCTGGCATCGGCCATCCAGCACAGGGCCGGAATGTTGTCGGCGAGAACTTGGAACTGCTCCTCGGCATCGCGCCTGGCCCTCTCCGTCTGCTTACGATCGGTAATGTCCACGAACGAAGTAATAGCGCCGATAACTTCTCCCTCTGTGTTCTTCAGCGGGGCAAAATTTACCAGCACGGGCAGGCGCGAGCCGTCGGGTCGCTCGATGAACACCTCCACGTTGCGCGCGGGGATACCGGTGCGCAACACTTCCACCATCGGACTTAGTGCGTGCGGCAACAGCGTGCCGTTCGGAAGCCACAGCTTGACCGAGCCACAATGTTGCTCGACCCCGCACACTGGCTCCCTGCCCCAAAGTTCCACGGCGCGATGGTTGTAGTGTTGAATCACCGCCTTCCGGTCGCAGACGAATATGGCTATAGGCGCTGAAGCGAACAACGTGCGATAGCGCTCCTCGGACTCCGCAATCGCCGCACGGGATTGCACTTCTGCCGTGATGTCCTCGGCGATCCCCCACGCGCCGGCGAGCGTGCCGTTAGCATCCTGCATCGGCGACACGGTGAGAGAAACGTCGACCAGACTTCCATCCTTGCGCTGGCGGACCGTTTCGCAATGGTCGAGGTGCTCTCCGCGCCCAATGCGCCCAAGAATCCCGGCTGCCTCGTCAGAGCGGTCCGGTGGAGACAGGAACGTGACCGGGTTGCCGATGGCCTCTTTCTCCGTATAGCCAAATAGCCGTTCCGCTCCCTGATTCCAGGTTGTTATGATGCCCTTGAGGTCGAGGCCCACGATCGCATCTCGGGAGAACTCGACAATGGACCCTAAGCGCTGCGAAACCCGCTCCGCATGCTTGCTTTCGGTGATATCGACCAAGGTGTTGATCGCCCCGGTCACTGCGCCCGATTCGTCCCGCAACGGCGTCGGATAGGCAAGGAAGGGAATACGAGTGCCGTCGGGGCGCTCTGCTACGGCTTCGGTTCCCCTGATCGCGCGATTTTCCTTCAAGGCAACGGCCATCGGGCTCTGATCGTAACGCATCGGCCGCCCTTCGGGCCAGTAGAGGCGCCAGGAGCCACACCAATCGTTCGTGCCGAACTCTGGCTTCCGGCCCCAAAGCTCGGCCGCGGCGTCATTGAAGAATGTGATGCGGCCTTCCGCATCGGTCGTGTAGATCGCCGCCGGTAGCGTTTGCAGCAATTCGCGCGACCGTCCTTCCCGGATGATCGCATTGACGCTTTCCAAATCAAGCGGTTCGCTTTTTTGTTCCAGGAAGTTGCTCATCGCACCTGCTCCTCCAAGCAGTGCGGGGGAAGCGATCTAACGTCGCCCATTCGGTCCTCGATTCCCGGAGCCTGATGGAGCCATTTTGGCACAATGTGGTATAGACCACAATCTTAGTTTTCGGGGGACCGAGGCGATTTTTTGCGGCCGGTCGAACCAGACGGCCACGGCGACGTTAATTGCTCTTGAGGAGAACAGCCAATGACTCCCTCATGTTGTCTCGTTATCCAGCGTGGCGGCGCGTGGGCCATCAGGAGCCGCAACCGGACCCTTGGCCCGTTTTCCAGCCGTGTTCGCGCGATCGGCGCCGCGATCGATTTTGCCGGAAAGGATGGCAAAGCCGGCCGCCCCGCGAAAGTTTTGATGCAAGAGGACGGAAAGGACCGCTTGGACTTACGGACGCGACCCCTGCCCCAGCACGCCAGGCAACCCCGCAAATGGCCGGGCCCAACGGGACATATCGGCTGCCATGACGAGCCGTCTCGGATACCGAGCGAGTCTTGGGTGCAACGAATTCGGTAGCGCCACCTTTCCCGGAGTTGGCCGAAAAGAATAGATCTGGAATCGGATTAAATCTCCAAGAACTGAACCGACCGCAGCGGAGGATTACCAATGTCGCGAACTGCTAAAGCCAAGGCGCAGCCCGTTTCCGAACGCCCTATCGCGGCCCTCTCCCCACGAAGCCGGAAACCAGCCGTGTCTGGCCGAATCAGTGGTGCTCCAGAGGAATGTTCCTTGGACATGCAGGTGCTACTGGATGCTTTGCAGGGCGTACGAATTGGAAATTTCTCCGTCCGTCTGCCGCGTGACCAAGCCGGTATTGCCGGAAAAATCGCGGATGTCTTTAACGAGATCGTCACGGCGAATGAGCACATGGCCCGGCAACTCGAAACGATCGGCCAAGTGGTTGGCCGCGACGGCAACACCCGCAAACGCGCTAAGTTTCCGCTATCCGTTGGCGCCTGGGGTGACATGGAGGCGTCCATCAACGCCCTGGTCGACGACCTCCTGTGGCCGACAAACACGTTGACCCGCGCGATCGCGGCCGTCGCGCGCGGGGATCTTTTGCATACCGTTCCACTTGAGGTCTATGGCCGGCCACTGAAAGGCGAGTTCCTGCGTTCGGCGACGATCGTCAACACCATGATCAAACAACTCGCCGTGTTCACGTCGGAAGTGACGCGCGTGGCCCGCGAAGTCGGCTCCGATGGCAAGCTTGGCGGACAGGCCCAAGTGCGGGAGGTCACCGGCGTTTGGAAAGATCTGACCGAGAGCGTCAATTCGATGGCGAACAATCTGACCGGACAAGTTCGCAATATCGCCGAAGTCACGATCGCCGTCGCCAATGGCGACCTATCGAAAAAGATCACCGTCGACGTGCGCGGCGAGATTTTGCTGCTGAAGGAAGCCATCAATACCATGGTGGATCAGCTCCGTTCGTTCGCCTCGGAGGTGACGCGCGTCGCGCGCGAGGTGGGCACGGAAGGCAAGCTCGGCGGCCAAGCTCTCGTGCCGGGCGTCGCCGGGACTTGGAAGGACCTGACCGACTCGGTCAATGCGATGTGCGGCAACCTTACCGACCAGGTCCGCAATATCGCACAGGTGACAACGGCGGTCGCCCGCGGGGATCTTTCCCGTAAGATTACAGTCGATGTCCGCGGCGAGATCTTGGAACTCAAGGATACGATCAACACGATGGTCGACCAGCTCAACGGCTTCGCCTCCGAAGTGACGCGGGTCGCTCGCGAGGTCGGCACGGAGGGGCGGCTCGGGGGCCAGGCGCAGGTGCCGGGGGTAGCAGGCACCTGGAAGGATCTGACCGACAGCGTGAACTCCATGGCCGGCAACCTGACCGGCCAGGTGCGCAACATTGCCGAGGTCGCGACGGCAATCGCGCGCGGTGATCTCTCAAAGAAGATCACCGTCTCGGTGAGCGGCGAGATCCTTCAGCTCAAAGACACCATCAACACCATGGTCGATCAACTAAACGCGTTCGCGAGCGAGGTTACCCGTGTCGCCCGCGAGGTGGGCACCGATGGGCACCTCGGCGGCCAGGCCAACGTGCTCGGCGTCGCCGGCACCTGGAAGGATTTGACCGAGGGCGTCAATTCGATGGCCAGCAATTTGACGGCGCAAGTGCGAAATATCGCCGAGGTTTCTACCGCGATCGCCAGCGGCGACCTTTCCAAAAAAATCACCGTCAATGTCAGCGGCGAAATTCTGCAGCTCAAGGACACTATCAACACGATGGTGGACCAACTGAACGCCTTTGCTGGAGAAGTTACCCGCGTTGCGCGCGAGGTCGGAACCGAGGGCAAACTCGGCGGGCAGGCGGAAGTGAAGGGTGTCGCCGGGACCTGGAAAGACTTGACCGACAGCGTGAACTCGATGGCGAGCAATCTCACCGGACAAGTACGGAATATCGCCGAAGTCGCCACCGCGGTGGCTCGCGGCGATCTTTCCAAGAAAATCACGGTGAATGTCAGCGGGGAAATTTCACAACTGAAAGAGACCATCAATACGATGGTCGATCAATTGAACGCGTTCGCCGGCGAGGTTACGCGCGTGGCGCGCGAGGTCGGAACCGAAGGCCGGCTCGGCGGTCAGGCGCAAGTGCTGGGCGTGGCTGGCACCTGGAAAGACTTGACCGACAGCGTGAATTCCATGGCCGGGAATCTGACAGGCCAGGTCCGTAACATAGCGGAAGTCGCGACCGCCATCGCAAATGGCGATCTTTCCCGCAAGATCACCGTCGACGTGCGTGGCGAGATCCTTCAGTTGAAGGAAACGCTGAACACGATGGTCGATCAGCTCAATCGCTTCGCCGGCGAGGTGACCCGCGTAGCGCGCGAGGTGGGAACCGACGGGCGACTCGGCGGCCAGGCTAATGTGCCGGGCGTCGCCGGCACATGGAAGGACTTGACCGACAACGTCAATTTCATGGCGAGCAACCTGACCGGGCAGGTCCGCAACATCGCCGAGGTGACCACGGCGGTCGCCCGCGGCGATCTTTCACGCAAGATCACCGTCGATGTGAAAGGTGAAATCCTGGAGCTTAAAAACACCATCAACACAATGGTCGATCAGCTGAATGCCTTCGCCGGTGAGGTAACGCGCGTCTCCCGGGAGGTCGGCACGGAGGGCAAGCTCGGCGGCCAGGCGACCGTTCCAGGCGTCGCGGGAACCTGGAAGGACCTGACCGATAACGTCAACTTCATGGCTAGCAACCTGACCGGGCAAGTCCGCAACATCGCCGAAGTCGCCACGGCGATCGCAAACGGCGACCTCTCGAAGAAGATCACGGTCGACGTCCGCGGCGAAATTCTCCAACTCAAGGAAACCATCAACACCATGGTCGAGCAGCTGCGTTCCTTTGCCGCCGAGGTGACGCGGGTCGCTCGCGAGGTTGGCACCGATGGCCGCCTTGGCGGCCAGGCCGTTGTGCCTGGCGTGGACGGAACCTGGAAGGACTTGACCGACAACGTCAACCTTCTCGCGGCCAATTTGACGATGCAGGTCCGCAACATAGCGGAGGTTACGACGGCGGTCGCGCGCGGCGACCTTTCGCGCAAGATTACCGTCGATGTCAAAGGGGAGATTCTCGAATTGAAAAACACCATCAACACGATGGTGGATCAGCTTAACGCCTTCGCGGGCGAGGTCACGCGCGTCGCGCGTGAGGTGGGTACCGACGGGCGACTCGGCGGTCAGGCGACGGTGCCCGGTGTCGCCGGAACGTGGAAAGATTTGACCGACACCGTGAATATCATGGCGGCGAATCTGACCGAGCAGGTCCGCGGCATCGTCAAGGTCGTGACCGCGGTCGCCACGGGCGATCTCAAACAAAACCTCACGGTCATATCCAAAGGCGAGGTGGCCGCCCTCGCCGAGACGATCAACAACATGACCGGCACGCTCGCCACTTTCGCGGAACAAGTCACCACGGTCGCCCGGGAAGTCGGCGTGGAAGGGCGTCTCGGCGGCCAAGCGAATGTGCCAGGCGCGGCTGGCACATGGAAGGATTTGACCGGCAATGTGAATCTGCTCGCGGCGAATCTCACGACGCAGGTGCGAGCGATCGCCGAAGTTGCAACAGCGGTCACCAAAGGCGATCTGACCCGGTCCATTCAGGTTAACGCGCGCGGCGAAGTAGCGGAGCTCAAGGACCACATCAACACGATGATCGGCAACCTGCGGCTGACGACGGACCAAAATACCGAGCAAGATTGGCTCAAGACAAACCTCGCGCGGTTTACCAATATGCTGCAAGGCCAGCGCGATCTCGCCACCGTGGGTCGCATGCTGCTGACCGAGCTCGCATCGCTGATTAACGCCCAAAACGAGGTCATCTACCTTTTGGATGCCGAACAGGGGCCGTGTCTTAAACTGCTTTCCGCCTACGCCGATGCCGGTGCCGAGGGTCACTCGGAGCGCATCCGAATTGGCGAAGGTCTAATCGGACAATGCGCCGCGGATGCAAAACGGCTGCTGATCACCGACATGCCGTCGAATGTCGTGCCGATCCGCTCCGGCCTTTTCAAGGCGACGCCGAAGAACGTCATTGTGCTTCCCGTGCTGTTCGAGGAGCAGGTCAAGGCGGTGATCGAAATTGGATCAATTAACGCATTCACGGACCTGCAAGTGTCCTTCCTCGATCAACTCACGGCCCGTATCGGCATAGTGCTGAACAGCATCGAGGCCACGATGCAAACGGAGGGCCTGCTGAAGCAATCGCAAGAGCTAGCCGCCGAGTTGCAGACAAGACAAAAGGAACTTCAGCAGACGAACGAAGAGCTTGAACAGAAGGCTCAGCAGCTCGCCGAACGCAATGTGGAAGTCGAACGTAAGAACCAGGAGATCGAGCAGGCCCGCGGCGCGCTCGAAGAGAAGGCGACTGAATTGGCGCTGGCATCGAAATATAAATCCGACTTTTTGGCCAACATGTCGCACGAACTGCGGACTCCGCTAAATAGCATTCTAATTCTTGGTCAGCAGCTCAGTGACAATCCCGACGGCAACCTGACCGCAAAGCAGGTGGAATTCGCACGCACCGTCCATAGCGCGGGAACGGATCTTTTGAATCTCATCAGTGACATCCTGGACCTTTCGAAAGTCGAATCCGGAATGATGTCGGTTGACGCGGAGAATGTCTTGTTCACCGACCTCAATGACAGGGTGGTCCGCATTTTCCGCCACGAAGCGGAAAGCCGGAACCTCTCCTTCGATGTCGTGATGGATCCCTCGCTCGAGCGCGGCATCGTAACCGATTCCAAACGCCTCCAGCAGGTGCTGAAGAATCTTCTGTCAAATGCCTTCAAGTTCACGGAAAAAGGCGGCGTATGCCTCGCAATTTCGGCGGCGCGCGGCGGCTGGAGCGCCGGCCACCCGGCCTTGGATCAGGCGCGTTCGGTCGTAGCGTTCGAGGTTTCCGACACCGGAATCGGTATCCTGCCCGAGAAGCAAAAAAGCATTTTCGAGGCATTTCAACAGGCCGATGCCAGCACTAGCCGGAAATACGGCGGGACCGGTTTGGGTCTCGCGATCAGCCGTGAGCTGGCAACGCTCCTCGGCGGCGAAATTCAACTTCAGAGCACCCCCGGACAAGGCAGCGTCTTCACGCTCTATTTGCCGCTGGAATATGCTGGTTACCCAGCAACGCAGCGAACGGTACCGTTGGCTGCCCCAATGCGGAGCATTCCCACGGCGGAGCGCCCGCAGGCGCAGATTCTGGACGACCGCGCTAACCTTCAACCCGATGACGCAATCTTGCTGATTGTTGATGATGACCCATCCTATGCGAATTATCTGGCCGATTTGGCGCACCGCGTACAGTTCAAGGTTCTCGTAGCGGATCATGGAGCCGGCGCGCTCGCGCTCGCCCGCGACTACCGGCTGAGCGCCATATCGCTCGACGTGTTCCTTCCCGACATGCTCGGTTGGAGCGTGCTCAGTCAGCTAAAGCGGAATCCGTCGACAAGGCACATTCCGGTTCAAATCCTGACCGCTGACGACGGGGTCCGACACGGCCTGGCCAGGGGAGCCTTTTCCTTTGTCACCAAGCCTGCAAGCAAGGCGGGCTTGACGTCGGCCCTGACGAGGATCAAGGAATTCATCAGCACCCGGCGCAAGCGCCTGTTGATCCTTGAGGACAATGCCTCGGAAAGACTGAGCATTGCGCAGCTGCTCGGCGACGATGACCTCGACATCATCGCGGCCGAGACAGGTGCCAGCGCTTTTGCGATCCTTCGCGAGCAAACTGTGGACTGCATCGTCCTCGACCTGCGGCTCCCCGACATGTCCGGATTCGAGTTTTTGGAACAGATCGCAAACGATGCGGCGTTGCGCGATATTCCGGTCGTTGTATTCACGGGACGCGCACTGTCGCCGGAAGAGGACGCAAAGTTGCGCACAATGGCGCGTAGCGTGGTCGTAAAAGGCGTTGAATCGCCCGAACGGTTGCTCGATGAAACCGCGCTTTTCCTCCACCGGGACGTGACCAGACTTCCAGCGGACAAACAGCGCATGCTTGAGCGGTTGCACGGCTCGGATGAAGGCTTGGCCGGAAAAACCGTTCTTCTTGTCGATGACGACGCGCGCAATATCTTTGCTCTAAGCAGCGTTCTCGAACGCCGCGCAATGCACGTGCTGACAGCCACAACCGGCAGCGAGGCGATTGCATTACTCGATGCAAACCCGGGCGCGGCGATTGTTTTGACCGATATCATGATGCCAGAGATGGACGGATATGAGACAATCCGGCAGATCCGGAGCAATTCGCTTTTTGGCCGCTTGCCAATCGTCGCCTTGACTGCCAAGGCCATGAAGGGCGACCGTGAAAAATGTCTCGAAGCCGGCGCATCCGATTACCTGGCCAAGCCTGTCAACACGGAACAGCTTTTGACGACTCTACGGCTATGGCTTCACCGGTAGGTGGGGGTATCATGACCAAGGATCCGATTAACATTCTGCTCGTCGACGATCAGCCTGCGAAGCTCCTCAGCTACGAGGCGACACTGCAAAGGCTCGGAGAAAACTTGATCAAAGCCGGGTCCGCCAGAGAGGCGCTCGAGCATCTGCTCAAGGAGGACATCGCTATCGTTCTCAGCGATGTCTGCATGCCTGAGCTCGACGGTTTTGAACTCGCTCGGATGATCCGCAATCATCCTCGCTTTCAGCACACCGCAATCATTTTTGTCTCCGCCGTCGCGCTGACCGACCCCGATCGTGTCAAAGGGTACAGCTACGGGGCGGTCGACTACCTGCCTGTGCCAATCGTCCCCGAGCTTCTGCTGGCCAAGGTACGGGTATTTGCTGACCTCTTCCGGAAGACCCGGCAGCTCGAACTCCTCAATGCGGAGCTGGAGCACCGCGTCGAGGAGAGGACCGCCGAGTTAACGCGTGCAAACGCCGAACTGGAACGCCGCGTCGAAGCCGGGGCATCCAATTACCTGGCCAAGTCTGTCAACACGGACAGCTCTTGACGACACTACGGCTATGGCTTCACCGGTAGGCGGCGGTATCATGACCAAGGATCCGATTAACATTCTGCTTGTCGACGATCAGCCTGCGAAGCTCCTCAGCTACGTGGCGATATTGCAAGACCTTGGAGAAAATTTGATTACAGCCGGGTCCGCCCGAGAGGCGCTCGAGCAGCTCCTCAAGAAGGACATCGCTATCGTTCTTAGCGACGTCTGCATGCCTGAGCTCGACGGTTTTGAACTTGCCGGGATGATCCGCGATCATCCTCGCTTTCAGCAGACCGCAATCATTTTTGTCTCCGCCGTCGCGCTGACCGACCCCGATCGTATCAAAGGGTACAGCTACGGCGCGGTCGACTATCTGCTTGTGCCAGTCGTCCCTGAACTTCTTCGGGCCAAGGTGCGGGTATTTGCCGACTTGTTCCGGAAGACCCGGCAGCTCGAACTCCTTAATGCGGAGCTGGAGCGCCGCGTCGAAGAGAGGACCGTCGAGCTGACCCGCGCAAATGTCGAACTGGAACGGCGCGTCGAAGAACGGACCCGCGAGCGCGAAACGGCGTGGGCCCAGGTGCAGCAGTTGCAGAAGCTCGAAAGCCTGGGCCAGCTCACTGGGGGCATCGCGCATGATTTCAATAATTTGCTGCAGGTCATTTCGGGAAATCTCGAGATTCTCTCGCGGCGCCTGTCCGATGACGTCGATATTAAGTCTCGGCTTGCTCGCGCCGCCGAAGCCGTGGATCGGGGCACAACCCTGACTGAGAGGCTGCTTGCCTTCGCAAGGCGCCAGGACCTCAAGCTGGAGGCCGTGGATGTTCCCAGGCTCATCAATGGCATGACCGATATGTTGCGACGTTCGCTCGGACCCACGATCGAGATTGCCGTGGAATTGGAGGACGGCCTTCCGGCGATCCGCACGGACGCCAACCAGCTTGACCTCGCGCTTCTGAACGTTGCGTTGAACGCACGCGATGCGATGCCGAACGGAGGCCGCCTCCAAATTGCTGTCCGGCGCGAAAATGTAAAGGCCGGCAGCGTCCGGTGCCTTAACGCAGGCAAGTATGTATGTATCGCTGTAACGGACACGGGAATCGGTATGGATGAGGCGACGCTCCGGCGAGCCTCCGAACCATTTTTTACCACCAAGGAGTTGGGAAAGGGCACGGGATTGGGTCTCTCCATGGTCTATGGCGTTGCCGCGCAATCCCAGGGCGCCTTGTGCCTAGCTAGCCAAGTTGGTGGAGGAACAACGGTCGAGCTTTATTTTCCCATCGCGGAACCAGACGCCGCGGACCCCCCCCGCCCGGCATCCTTGGATATTACTGTCGCTTGGCGGTCATGCAACGTTCTTCTCGTCGACGATGACCCGATGGTTGCGGATACCACGGCGTCCATGCTGCAGTCGCTTGGTCATCAAGTCCTCGTGGCGCCTTCCGGGACAGAGGCGCTTAATGTCCTCCAGGGGGAATCAACGATCGACCTCGTGATAACCGACCACGCGATGCCCCATATGACCGGCAGCGAGCTTGCCGATCAAATCCGCGGCATCCGTCCGAACCTGCCAATCATCCTCGCGACTGGTTATGCCGAGCTTTCGGGCCCCGAAGAATCCGGACTGCCACGGCTTTGCAAACCGTATTGCCTAGAGGATTTGATCTCGCTCATGGACGAGGTATTGATACGGCAAAACGTGAAGCCACCGTCCTAAAGAAGGTTCTGCAAAAGCCTAAGCCGCCGCATTTTTGCTCGCGCTCGGCGAGATAATTTTTTATATCGTAGCGGCGGCGGCGTGCCCGCACGGCGACTTTCATGGTGCTTACCAGAGTCACGGTTCCAAGCGGACGCACCAGGAACCGCACGGTGTCTTGCACCGCTGCTGATCGCTCCTCTGGGAAACGCGTGCTCGGCTTTCCAGGTTCCGGGCAGCAGGGCGTTTCCGGAACCCGCCACGTGAAACTGCATTTAGGGGGTTCAGCATCCGCGAACGAGACGACCACCGTGAGCGGCGCGGATCCCTCGAATACAGACGGCGTCATCCCGAGCGTATCCGCAAATGATTTACCCTCAAAACCGGAGAACGGATATGGCGAGCATTAACCCTGTGGAAGAGGCTGCCCAGGATTTCGCCGCCGATCTAGCGGCACTGCGCGACGACGTCGCGAAATTGACTTCGTCGGTGTCCGAATTTATTCGCACACAGGCCGCCGCGACGACAAACACTGTCTTCGATGCCGTCGATAATGTGCGGCAAAAGATTTCCGATACGGCGAGCAAAGCGCAAGATCGTGTGGCCGGAGCGAGCACGGACCTTGAGACTCGCCGCGATCATCGTGGCGATCATCGTGGCGATCACGATGTCGGTCTGGCGCGCGCGTGAAGTCAAGCGGGTCACCACCTACGGCTCGGCGCGCTGGGCGGAGATACGTGAAGTCCGTCGGGCCGGACTGCTCGGCGCCGATGGGGCGGGGAGAATACCTCCGCCATGATGGTCCCGAGCATGTGCTGCGCTTCGCGCCCACCCGCAGTGGCAAGGACGTCGGCCTGGTCGTGCCGACGCTGCTGACCTGGCATGGCTCGGCGATCGTTCACGATCAAGGGCGAGAACTGGACGCTCACCGCGGGATGGCGTTCGATCCCACGAAAGTACAGAGCTCGGCCTACAATCCGCTACTGGAGGTCCGGCGCGGTGTGGGAGGTGCGCGACGTCCAGAACATTGCCGAACGGGACTTGCTTTGAAAAAGTGGAGAGTTTTCCTTGGATGAAAGGTGAACTCGATGACGAAGCAGAAGGGATTTACGCAAGAGTTTGAGGATGAGCATCTGTGATGGAAGTCAAGGATGATTTGGCTGCCAAGGCCGGTCCTCTCGAAGGAGCGTGTTCGCGAGAACGACGAGCTTGCGCATGACCGCGGTGAGGGCGACCTTTGGCTTTTTGCCGGCGGCGATGAGACGGCTGTAGAACAGTTTGAGCGCTGGGTTGAAGCGGGCCGCGGAGACGGCGGCCATGTACAAGGCTTTGCGCACATGAGCGCGTCCGCCTCTGATGTGACGCGGGCCATTGTGTTCGCCACTGTCGCGGGCGATCGGCGCGAGGCCCGCGATGGCCTCGGCAAACAGACGCGAACGCAACGGATTGACGATCGCGATCGCAAATCCCCCGGCGCTGAGATTGCGGTGAGCCTCACGGTGAAACTTGCCCATCGCCTCCATGACGACAAGCACGACGCACGACTTCATGGGCGGCCAACGATTTTTTCAATCGCTTGAGGCCGCCGGATCATTGCCGACGGTGAGCTTTTGGCCAATCGGATGGATAAAGACGTCGAGCCTAGCTTTACAGACGTCGATTCCGGCGTAGACTTGCGTTGCCGCGCTTCGTTCTGGCGAACTCTTGCCTTGCATGCGGGACTTGCTCCCCTTCATCTGTTCAGGACTGGCGCGAAGGGCGGACGGATCAAGCTCATCCACGGTGCCAAGCCTAGGGGTGCACGATCCCGCCCGCCTGACCGCCGGGGGGTGGCTACCCCCCCGGCGGCCGGCCCGAATATCAATCCGATTCGGGCTGATCTTTCATGCAAGGCGGTACGTCTGGCGCGGACCAGCGGACGCACGTGGCGTGAATTGGCTGAAAATCTGGGTGTTGGCCGCTCGGCGCCGACCCGCTGGATTGGCCGCAATCGCGACCGCCAGATCGATGCTCCAGAGAAGGTGCGATCTGAGGACATGACAACCGAGCCGAAGCGGCGCCGCCGGGAGAACGGGATCCTCCGTCAGGAACGCGACATTCTGAAGAAGGCCACTGCTTTTTTCGCCAGGGAGAAAAGTCGATGAAGCTCCAGCTCATCGATAAGGCGAAAAACGAGTTCCCCGTCTTTGCGGCGTGCCCGGCGTCAGTCAGAGGGGCTATTTTGGGGAATTATATATTTGACTCCCACGTGTGCACAGCAGAGAACAGCGTCTTTCAAGCGAAAAAGGATCGGACGCTATGACCGTGGTGGAAATGAGCAAATATAAGCCCACGCTGTCGTCGGTGCCAACAAGGATTTCATTCTA
>JALZAY010000203.1 GCA_030948025.1 Pseudomonadota bacterium
CCATAAACCGTCGACCGGTTCAGCCCCAGAACCCGGGCAATAACTTCGGGGCTTTCGCCCTCCTGCACCTGCCGCACGACGCGTTCGCGCATCGCTTCCAGCGTCTGGTGATCCAACCGGCGCGCATCGTTGTCTCGCATGCACCAAGTGAATCACTCAACACCTCCATAGTCAAGAAAAATGTTGAGCTACTTATGTACTGATTAATACATCGCCTCGCGCCGTCTCTCGGCCAAAGCCCTCGCCGACGCCGTGTGTCACTATGGGCGATCGAGAACAACCTCCACTGGACGCTCGACGTCACCTTCAAGGAGGACCTCTCCCGCCTGCGCAAAGGCCACGGCGCCGAAAACCGGTCAATCAAGACCCGCCGCAATTGTGCCTCATGGGACCCGCGATACCTCCAGGATATCTTCATAAAATTACCCAGTTAACCTCGACTCGTTGCCCTGGGGCGTCTACTGCGAGATCGTGCCCGTCCGGGGCGCCGAAAAGGCGGTCGCCGCGCCGGCGCCGAAAGCCGTGATCCTGTCCGGCGGCCCATCGAATCAAGAGACTGGGCTTATCAGTTATGATCAACGAGACTTGGTGTAAATTACAAGGTTGATGGGATAAAACGGGCCGGAAGCGCGGGTTCTCCAATTGCGGCCGCTGGCCAGATGGTGCCTAATTGTCGTTCAAGCCAGAGCCCTTGAAGATGCTCTTTGCCGATGTCCCGAACAGAAAATCGCTGTAAACTGCGACTATGTTTTCGCCCGAGGAAATCGAGCGCTACGCCCGCCATATCGTGCTGCACGGTGTCGGCGGACCGGGCCAGCAGAAGCTGAAGGCCGCGCGGGTGCTCGTGATAGGCGCCGGCGGTCTCGGATCGCCGCTCATTCAATATCTCGCGGCGGCGGGAATCGGCGAGATCGGCGTACTCGACGACGACGAAGTCTCGCTGTCGAATCTTCAGCGCCAGGTTCTGCACGGTACGGCGGATATTGGCCGCGCCAAGGTCGAAAGCGCGAAAGCGGCGGTCGAAAGATTGAATCCGCACGTCAAGGTCACCGCGCTGTCCGCACGGCTCACCGCGGATAACGCCAGCGCCATGGTCGGCTCTTTCGATGTCGTCGCAGATGGCTCGGACAATTTTGCGACTCGCTATGCCGTGTCCGACGCTTGCTATTACGCAAAGCGTCCGCTGGTCACCGCCGCGGTCGGCGCCTTCGACGGCGCGCTGACGGTCCTGCGGCCTTATGAAACCGGTCCCTTCGGCGAACCCAATCCAACTTACCGTTGTCTTTATCCGGAGCCGCCTCCAGAGGCGACGGTGCCGGCTTGTTCCGAGGCGGGTGTGCTCGGCGCCCTGACCGGCATCCTTGGCGCGATGATGGCGCTGGAAGTTATCCGCGAAATCGCCGGTTTCGGCGAAGGACTTATCGGCAGGCTCGTGCTCGTCGATGCGCTCGGCATGCGTTTCGAGACATTGCGCTACCGGTGGGATCCAGCTAATCCACTGAACGGAACCGCCGCCACCGCGTCATAGAGGGCGTGGGGCGGAAGGACAAGATGGCGGGTGGCAAGCTTGACAGTCCGGGCAGCAGCAACTAGACCACGCTTCGGTAGAAGTCTTGGCTTTTTGCGGGGAGCGGGTGGGGGATAGTTCAACGGTAGAACAGCGGACTCTGACTCCGTCAATCTTGGTTCGAATCCAGGTCCCCCAGCCAAATCTCACTTTTAGCCGATTTGGCCGTGTTCCCCGCCCATGGCTGGCTGCGATGGCGGTGGTTCCGCTAATAAATCAAATGGTTGGCGGAATGTGGCGACCACCTCGCCATCCTCCCACGTGCAGTTCGATAGTACGAAGTTGAGTAACCGGCGTTTTTCGCGCGGTTCCTGCTTCGCGAACAGCCATTGGGCGTTCCTCGCCAGTTCGAGAATCTGCACACCCTCGTCCATGTAGGACTGCTCGGCGGCCTCGTGCCGCTCGATTTCCCGCAGGCAGCGGTTCTGCTCCTCGCGCCACTCAGCGGACATCTTGTCGAAGAACGCGCCGTCCACGCGCTCATCAAGCTTGTCGATATACATGGCGTTGATGCGATTGCCGAGCCGCCTGTGTTCGTCCTGGAGCCGCCGGATTGCTTCCTCGTGCTCACTCCGTTCATCGGCATGGCTGGCGTGCAGCGTCTCCCGCACCCATTCCAGCACCTCGTCGTCGAACTTCAGCCGTCCCAGCAGTTCGGTGAACTGCTTTTCCAGCAGCTCCTCCCGCACATGGCGACGGCGGCAGAAAGCCGGGTTGCCCTGGCACTTATCGGCGTATCCGGTACAATGATAATAGACATAGCGCTCTTTCTTGATCTCGCCGACCACCGCGCAACCGCAGACATGACAGGCGATCAGCCCGGAGAAGGCGAAGGCGTGCTCACCGCGCTTGGATTTCTTGGCGTGGCGTCCGTCCATCATGCCTTGAACCCGTTCCCACAGGTCGATGGAGACGAGCGGTTCGTGCCTGCCTTGGATGAGCTTGCCATTCCATTCGAATTGGCCGGTATAAAGCCGGTTGCGCAGGATCGTGTGCACGGTGCTCACGGGCACCTTCGCTCCGCTCTGGGCATAGACGAGGCCCGCTGCCTTCGCCTTCTTGGCTGCTTCCTTCAACGAAATGCCACCGCAGGCGTACCAGTCGAACAATTTGGCCACGATTGGCGCGACAGCTGGGTCGACCGCGATGATCTTCTTGCCGTCCGGGCCGATGATATTGCGATAGCCGAGAGGCGTTTTGGTCGGCCAGATGCCCTGTTCGGCCTTTTCCTGCATGCCCTTGCGGGCTTCCTCGGACAAATTGTCGATGTAATTCTTCGCCATCAGCACCTTGATGCCGTGCATGAACTTTTCCGACGAGCGCGACTCCCGCGACAGCACCACGCCTTCCTTGGGGAAGTGCATCTCGACGTCCAGTTCGTCCATCGTAACCCAATCCTTGAGGTTCCGGTAGAGCATCGCCGGATGGCTCTCGACGGCTTTTAGCATGTCGGCGAATTTGCCGAGCACATGGGACGGACAGCCTCTCGCTCGAACGGCCCGGCGGCGACGCGAACAAATTGATCTTTGGCGGCCGACACGGCGAAATGGTTCGACCAGAAAGCGACCAAACGCTCAACAAAGCCAGCGGTGGCGGCCCGCTTGTTTTTCGATACGCGCCATCGCCTTGGCGCGAAACAGCCTTTGGTCGACCGGTGGCTCCGGCGGTTTCGGCTTGCCGTCCGGGCCGGTTGCGGCAGTCATGGGCGGTTGTTGAAGCACTGCCGCCGTCACCGAGCCAGCCAAACCGCCCCTCACGGCGCTTGCCATGCCTTGGGCGAGCTTGAGCTCGCGTTCGGCGCGCGTTTTCTGCTGATCCGCGAATAGGGCTTGGAGAGCGGCGCTAGACTTCCCAAGTTGCGGCCGATCCAGCAAAGCCACGCCAGCTTGCTGCGTCTCCGCCAAGACGAAGCCCCGCGGATCTGATGCCGCGGCGCTAAGATCGCCGGGCTTCGGCCCGAGGCCAAATCTATTCAACGCGATCAGCGCGGGTCGTGGATCAGACCAAAAGGTCATTGGCTTCCCTCATGGCGTAAACGCACAAATGGGAACGTTTCAGTCCGTTTAAAAGCACGGCCAAGTTGAATGGGTGATGAACCGGTTCATTGGTCCAGGCGGTGGGAGCCTATGTCCGCTTTTGTGCAGGTTTCTCGGACGCCTGCATCACAAAATGATCCACGCGCTCCCACGGCAGACGTCCGGGAAGCGCCAAGGCACGAAATCGCGGGCCGGAAGAAGCTCGGTTTTCGCCGACGGATCTATGGGAATTTGAGGAGTGCGAGCGTCGCTTTTCGAGAGGTAGAAACTACGGGCATGCTGCACTTTGACGGGTTGATCGGTCGAGGTAAGCGTGCGCCGCCGGCATTGGACCAGGTTCGGCGTGGTGGCGGCGATCGCAAGACGTTGGCGCAGCATCATCGACCGAGCGCCGTCGGCGCTGGCTAACGGTCAGCGGCCAAGAACGGACGGCGTTGCGTCATCGCTGCTGTCAAACGAGGGAAAGAAAAGTTAGAAGTCGATCCACTAGGTTCAGCCGGAGCCCGATGCCGAAGGCCCAAATAACAAATAAGGGTCAGCCCCGCACCCTTTGCTGTGCAACAGGGCTCGATCCGACCCAACCGGGAACGGAACCAGTTGTGCTGTTCGGCGTTTTCAACAGAAAGCTCACCTAGCTTCGGGAGGTTTTTATGGAACGACGCGGATTCTTGCAGCTGCTATGCGTTGGAATGGGCATGGTGTTAGCTACGAAGCCTACGAAAGCTATCACCTTGGTCGCGCCGCCGCTCACCCAAACTGACTCTGGTTTTGGTCCAACGCCGGAAACAAGCGTCGCCAAGTCGGAAGACATGGACCCTGCGCAAGTCGAGAAGGCCTATTATGGTCATTGGCGTCGCGTTAATCGGCGTCATTGGCGTCGCGTTAGTCGACGCGTTTATCGCCGTCATTATTACTACTAAGGAGATTATGAGAGCATCGCCACGTCACTCACGGCAGGCGTTCCAGGCGGATCGCCAGTGCGGCGACATGGGAAAGCGCAGGGCATTAGCTGCGTTACAGCCCACGCGAGCCCCGAGTCACCGCCGCCGGCGGAGGCACTATCGAATCTGCCGCGGCCGGAGCCGTTCCTCCGATTCGTACGCAATTGGCGCTGAACATAAGTGCCTGGCACGGCTCGCTTCAGGCAGCTATCCGAGGCATTGCGGAAAACAGATGTTCGTCGCGAGCACTGGCCTGGGGCATCGTCGGGAGTTACCCATCGCCGAATTTTCCTCCTCTTTCGAAACGATGACGACTCGCCAACATTGCTTATATCTTCGTATGGAAATGACTCGCGCTGATTACCTGGAAGGCACCGTTCAAGATGGAGACTTTTGGGTTGACGCTGCAATTGCCGTACCTGGAGCTTAGCTCAAAGCGAAGCGGGAGGCTCCATTATGCGTGGAAACCTTGAGAAACGGGGAGGTCCGGCACCGTTTCGGAGCGCGGTGCTGGCGTTTCTGCTGGTTGGCGGCCTGCTTCTGCTCATGCTGTTCTGCGGCTGGCTTTATGCGGGAACATCTGGAGCGGTGGATCACCACAGCGCTCGGGGTGATCGCTTTGATGCTGGTGCGCAAGGTCTCGCCTCGGTTCTTTCTTCTGCTGAGCGGTGCCCGATCGATCGACCCGGAAGATATGCCGGCTCTTTTCGGCATAATCGCCGCTTTGTGCCGACGCGCCGGCATTGCCCAGGTTCCGAGCCTCTATTTCCTTCCATCCGGCGTTCTGACGGCCTTTGCCACCGGTGTTGGCGATCAGTCCGTCATCGTGGTCAGCTCAGGGCTGCTGCGCCTTCTCATGACCCGCGAGCTGACCGGCGTGCTCGCGCACGAGATCACACATATCGCCAAGCATGATGTGGAGCTGATGCAGCTGGCGGGGATCGTAGGGCAGATGACACGGGTAATCGCGCAAGTCGCCATCATCATTGCCATCGCAACGTGGTTGCTCGACATATTCGGGCCCGGCGAAGGAGTGGACTGGCTTTCCCTCGGCGTGCTCGTCGCGGCACCGACCGTGGCGAACTTCATCCTGGGGGCCTTGTCGCGGCAGCGCGAATATCAGGCGGATCTCGAAGCGGTAGAATTGACGGGTGATCCGGCCGGGCTCGCCCGCGCCATCGAGCTAATCGAGATGGCGCAGAAGCGGATCACGTCCAGCGTATTCCCGGGGGCGGTCGGCATCCGGCTGCCGCGCCTTCTATCGTCGCACCCAGATCCCAAGGACCGGATCCGCCGGCTTCGCCAATCGGCGGCCGAGGAGGGACCGCCGGGTCCGGACGAGCGCATCGCCGTACCGGACTATTTCCCGGACGAGCGGAAGCGGCCGTCGGCGATTTCCGTCAGAACTCGGGGCCGGTTGCCCCCGGCTGGATGGATGGGTCCGATAGGTGCTCACCGCTCCGGTCCACGCCAACTTGACTTCTCCGCCAAGAAACCGTAGTTTTTTCAATTGGTTGGTTTTGGGTCGGAATTCTTACCGCAATAACGCAAGTCCTTTTATAAAGATAGCCAAGCACAGATCATACGCTCCCGGATGTTCGCTCCCACGAGGACCTGCGATATTCAAAGATTGCTCGTCTCCCAATTGCGATATCATGTTTTTAAGGCCCATGATGGCTTCACGATCCAAGTAATGAATGATGCAGTAAGGCTTTCCATATTTCTTTGCGCATTCAATTGTGAAATCGGTACCTCTAGGTCATCGACTCATTAAAGCGCATCCAGATTCGAAGTGAAGCGAGTTTGACGCCGGCGAGGAAGTTATCGGGCGTTTTGTCGTAGCGCGTGGCTACGGCGCGGTAGTGTTT
>JALZAY010000044.1 GCA_030948025.1 Pseudomonadota bacterium
TTCAATTTGCTGAACGACGCGCGAAAAGGCGTCACGCGGGCCGATGTAACGGTCGCCGAGACGCTCAAACCCGAGCATGTCGAGGCATTGCGGAACGCGCTTACGGATATTTCCGGCGGCGGCGAGGTTGACATCGCGGTCAAGGTGGACCCGGCGATCATCGGCGGCCTCATCGTCAAACGGGGCTCGCGCATGGTTGACAGTTCTCTCAAAACCAAACTCAATTCGATTCGTTCACGCATGAAAGAGGCCGGCTGATGGAGATCCGCGCCGCGGAAATTTCCGCGATTCTCAAGAACGAGATCGCGAACTTCGGCAATGAAGCAGAGGTGACCGAGGTAGGCCAGGTCCTCTCGGTCGGGGACGGTATCGCCCGCGTCTATGGCCTCGACAACGTTCAGGCCGGCGAAATGGTCGAGTTCGAGAACGGCGTGCGGGGCATGGCCCTGAACCTTGAGAGCGACAACGTCGGCATTGTCATTTTTGGCACCGACCGCGATATCAAGGAAGGCCAGACGGTCAAGCGGACCGGCGCCATCGTCGATGTTCCGATCGGCAAGGGGCTGCTCGGCCGCGTCGTCGACGCGCTCGGCAATCCGATCGATGGCAAGGGCCCGATTCATGCGGAAAAGCGCGCCCGCGTCGATGTCAAGGCGCCGGGCATCATCCCGCGCAAATCGGTGCACGAGCCGATGGCGACCGGCCTCAAGGCGATCGACGCCCTGATCCCGATCGGGCGCGGCCAGCGCGAACTGATCATCGGCGATCGCCAGACCGGCAAGACCGCGCTGGCGCTCGATACCATCCTCAATCAAAAGCCGCTGAACCAGGGTAGCGACGAAAACCTCAAGCTCTATTGCGTCTATGTCGCGGTCGGACAGAAACGCTCGACCGTCGCTCAATTCGTGAAAGTACTGGAAGAGCAGGGCGCGCTGCCCTATTCGATCATTGTCGCCGCGACCGCGTCCGATCCGGCGCCGATGCAGTTTCTGGCGCCGTTCGCCGGTTGCGCAATGGGCGAATATTTCCGCGACAACGCGATGCACGCGCTGATCATCTACGACGATCTCTCCAAGCAAGCCGTCGCCTACCGCCAGATGTCGCTTTTGTTGCGCCGGCCGCCGGGACGCGAGGCCTATCCGGGCGATGTGTTCTATCTGCATTCGCGGCTGCTCGAGCGCGCGGCGAAACTCAACGAGGCCCATGGCGGGGGCTCGCTCACGGCGCTTCCGGTGATCGAAACGCAAGCCAACGACGTCTCGGCCTATATTCCGACGAATGTGATTTCGATCACCGACGGCCAGATCTTCCTTGAGACCGATCTCTTCTATCAAGGAATCAGGCCCGCCGTGAATGTCGGCCTGTCGGTCTCGCGCGTCGGCTCCTCGGCGCAGACCAAAGCGATGAAAAAGGTCGCGGGCAGGATCAAGGGCGAACTCGCGCAATACCGCGAAATGGCGGCTTTCGCGCAGTTCGGCTCCGACCTCGACGCGACGACCCAGCGCCTGCTCGCGCGCGGCGCCCGCCTGACCGAACTTTTGAAACAGGCGCAGTTCTCGCCTTTGAAGATGGAGGAACAGGTTTGCGTGATCTATGCCGGGGTCAATGGATATCTCGATGCGTTTCCTGTTGACCGGGTGCGGGCCTTCGAGGACGGGCTCCTCGCGCTCTTGCGCGCGAGCCACGCCGGTCTCCTCGATGCGATTCGCGGCTCGAAGGATCTTTCCGACGAGTCCGGCGCAAAACTCAAATCGATTGTCGATGCCTACGCCAAGAACTTCGCATAGTAGAAATCCACACGAGAGAGAACACTATGGGCTATTTACAAAAAAGTCTAAGCGAAGGTGAGACGATCCGGTACGTCGGCAGACGGCATGGGATTTATTACCTTGTCAATGTCACGATGATATTTCTTGGCTTGTCCCTCATCAGTATATGCCCACCTGGAGGTGTAACCGATAATTGTTGGGCACTTGGAATTGTCTTAGTGTTTCTTGGCGTGATATGTTTGCCTATCAATTGGTTGATAAATCGCACAACGGAACTTGTAATTACGAACCGTAAGGTCATGGGGAAATGGGGTATCATAGGCAGGACCGCCATTGAGCAGAATCTCGAGAAGGTCGACTCCGTGCAGGTCGAACAAAGTATTCTTGGGCGTATGCTCGACTATGGGACCATCTACGTTCACGGCTCCGGAACCTCTACCACGCCGATCGAGCTGATAGCCGACCCGTTAACCTTTAGGAGACAGGTCGCGAATGCGGTCGAGGCGCTCCGAAGCGGTGGGAAGAATCAATGAGCGGTGTGAAGAATCAATAAATGCCCTCGTTGAAGGATCTGCGCAACCGGATCGCCTCCGTCAAGGCAACCCAAAAGATCACCAAGGCCATGCAGATGGTCGCCGCCGCGAAACTGCGGCGCGCACAGACGGCGGCTGAATCGGCGCGTCCTTACGCCGAGCGGATGGAGGGGGTGTTGGCCAATCTTGCTGCCTCGATCGCGACGAGCGGGCAAGTTCCGGCGCTGCTCGGCGGCGGCGGTGACAGCGTCCATCTCTTGGTCGTCTGTACCTCCGAACGCGGTCTTTGCGGAGCATTCAATGCCTCGATCGCGCGGCTCACGCGCGAGGCGGCGCTGTCACTCATGGGGCAAGGCAAGACGGTTAAGATCCTTTGCGTCGGCAAGAAAGGCCATGACATCCTGCGCCGGCAATTCGGACGCCAGATTATCGAAGTGCTCGACCTGCGCTCGGTGCGCACGCTCGGCTTCCCTGATGCCGCCGCAATCGGCCGCAAGATCGTTGCGTTGCATCAGGCTCGCGAGTTCGACATATGCACCTTGTATTTCTCGCGTTTCAAGTCGGTGATCGCGCAAATCCCGACCGCGCAGCAGCTTATTCCTCTCGCCTTCCCGGCGGCGGAGAAAACGGCGCGATCGGAGGCCGCTTACGAGTATGAGCCAGACGAAGAAGAAATTCTTGCGGCGCTGCTGCCGCGCAACATTTCGATTCAGGTCTTGCGGGCACTGCTTGAAAACGCCGCGTCCGAACAAGGGGCGCGGATGAGCGCCATGGATAGCGCCTCGCGCAATGCCGGCGAAATGATCAAGAAGCAAACCATGAAGTATAACCGCTCGCGCCAGGCGATGATCACCAAGGAACTGATCGAGATCATCTCCGGCGCCGAAGCGCTCTAATCCGTCAATTCTATCAAGAGGACAAAGCATGGCTGACGTCGCACCCAACACGTCCACGGGCCACGTCACGCAAGTCATCGGCGCCGTCGTCGATGTGAAATTCGACGGTGACCTGCCGGAAATCCTCAACGCGCTCGAAACCGACAATGGCGGCAACCGCCTGGTCCTTGAAGTCGCGCAGCACCTTGGGGAAAATGCGGTGCGCTGCGTCGCGATGGACATTTCCGAAGGCCTTGTCCGCGGACAGCCGGTCAGGGATACAGGAGGCCCAATCACGGTGCCGGTCGGCGAGGCGTGCCTTGGCCGCATCATCAATGTCATCGGCGAGCCGGCGGACGAACTGGGTCCGGTCGAAACCACGACCCGCCGCGCCATCCATCAGCCAGCACCGTCCTATGCCGAGCAATCGACCGAGGCGCAGATCCTGGTGACCGGCATTAAGGTCGTCGATCTTCTGGCACCTTACGCGAAAGGCGGCAAGGTTGGGCTGTTCGGCGGCGCCGGGGTCGGCAAAACGGTTTTGATCATGGAACTCATCAACAATATCGCCAAGGCGCACGGCGGCTATTCCGTGTTCGCCGGGGTGGGCGAGCGGACCCGCGAAGGCAATGATCTTTATCACGAAATGATCGAGTCCAAGGTGAATGTGGATCCGCGCGAACATGGCGGCTCCGCCAAGGGCTCCAAATGCGCCTTGGTCTATGGCCAGATGAATGAGCCGCCGGGGGCGCGCGCCCGCGTTGGGCTGACTGGCGTGACGGTCGCCGAGGATTTCCGCGACAAGGGCCAGGACGTGCTGTTCTTTATCGACAATATCTTCCGCTTCACCCAGGCGGGCTCGGAAGTCTCGGCGCTTCTCGGCCGCATGCCCTCAGCGGTCGGCTATCAGCCGACGCTAGCGACCGACATGGGCGACTTGCAGGAACGGATCACCACCACGACCAAAGGTTCGATCACCTCCGTGCAAGCGATCTATGTGCCCGCCGATGATTTGACGGACCCGGCGCCCGCCACCTCCTTCGCGCATCTCGATGCGACAACCGTCTTGTCGCGCGCGATCGCCGAGAAAGGTATTTATCCGGCGGTCGATCCGCTCGACTCGACATCGCGCATGTTGTCGCCGCTCGTAGTCGGCGAGGAACACTATGGCGTCGCGCGCCAGGTTCAGCAGATTTTGCAGCGCTACAAGGCGCTGCAGGACATCATCGCCATTCTCGGCATGGACGAACTCTCTGAGGAAGACAAGCTGACGGTCGCCCGCGCGCGCAAGATCGAGCGCTTCCTGTCGCAACCCTTCCATGTCGCCGAAGTGTTTACCGGTTCGCCTGGCAAGCTGGTTTCGCTCGCCGACACCATCAAGGGTTTCAAGGGGCTCATCGAAGGCAATTACGATCATTTGCCGGAAGCCGCGTTCTATATGGTCGGGTCAATCGACGAGGCGGTCGAAAAAGCGCAAAAGCTCGCGGCCGAGGCGGCGTAGCGTTGGCCCGCGCAGTCGCGCGCGGGGATAGCCAACGCATTCGGGGCGATCCTTGCACGATACAAGTGAAATACTGAAAATCAGGTTCGGGGGCATGCGATGCCGGCTTTTCACTTCGAACTCGTTTCTCCCGAAAAACTCGTCTTTTCGGACGACGTCGAAGCCGTGGTCGTTCCTGGAACGGAAGGCGAATTCACCGTCCTCAAGGACCATGCCCCCTTGATCTCGACTATGAAGCCAGGCATCGTCGTGATCGACGAAACGCCCGCAAAAAAACTGCGTCTCTTCGTGCGTGGCGGTTTCGCCGAGGTTGCTCCGTCTGGCCTTACCATCCTCGCGGAGCAAACGATCCCTCTCGCGCAACTCGACGCCGCCTGGCTCGATGCGGAGCTTAGGAATTTCGAAGAAGAAGTTGCCGGCGCCAAGACGGACGAGGCGCGCCGGGTTGCCGTGGAAAAGCGCGATCAGCTGCTCGAATTGAGGGCCGCGCTTAAGATCTGATCTGCGTCGCGCGAGACACGATCGCGAAAGCGCGCAATCCCGCGGCGTCGCCAACATGGCCATTGCCCTCGGGCGCGCCGCCGGCAAAAGACGCGTCAGAGAGGAAAAGGGTATACACAAAAAGTGCGAGCTTGAGAGAACCGAGAATAGCGATCCTAAAGGAACCGAGAAGTGCGAGCTTGAGAATGGTCATCGTCAGTCTCCGTTAGTCTTCGTTAGTCTCCGTATCAAATGACACGACAGGACCGCGGTTCCTGATATCACGCGGAATTGATTCTATCGCCTCACGGTGTGACCACGATCCTGCCTTGCATTTGTGGATGCAGGCCGCAAAAATAGGCGTAGGTTCCGGCCTTGGCGAAGGTGAATTCAAACGTGTCGTCCGTATCGAGTGCCTTGGAATGGAACTCGCCGTTCGCACCGACGACGATATGGGGGATGTCGTCGCGATTGCGGAAGACGATCGCCGTTCCGGCCTTCATCGTGAGCTCCTTTGGGGTAAAGGCGAAGTTGTCGATATTCACCTCGGTACCGGCGGCGACCGCAGGAAGAGTCAAAATGACGCCGAGAGCGGCGGTGGCAAAAATAAGGCACAAACCCAAACACCACACGCTGGAGCGGATCGCTTTGGTCAAAGTGCGCATGTTGGTTTCCTTTTGCTGGAGCGGGTTTAGCTCGCGGCAAGCGGCGTATCGGTGATCGCGAGGGGTTGTTTTCCGCGCCGGACCTCGACGCTCGTTAGTCCCAGCAAAGTGCGCAGCTTTTCAGCCGGCACCAGCATCGGTCCGGGCGAAGCGGCGGTTCCGGGCGCGGGCTGCGGGAAGGCGGTTGACATCGCGGTATGGAAGGTGACATTGCCTTCCACTTTCTGCATCAATTGATGGATATGGCCATTGAGCACGGTGACCGAGCCGAACCGCTTCAGCAAAGCGAGCACGTTGGCCGAATCCTCCGTGCCCCAGCCCCATTCCGGATAAACGGCCCAGAGCGGAATATGCGCGAAGACGACGATCGGCGTTGAGGCCTTTTTGCCATTGAGGTCGGCCGCAAGCCAAGCCAATTGCTCATCGCCGAGCGAGCCCATGCCGCCCGCTTTCAAATTGGCGACGTTGACAAGGCCGATGAAGTGCACGCCGCCTTGATCGAAGGCGAACCAGCCGGTGCCTTTCGTGCTTTTGCCGTAGCGTTCGAGATAGGCTTGGCCATTGTTCTCGTCGATAATATCGTGCTCGCCGGGGACATAATGGATATCGAGCTTGCTTTCGCCGATGACTCTTTCCGCATCGTCGAATTGCCCGGGCTTCGAAAGATGGGTGATGTCGCCGGTGTGGATCATGAAGGCGGGCTTAACGGACAGCCCGTTCACCTTATCGATCGCTTCCTTCAAGGTCCCGAGCGCATCGGGATTGGCCGGCTTGTTGAAACCGACATGACTGTCCGAAATCTGCAGGAAGCTGAAGCCGGTCACCGCTTTTTCGGTTGCCTGTGCCGCTCCGATGCCGAGGAGTTGCGAGGATTTGGGCACGCCGCCATTGAGCATCCAGATGACGCCTGTGCCGGCCCAGATCATGCATTCGAGCACGCCGCGCCGGTCGATCCCTGTGCCCTGCTTGTTGTCCGACATGTTTGGTCTCCATCCATAGCGGCTTAGCGCCGTTGCTAGGGAGGAGACCTCGCGGCGCGCCTATTTATTCCCGGTGCTTTGCGAATTTTTCGCGGCCATCGCTGTCTCGCCTTGGTGCATTTCCGTCGCGCGCGCAACGGAAGCGAAAGAATGATGCTGCTCCGCAAAGATGGTTCCGGCGTGATCGCCATTGCGCAGCAGTGCCGCGCGTGGCTTTCCGGCCAGATGGCGCGCCCACGCCGCAAACTGGCCTGGTTTTGCTCCGCCCCCTTTAGGTTTAGATGGCGTGCGCCTTGCGGCCGCCGCGTTCGATCGATGCGGGGCTTTGTCGCGGGTGATGAGATGACCCGCGAGATCGAGACAGCGCTTCGTGAGCATGGCCGCGCCTTCGGCAAGCTCCTTGGACGCGCGCACGATCTCGAAATTGCGTTCCATGTCCTCGTGCGACCAGCCACGCGAGTGGGCGATATAGGGAAACTGCGGAAAGATGAAGCCCAGTTCGGCGAAGAAACCGAGCATCTGGCCCGCGACCGCCTGAATGTTGTCCTGCCCAGCGACGATGATGAATCCCGCGACCTTGTTACGAATGAGAATTGATTGCGGATCGTGACCGCGTTCTGTACGCAGTTGAGCCGCTCGGCCATCTTGAAATAAAGTGATGACGCCGCTCCCCACCGTATCGGCGATCAGACAGCAGCATTTGTGTTTTCAAGAGTTCCCGAACCAGAGGAGCGCGGTTGAAGTTCGCGCCAATTTGGCTGCTCTTGCCCGCCGAATAGAGAAGTGCTCTCACCTCAACTCAAGATTTTAATCGCGACATCGACCGCGGCCTTCAGGAATTCATCCGCCGCGGCTTTTTGATTATTGGCCAAAACAATCTGATGAGCCGGCGCAACCGCCGCCGTGAACTCGTGCGTATGCCAATGGCCAAGCTTCGGCAGGCGCGGCAGCGCCACACTGTCGGGTTTAGGATAAACCGACACATAGAAATAGGGCTCGTCATAATACTTGTCCCCGGGCGAAAGCCCAGCGCCGACATAGCCCGTAAGATCAGCATTCCGCGTCGGGAATGAGATCAACGTGGCGAGATCGAAGTGATGCGGCCAGCAGCGCACATCCGAGGCCGCCAAGTTGCGCCCAATTATTTGTCTTTGGATGCGGACGAGCAAAAATTCGGCATTAGCGAACCAAGCCGCAAGCTCGACCAAAGCATCTGCCAAATCCACCACGCCATAGGCGGCGCCTTTGGTGACTGCGTGCGCAGGCATATCGTAAGGTGACGGCGCGTCGAGGGCGTGCGCATCGAGGCCGCGCGCGCCGAGTTGCTCGCCCAGCCATTGGCGTGCCTGCGCATCCGTGCGGCGATCAAGAGAGAAGGATTGGATGGGTGCCGTCCTCTCGTCGCCATGCAATACGAGCGTGAGATCGGTAATTTTCAAGCTTAGACGCATGCTGTTTTTCAGGCGGTGGGTCGTAAAGCCGTCGAGGGTGTCGTCCCAACCGAGATTCGTGTGGCCGTCGTCTGGCTGCGGTGGAACATAGGCGCGCGCCGCTCGCGCGAGCCACTGCGCCGCATGATGGGCTTGCAGGCGGGCCAGGCTCAACCGGTGCTGGTCCCTGCCTCGAAGTGGCCGCCAATCCGATTCACCCATGTCGGTGCACTCCTGTCCGTCTTGCTTTTCCGCTATCATGCCTAATTGAGAGCCGCGATGATCTCCATCGCTGCCGTGCGCGCAACGGAACGGAAGTGCGAAATGAGGCCCGCGCTCGATGCCGGGACCGGCCTCCCGCGGGAGTTTTTCAGGGTACCTCGATATGTGGACGCTACCCTGCGCTGTTGGTCTCGCTTCACGCCGATACGATCTATGCGCAATATTTCAACTTCAATAAAACGAGTGTGGAGAATGCGGCGGCCGGGCGCGTTTTTCACGACGAACAGCATCGCTTTCAGGCGCAGACGGCGGCCGCCATGCGGGCCGGGCCGATCCGAAGCTCGCGGAGCACGCATCGCCGGACACCATCGAGCATAACGGGCTGTTGATCACGGCCCTCGACGGAAATTGCTCCACCCATCCTTCTTGACGCCTGCCATGGCGAAGCGCAAGGGAGGCTGGCCACGTTGACCCCCGGATAGGCAGGTCTGATGCCGCCACCGTCTTCGCGCAGCAAACTCGCCGCATCGGGCGGAAAAGACTTCGCGGCAAACCCGCGAGGCACAGCAATGCATGCGGACGAAGTACCATTTTGGAAGCGAAAACCGCTCGAGGAGTTAAATCCCGCAGAATGGGAAAGTCTTTGCGATGGATGCGGCCGCTGCTGTCTTGTCAAGCTCGAAGACGAGGACAGCGGCAAAATTCATTTCACCGACGTCGCCTGCAAGCTCTTTAACCCAAGCACCTGCCGCTGCGCCGATTATGCGCACCGCCGCCGCAGGGTGCATGATTGCATCAAATTAACCCCGGACAAGGTCCGGACGCTCGGCTGGTTGCCGCCGTCTTGCGCCTACCGGCTGATCGCGGAAGGGCGCGATCTCGCGTGGTGGCATCCCCTCGTGTCCGGATCGCAAACGAGCGTGCATAAGGCGGGGGTTTCGGTGCGCGGTCGTGTCGAGGTGTCGGAAAAAGAGGTCCAACTCGCGGACTATCCTGACCATATCGTGGCTTGGCCAGGCAAAAAGCCGCGTCCGCCCCGCCAAAAAGCCGGCAAGGCCGCCGGCTTAGACAAAAACCCCGCGATCCGGCGCGACTGACTTCCCTGCTCGATTTTAGACAGCTACGCTCCGGCTAAGCTTGCAAAGCCAAGCTAACGCCCAGGAATAGGTGAATTGAATGAACCAAAAGCCATGGATGCGATCGACAAGCGGATTTTACGCATCGCCCAATAAGGCGCCGTTGTCGATTGGTGAAATCTCCACGCAGGCCGGACCCTCCCAAACGCCCTGCTGAAAAAGGCTACAGCGGCTCGATGACTCGGGCGTGATCAAGCGTCGCATCGTGCTGCTCGATCCGCTCAAACTCGGACTGCGACTGACCGTCTTCGTCTCGATCGAGGTCGACAATCATGCCGCAAAGGCGCTTGCGCACTTCGCCGCCGAAATCGTCGCGATGGAAGAAGGCATGGCGGTTTATCGGATGGCGGGCGACGTCGATTACGTCTTGCGCGTGGTCGTTCCGGCCCGGCGGCCTTCGACGCTTTTTACAAACGCTTGGTCGAGACAATGCCGCTCAACAAGGTTACGTCACGCTTCGCGTTGGCAAACATCATATCCGAAGCCGCTTGTTCAATTGATTGCCGGTGCCAATCGCGCGCGCAAGCGTCGGAGCATAGATTTGCAAAGCGCTTAGCGCGTTGCCCGCCCGATTCCGGTCATAACCGCCTTGTAGCGACAATCTAAAGAGATTTGCTAACCTGCCCTCTTGCCAAGGCGATATCGAATTTGTCAAATGTCTGTTACATTGCTGGTAGGCCACACCTTGGCCTCGATCCGCGAAGCGGAGGCATTCAATTGGATGAGGGAACGAGCGATGGCTTTCACTTGCTCGGAAGCACGATTGACGCCGCTGACTCCGCGCGCGTGGTAAACCGCTTTTCAGGGAACGACTCTGGCAACGGGGAAAAATTGCTTCACCTGCCGTTGGTAAGCGTCGTTGTCGTCAATTTCAATTACGGACGTTTTTTGCGTGCCGCGGTCGACTCCGTATTTGGCCAGACCTATCCAAATATCGAATGTATCGTCGTCGACAATGCTTCTACCGACGAGAGCGGCGCGGTGTTGCGTGCGATCGAGGCCGGTTATGCCAATGTGAAGATTATCCGCCGCGCGGACAATGGCGGGCAAACGCGGGCCGCGCTCGAAGGGTTCGCCGCATCGGCCGGGCCGTATGTCATATTTCTCGACGCCGACGATCTTCTGCTGCCCCATTGCGTCGAGACGCATGTCTTTGTCCATCTTTCGTTGCGCGTACACGTGGGATTCACCTCCGGCGACATGCTCCAGACTTCGGGCGATCAGGTGGTGTTGGGAACAGAGCACGCTTTCAACCGGGTGATGAAAACCGGCCGGGGGATCAAGCCTCGCGCGGTGCGACCCTATCGGCACGCATTCGGGGAGACTTGGCCGCTGGAAAATTTCGACTGTCGCGTGCTGGAAACAATTCGCTTTATGCGCCTGACCGATCAATGGGTCTGGTCGCCGACGTCCGGCAATTGCTTTCGCCGCGATGCGCTTTGCCTGTTTGCCGACAATCCGGCGCTGCACAATATGAAGACCGGCACGGATCTCTATTTTTGCCTAGGAATCAACGCCGTCAGCGGTAGCGTCTTGATCGACAACGCAGTCGCGGTCTATCGCCTGCACGGCGGCAACATATTTTCGCAACGGCCCCAACTGAACCACGTTCTTTGCTATGAGCCGGGCGGCGCCGGCGACAGCAATGCAAAAGCAAGAGCGGCCTTGGTGGATCATGTGGTCGCGCGCGCCCATCGTTTTGTTGGACAACACGACTTTATATGGATCGAGTTTCTCTGGCTGCTTTGGCGAATTGACTGCGAAAACCCCGATCCTGGCGCGCCACGCTGGGCGCGCCGGTCGCGCGGGGTAGCCGCGCTCGTAAAAAATTACGATTCAATCGCGCCGCTTCTCGGGAGATGGCCGGTCATGGCTTGGCTGGCTTTGCACTTGGCGCCATTGAAGGTGATTTCCGGTCTGGGGAAAAATCCAGCGGGAGAGCGCACGCCGCCGGCTTGAATAGCGCCGCGCCGCGCTGTCAGTGCCAGCGCGCGGTTGCCACAAGGGCCTGCCGAGTACCAAGTTCGATCAGCGTTGTTTCTTGGACAGGGTTAAGGGATCTTGTCATCTTTTGTCAGAAAAATTGAGTTGCATCATTTAATCTTGTGCTGCTCTTCCTATTATGGGCGTAAAAAACCCGGTCCGCTGACCCGCGGGACATCTGTCCTAACAGTTTGCCGTTGCCCGCCCGGAAAGCTAGTATCGGGTGAATCGTCCCAGGGCGCGAAAGGACATGCTCGACGTGGGTTCCAATGTCCCTTGGTGGCTGCCGCTTTCGGTGCTCGCATGGGCGGTCCAGATGGCTGTCTTTCATGGCGTTGGGATGCTTTTCGAATGGTGCGACCGGACGGGAATGCTCGCGTCCTTCAAGGCGCGCGACATCGACCGGCTTGGCTATTTCGAGCTGCTGCCGCGCGTGCTCGTCAATCAAATTCTTGTCCTGCTTCCGGCCATGGTTGCGTTCCAGTACACCGGACTGGCATTCACCGGCGCGCCGCATTTGAGCGTTTGGTATTTTCTCGCCGGACTGGCGCTCATGGGCATCGGGCACGACATTGTTCAATATGTTTTCCACCGCTTTGTGCTGCATCGGCCTGGCTTGATCCGTAAGCTTGGACACAGCGTTCATCACTCGACCGGCGCGAGCAAAGCCATCAGCGCCTGCTACATGAGTCCGCCGGATTTCTTTCTTGAGATCGCCCTGCCTTTTCTTGTGCCGCTGGCGCTCATTGGAGCGGGAGCCGATGTTTTGTTTCACCTTACCGTCGCCAGTCTCGGCGCGATCGGGGGCCTCTACGAACATTCGGGATATGATTTTGCGGTTCGCTTGCGGCGGCCCAATCAGTCCGGTTCCAGGCTGCAACCACTAGTTTGGCTCTCCCATCTGGTGACTAGCAAAGCGCATGGCGAGCATCATCGCCGAAGCAATGTCAGCTTCAGCGATGGTTTCGGCTCTCCGGGCATTTGCGACACGATTTTTAAGACCCGTTGGGACATGGCCGGAGCAGCCCGGAAAGCCACGGACCCCGCAGCCTCGCGCCTCCGATCATAGTTTCGCCAGACGCCGCGAAACCGTTACCGCGGGTCGAGGACCTGCTACCGGGGCGGACGCGTATCGTCGATCGCCGGTATGCATTCGAAACCCCTCGAATTCTGGATGCCCGAGCGTGACCGGCTTGCTCTTGCCGCCCTACTGGTGGGCGGCGCGGAATTGCCCGGATTTGGTCCAGGCGCTGAATTCTTCTTGCGTCGCCCATATCGTGTGCGATGAATAAGGTCCTCGCGTTCCGGGCCACGCAGCAAGTGCAAGGCGACGAAACCCTTGACCTCGCCAAGCCGTGAGTCCCGCGTGAGCCACACATCCTCGAAGGCTTTGCATTCTTCCTTGATGACTTTGAACCGGTTCATGGCGATGTACATTTTGGTCTTCTCCAAGGTGGGGCGCTTTTGTGCCGATGTCCATGTTATGCGAAAAGTTGCGGCGTTAGTCCTGATCGCGTCTTTCGTTGCAATAGTGCCGCGAGGCGCGGCGGCGCTGGCTAGCGAACCCCGCGCGACGGTAATATTCCCGGTTGAGCTGTGGGATACCAGCGGCGAGGGCGTAAAGCCCGGCCAGGCGGAACGGCTAAAGCTTGCCACGAACAAGCTTACCGAGCTTATGGAGCACACTGGCCGCTACCGCAGCGTCGATCTTTCCGGCTTCACCGCACGAATTGCGGCGACCGAACCACGTTACAATTGCAACGAATGTTGGCGCGACGTTGCGCGCGACGTCGGCGCCGAGCTGGCGGTCCTCGCGGTTGTGCATAAGGTCTCGACCTTGATCTCCTCCGTCGATCTTTATGTCGCCGATCTCGCGACCGGCAAATATATTGCTCATGCCGATGCTCAGTTCCGCGGCGACGACGACAGGGCCTATGTCCGGGCTTTCGAGTTTCTCGTCAACGAACGCCTGAACCGCAAATGACCGATTCTCGCCGGGATGGGAAGCGCGTTGCCGGCCGCGCTCAAACCTCGAAACCCTCGAAAATAATCTGATCCGCCCAAAGTCTTCCACGTATGAGAGCTTCCCGCGAGTGCACCGTCCAGGTCATGACCGGCATACCAATTCCCTTCCGGCAGAGCATCGGCACGGCATGCGGCAAATCGGCAAGATTCCAAGATAGGAAATCTGGCCGCGCGAGCGGAAAGTCCCTGAGATCCGCGAAGCTTGCGCGCCTATCTTGCGGCAGACCGGCCCATTCCTCGCCGTTGTCGTAACGCGCTCGCGCGACAAGGCCCAGCGGGCACGCGGCGCCTACGCCACGCAGATGGACGAGGGCTGCCGGATCGAAGCTTTTCAGGCAAACCGGCCCCGGATAGGCGGCGATCGTGGCGAGGGCACGGTCCGCGAGGCGCATATCGCCATCGTAACGGCTTTTAATTTCGACGATAACTGCCACCCGGCCACCTACCCCCGCGAGGAAGGCCGACAAGGAGACGATCGATTGATCGCTTTCTTTATAGGCCAAGCGGCCGAGCTCATGGGCGCGGAACGCATCGACGCGGCCTTCCGCCCGCATCAAACGGTCGAGGGTAAAATCGTGGAACACCACGGCTTCGCCATCTTTTGTGCGCTGTATATCGCACTCGATCACGTAGTTCTTGGCGATCGCTGCGGCGGCGGCGGCGGGCGTATTTTCGACCAATCCGAACTGTTTGGAATGAAGACCCCGGTGCGCGATCGGCCGCGCCGTCAGCCAGTCCGGCGCATTTATCGTTCGCCCCGTCAAGTGCCCGCGATCTCAAACAGGGCCTCGATCTCGACGGCGCTGTCCAGTGGCAATTCGGCGACGCCGATCGTCGATCTTGCGTGGCGGCCCTTGTCGTCCAAGACCTCCACCATGAAATCCGAGGCGCCATTCATCACGCCGGCCAAATTGGCGAAACCCGGCGCGGCATTGATGAAACCGCCGAGCCTTACGCAACGCGAAATCCTGTCGAGATCGCCCAAGGCCGCCTTGGCTTGCGCGAGGATATTTATAGCGCACAAGCGCGCCGCCGCTTGTCCCGCTTTGCTTGAAACTTCCACCCCGAGCTTGCCGGTATGCGCGGGATCGAGCTTGCCGCTTGGACCAATGGGAAGCTGGCCGGAAACGGCGAGAAGCGAGCCGCAAACGACAAAAGGAAGATAATTGGCGACAGACGCCGCCGGAGAGGGCAACGATATCCCCAACGCCGCCAATCTGTCTTCGGCCGTCATGACCAAACTCCCCGGTTCTTGGGAGGCTACCCAAAAGCGCAAAACCGGTTGATTGTAAAGCGTTAACCGGCGAACCGGCCGGGCAGGGTTGCCAGCGGGGCTGAATAACTCTAAACTTCAGCGTCAGAAGGGCATCGCTATGGGTTGGATCAGACCATAATGCCGGAAAGACCGGATGATGGCGATAAAAAAACACGGTTCAAAAAATGCGGTGGCGTCTCTAGCACAGACAGTGCATCGAGAGCCGCTATAGACTCAACTCTAAGCAAGCGCGCTCTTGAAGGGTACTTTTTGGCGGCCGGGATCGGCGAAAGCCATAATAGGCATACGCGCCTTCTTTCGCGGGGCCACCGATGATTTGCGTTTCCCGGCGTGAAATGAATTTGCTGGGCGCTCGTCCCGTATCGTTCGAGGAACCAACGATCATGCTTGCATGTCATGCCCGCTTTCTGTTCTCGGCCGTGATCGCCTTGGCCCTTGCCGTGCTCGACCCTTCGCTGCTCATGGCGTCCGCGCCATATTCGACAACGGCCAACGCCGCGCCCCTGCCCACGGCGACGACAGACCTCACAAAGGAGATTGCGCTGGTCTCGCATCGCGCGGTCTATGAATTGACACTTTTGAAATCGGTGGGCAGCAAGAGTCCGACAGCGGCGCATGGACGCATAGCCTTCGATTTCACCGGCTCCGTCTGCGACGGCTACGTGCAAAATTTCCGGCAATTAACCGAATTGCAGCCCGCCGAAGGCCCCACCCGTGTCTCGGACATGCATTCGGCGACGTTCGAGGACGCCGACGGCCGGAGTTTCGACTTCAAGATGCAAACAAGCATAGATAATGGCGCCGCCGAGGCGGTCGATGGAAAAGCCTGGAAATCCGCCGGCGGGCTATTATCGGTAAACCTCGCCAAACCGAAACACAATAAGTTCGAGCTCGATCCCGATGTGGTTTTTCCAACCGAGCATCTGAAACGCATTTTGGCGGCGGCGGAAGCGGGCCAGAACCTGCTCGAAGTCAAGGTCTATGACGGGTCGGAGACCGGCGAAAAGGTCTATGAAACGACAACCTACATCGGCCGTCCGATCGCCGATCGCGCCCGGGAAAAGGCGGTGCATATCCCAGAACTCGACAACATGAGGCGCTGGCCGGTCTCCATCAGCTATTTCGAATCCGGCAAAAAGGACGACGCGCCGAGCTATACCTTGTCGTTCGACCTCTATGAAAATGGTATTTCGCGCGCGCTCAGGCTCGATTACGGCGATTTCGTTCTAGCCGGGGAAATGTCTAGTCTCGAGCTTCTTAGCGAGCGCGCCTGCACCAAATAGGTCAAGCCGGAAATCGTGAAGACACCGTGGCTGGGCATGATGGTTATTTTCCGGCCGGTCCGCTTCGCCCTGGCGCTTAAGGGGCCATGAGCGAACTGGAAATCACTTGCGAGAAAGCGGGCTGTTGCGGCCTCATCACGCTCAACCGTCCCAAGGCACTCAACGCGTTGACCTTGAATATGGTGCGCGAGATGGCGGGCGCGCTGAACCGGTGGGAGCCCGATCCGGGAGTCACTCGCGTCATCATAACGGGCGCGGGCGGCAAGGCTTTTTGCGCGGGCGGCGACATCAAGATCCTGTATGATCTCGGCAAGACCGGGCGCCATGCCGAACAGCTTAGCTTTTGGCGCCAGGAATATTGCCTTAATCGCCGCATCAAACTCTATCCCAAGCCTTACGTCGCGTTGGCCGATGGGATCGTCATGGGCGGCGGCGCCGGGATCTCCCTGCACGGCTCGCACGTCATCGCGGGCGAACATTTCACCTTCGCCATGCCGGAAACAGGCATCGGCTTTTTCCCCGATGTCGGCGCGACTTTTTTTTTGCCGCGCCTGCCCGGCAATGCCGGTGTCTATCTGGCCTTGACGGGGGCCGGGATGACCTGCGGTGACGCGCTCGCCTTTGGGGTTGCCTTCGGCCATGTTCCTTCGGCGCGGCACGCGGGCCTCGTGCAAAGGCTGATCGGCGGCGAGGACATCGCGGCCGCGATCGCGGCCGAAAGCGCGCCGCCGCCGGCCTCGCCGCTCCACCCGCAAAGCCAGTCTATCGAGCGCTGTTTTTCCGCCGCGACGCTTCCTTCCATTCTTGCCAATCTCGATGAAGCAGGCCATGCCGGCTTGGACTTCGCGCGTTCCGCCGCTCATGCGATACGCTCCAAATCGCCATCGAGCCTTGCAATCGCGTTGCGTCAAATGCAAATTGGCGCCAAGCTCGACATTGGCGAGGCATTGCGGACCGAGTTCCGCATCGTCTCGCGCATTGCCAGAGGCCATGATTTTTATGAAGGCGTGCGCGCGGTGATCATCGACAAGGACAATCGCCCGCTCTGGAATCCCGCCGGAATGGAAAGCGTCGAACCAGCCGGCATCGAGGCTTTTTTTGCGCCTCTGCTCGAGGGCGAACTCGACTTTCGCGCACAAGATTGTTGCCTATGAAGCTTTCGCCCGGATCGAGCGAGTCAGCCGGGCGCCCCGATTCAGGGGCCGCCATCCGTCTCGGCGAACGGGCGCGCCTCGCCGGCGAGGAGAATCGCGCGGGGCTTTTCTTGGTTGTATTCATGCGCCTGCTTGCTGGACTTTGGGTTATCCAGGGCCTTTTGCAATGGAGTGCGATCCTCCTGCCGCCGGAACCGCTGTTCGACAAGGTGAGCGCGCTGCGCGGCGCGGCCGTGATTTTTTTCGCGACCGTCAACCTTGTAGCGGCGGTCGGGTTGTGGCTGGCGACGCCTTGGGGCGGTGTGATTTGGCTTTTGGGCGCGATCGCGCAAATCTTAGTTGCCCTGGCGCTGCCGGGGTTCTTTTCGATACTCTGGATCGGCGCCGATATTGTCTTGATCGTTATCTATTTCGGTTTGATGTGGCGGGCCGGCCACGCGGGCGCGCCGCCGGGATCGGTGTAGAGATATTCAACCTTCGCCGACCACCCGGGCAGAGCGGACAACGTTGGCGATGCGGCCTTCAGACTCCGGCAGTCTTATCAGTCGGACTTTGACGAACGTTTCCAGCTAACGATCGCGAGGCCTTTTGCCTGATCAAGCACCTGCCGCTCGCCGCGGTCGAGGCCATGGCTTGCAAGCACTTCCTCCGGAGTCCGCGCGGGCACCCCGGGAAAGACCGGTCGCCCACCGGGCAGTCGCACATCGGGCGCGCGCGACAGGTGGAATACGTCGTAACGGTCGAGGAACATCCCGAACACATCGGTACCGCCAATGACACCAACGCTGCCGTCTGGCGTCCCGAGCAAAGCCAAGGCTTGCTCGAACGAAGCACCCGCCGGGTTCCAGAACAGCGCCTTTTCATTCGACGGGTCGGCCGCAATGGCGCGGACTTGCCGGGTCAGGATCAGTCGGCGGCGCAAATACGAACACGGTTGTCGCTCATAAGAGTGGCGCCCATGCACCACCACGTCGACCCCGTCGAGTCCGTGTTCGAAGAAGTGCTGATCGGCCTCGAACTTGAGCGAGTCCGGCATGATACCCGCGGCATTCGCGACCATGCCATCCTCGGAGACGATGGCATAACCTTCGATTCGACGAGGACGGGGCATGGGAATCATTCTCCGAGCCAGGCGGGATGTCGCGACAAAGCTACCGATCCGCGGCAATGCGCGGTGCCGGCCGCAAGGAGCGATTAATCCTTGTTGTGGCGCGCCACGGGAAGCGGCACCGGATCGGTTTCCAGCAGGCCGTAGAGCAAATGATCTTGCCAGATCCCATTGATCCGCAAATAGGCGCGGGCATAGCCCTCCCTGGTAAATCCCGTCCGTTCCAATAGTTTCCTCGAGGCTTCGTTATGGGGCAGGCACGAGGCTTCGATCCGATGGAGCCGGAGCGTGGTGAAAGTGTAGCCGGTCACGGCCCGGAGCGCGACCGACATAAAGCCTTGCCGGGCATGCGGCGCGCCGATCCAATATCCGAGCATTGCCGCCTGCACGACGCCGCGTCTGACCTGCCCCACACTGAGACCGCCGACAAGTCCATTATCGCCGTCGCGAAAGATCAGGAAAGGGTAAGCTTCGTCGTTGGCGATCTCCTGCTGATTGTGGCGCAATCGGCGCCGGAACGAGGTACGCGTTAGATCGTCGGCAGGCCAGGCCGGCTCCCACGGCGTTAGAAACGCGCGGCTCCGCACACGCAAATCCGCCCAGGCCTCAAAGTCGCGCATCTCCGGCGGCCGAAGATAGATGCCTTCGCCGCGCACCAGAGGTGCGGCATGGCTGGCCGGAGAGAGACGGAAGAGAGCCATGAAGTCGTTCCTTCAGATGCCGCAAAGGCGCAGCGCGACCTGCTTCGGCGAAAAAACTTTGGCTACCGGACCGATCGCCGCGACGGTTGGCGCCGACCGGAGCGCGCGCGCGCCGGCAGTGCGGATTTGGGGTACATCCAGGCGATCGATTGCCGCGATTATTTCATCGCGGGTGAGGATACGGCCGAAGGCGATCAATTGCCGGGCAATCTGTTCGCAGCGGGCGGCGGGGGATTCGAGCGCCGCGAGAAGCGACACTTTCATCTGCGCCTTGGCCCGCCGGACTTCGGTGTCGCTCAGGTCCAAGGCCGCCTGGCTCAGGCAGTCGAGTGCGACGGGCATCAATTCCGCGGCGTCCTTGGCGCTCGTCGCGGCATAAAAGCCAAACACTCCGGTATCGGAATATCCCCAATGAAAGGCATGGATGGAATAGGCGAGCCCGCGCGCCTCGCGCACCTCCTGGAACAGGCGAGAAGACATCCCGCCGCCGGCCGCGTTCGCGAAAATCTGCATGGCGTAAAAATCCTCATGCGCGTAAGCGGTGCCTTCGAAGCCGATGGCGATATGGACCTGTTCGAGCCGCCGCCTCAATCGCTTTTCGCCGCCCCGGTAGAGCGCCCGCGCGGTTCCGTTTGCGATGCCCCGCGCCGGAAGGTTTGCGAAGCGCCGCGCGGCCTCGTCGCAAAGCGAAGCGTGTTCGACCGCTCCGGCGGCGCCGATCACCGTCGCGCCGGCGCGATAGTGAGTCGCCAAATAGGCGCTGATCGCATCCCTGCCGAAGCCCGAAACTTGCTCCCTTGTTCCGAGGATCGGCCGCCCGATCGGCTGATCCGGAAACGCGGCGGCGTTCAGCAATTCGAAGACGAGATCGTCGGGCGTGTCTTCGACCGCGCCGATTTCCTGCAAAATAACGCCTTTTTCGCGTTCGAGCTCCGAGCTGTCGAAGGTGCTTTCGGTCAAAATATCGGCGAGGATGTCGAGTGCGAGCGGAACGTCCTCGGCCAAGACATGGGCGTAATAGGCGGTATGTTCGGTGCTCGTCGCGGCGTTGAGATCGCCGCCGACGGTCTCAATCTCCTCGGCTATGTCGCGCGCCGAGCGCCGCCGCGTGCCCTTGAACGCCATATGTTCGAGAAGATGCGACAAGCCGTGCTCGTTCGTTCGTTCGTGGCGCGATCCGGCGCCGACAAAGACGCCGAGCG
>JALZAY010000204.1 GCA_030948025.1 Pseudomonadota bacterium
TCGTCAAAAAGCCGCCAGAACCGCCGCTCAAACCAACCGCCGCCTGGATCAACCCGCCAACCCAAAGGCTACGAATCCAAGCTTAAATTCAAATACCGGCTGTCTCAAAGTCGTTGACACGTTCCGCAAGCTCACTGGGCAATGCCCGCAAATCCTCAAGGCGCGTAGCGGCGTCCAGAATTTCGAGGCGCTTGTAGCCTGCCGGTCGAATCGATTCACGCCGCTCTTCGAGAAGCAGAACGTTTCCTGGCCGCGCAGAGAAAAACCAATCCAAGGCGCTACCGATCAAATAGAAATGAAGCCGGTATCGAGGAAACCGCAATTCTCGCTATCGGCCGGCCCGAGTTCGAGGCCGCCTACAAGCAGCAATTGGAATTCGACAAAGGCCTTGATGAATGTGCCCGGAGAGAGCTTCAGTGGACGTGGTGATGTGCCTCATCGCCGCGCGCCGGTCTGTTCATCATCCGCAGCATGTCGATGCCGCCGGTCGTGACGAACCGCCACACCAGAAAAGCCGCGAGGAGAAGAAATCCAATATTGAGCCAGGTCGTGTAATTCCATGTGACGGTCGCTTCGACGACGCGCGCCTGATGCTCGCGGGGAATGAGACCAAGGACTCCAAACAATCCTTCGACAACAGGAGCAGCGCCCGCCATTGCGACATAGAACGTGACGAGCAGGAACGCGGCCATCTTCAGCCCGTAATACTTGCGGTAGATGTTCAAGATCGGCAGGACGATCAGGTCGGCCAAGATAAAAGCAAGCACGCCGCCGAAGCTGATGCCGCCGTTCCACAGCACGGCAGCGAGGGGAATGTTTCCGACCGAGCAGACGAAGGAAATGATAGCGACGAGCGGCCCGACGATCGGCCCCCACAGTGTAGCCAGGACCGGATGATCGCTCAGGAAGAATCCTTTCCAGAAATCCTGCGGGACCCAGGCGGCAATTGCTCCAGCGATCACGAGGCCGCCAACGATATCCATCCACACTGCGGCAAAGTCCATGACGAAGTAGTGGCTGATTGCGGTCAGTCCCCTGTCTGAGGTGATTCGCTGCCAAAGCGAGCCTTCCGCGGGAACCGACATATCCATCTCGGCGTGTCCCTCCATTCGCCCGGCAATACCTTTCTCGGCCTGGTCCTTTGCTGCCTGAAGGAGTTGCGGTCGCAAGAATAGGCGGAAAAGAACAGCGAGAATCGCGACCATGATTGGCCCCGCGATCGCCTCTGCGGCCATAGACTGCCACCCCATGAGCACGATCAGGATGATGCTGAGCTCGAGAACGAGGTTGGTGGATGCCATCTCGAAAGCCATGGCAGCCGTGAAGTTCGCGCCTCTGCGAAAGATCGATCGGGCAATCGCGACGGCCGCGTAGGAGCAGGACGAGGAAGCAGCCCCAAGCGCGAGCGCGATGCCGATCGAGCGCGGGCTGTCGTCGGGCAGAAGGCGGCTCATCTCCCGGTGCGAGACGATTGCCTGAATGACAGCGGACAGCGCAAAGCCGAGCACGAGTGGCCACAGGATTTCCCATCCCATGGCAAACGCCATGCCAAGCGCGTTCAATAGTGCCGTAAACATCGGGACGTCCTATACCACAGCTTTGGCTCTAGAAATCGGGCACCTTGCGATTGTTCCGGAGCACGAGCCATCATGGACTTGCGTGAAATTGACGATCGAGTCCGATACCCCCAAGGTAGAGTCTTGCAAGTTCAGACCCCGCTTCGATATAGCAGTGATAGTTGGTCGTGAAAATTTGCGGCCGATCCCGTTCCCGTTCCGCTGGCGAACCTCAAGAATTTTCTAGCGTTAGTCAACAAGTCGTGGAGACAACCACGTGGCCTTTGTATCCATCACGTCTGCGTGTGCGGTCTTGGCGATACCTGCCGGCCTTCTTTGTCCAATCGCTTCGTTCGGCTTGGCAGGCAAAGTCAGAAATAGGTTGTCTCGCCGTCGCGGTTCTTCACGATACTGGGAATGCTTTCTGGACGCGAACCGTTTGGGAAAACGAGGATGCCATGCGGTCTTTCACGCTTTCAGGAGCACACCAGCGAGGAATGCATCGCTTGCGCGAGTGGTGCGATGAGGCTTCGGTCGTTCATTGGCTTCAGGAGTCGCCGCAGCCTCCATCTTGGGATGAAGCGCACCGGCAGATGCAGCGGGACGGGCGCCCGTCCATGGTCAATCATCCCTCACTAGCTCATCGCTCATACAAAATTCCGCTGCCAAAAGTACGGCCCTGGCAGGAACTGCGCCTCAAGTGAGCTCGTGGACCGGGTCGCGCGCCTCTTCCACTTCTTCGATCCGCTTCGTAACGAGTTCGAGCCAATCGAGGAGACGTTTGATCCGAGCCGCGCCATCGGGTTGCCGCGACCGGCTAGCGATCTTCGCATGGAGCGAGCCTGACGCGAGCGGCGAGAATGATGAATAGCGGCGTGAGGAAACATGAACCTGTTTCGCATGGCCGCATATGTCCTGAAGGATTGGCCGGTGATGCCTGGCGCGGTCCTGCGACGCCTGCGTTTGGCTCCCCGCAGTCGGGTTGGGCACCGCAATGATCCATCCTTTGATAAGGCGATTGCATACCTTACAAGCGCATGGCGGTCCTGATAGCATGCGCCCGTTAGGAGGTTCGGGTGGCGAACACCGTGCAGATAAAGTGCATTAACAGAACTGAAAGAATGAGCCCCCATGAAAGGATTACCCACGTTGGCGGCTACGTAAGCTCTCAGTGGAAAATCACGTTGAATGATGCGATTGGCAAAATAGAGAGCGGCGAGCGGGCGTTTTTTGTTCAAGCTCATCGCAGAACGGTTGGAGTTATTGTAGCCGTCAGCCCCTCCGGCAAAAAGTATTTGAAGACTGAATCAGATGGTCATCAGCCGGATACTCTTCTGCGGCTTCCCGAATGCCCATAATGATCGTGTAAGGCGCAGCAACATCCGGTGGGCGTTGACGACAATGCGGCTCTCTTCGGGGAACAGTACTTCGTGGTACTCGCCTTTGATCGGGACGCAGTAAGCGTTAGCGGGCGGGCGTCCGACAAAGCGTGGATAGTTCGTTCGTGCCAGGTCGAAAAGGTCGGCTCCGGCATCAGGGATCAAAAGTCCACGTGGCAAGGCCTTCTCGTATATCTGCTCGTCCAAGCTGATGGGTCCAGTCGTCTTGAAGCCGAAGTACTCCAACGCGCGGATCAAAACTGCTTGGTCTTTAAACGCCGTCAAATAGACAAGGTCGTACGAATTTTTTTGTGCGAAGCACAGAATTTGTTTCAAGAAAAGCTCTCCGAGCTTCTCTCCGCGGAATTTCGGCTTGACCTTGAACGTGCATATTTTGAGAATCTTGGGGCCGGTGTGACTTGTCTTCGCCTCGGCGTGGTTCTCATCCTTTCGAACCACCAGGCCAGCCAGCTCGCCGTCGAAATATTCATCACTGATGACAAGGATATATATTCATATACTTCTGGTGTTTTACAAAATCTCGAAGCCGTGTCTTAATTCATGTGATTCATGATACAGGAGGAACCTTGGGAGGCCAGGAGTATGGCGTATCGCGTCCTTGCCTTGACCATCGCCGCAGCGGTGAGCCTGGCTTCCGCCACGCTCGCGAAGGAGCATTGTCCGGTGGGACAAGTCTATTTTCGCTCGAAACACACTTGTGTTGGGAAGAGAACGACGATCGCCCGCAAGATTTATCATTATCCGCGTCATGTCGCTGCGCAGGCAGACGAGGCCGCTATCGTCCACCACCGGCTCCGTCAGGCGCGTGCCGCCACTTCGGCGCGTTCAATTCCACTGCCGCCCGTCCGGCTCGTGGGGACGGGCAGGGTATCCGCTCCGGCACAAAATGAGACCGTGCACAGCAGCGGCTCCGTCCTACCCCCCACACCAGGAATTCAACCGACGTCGCCCTATGGCGCATTGGTACCGGTGTCCCCTGCCGAATAAGGCCCGCCCGGGTCGCGATCGGCTACGGGACCGCCGAGGCAAACATATTTGATTTCCAGGTATTCTTCGATTCCGTAGCGTGAGCCTTCGCGCCCAATGCCGGATTGCTTAACGCCGCCGAAAGGCGCCTCAGCCGTCGAAATGATCCCCTCATTGACGCCGACAATACCAGCTTCGAGCACGCGCTCCTGCTTGGTCACTCGCTCCGACCACTATTCAAGCTAACTTATTGATAAAAGAATAATTGCTAGAAGCGGGGAGCGGCCTTCCCCACCGTCTTCCCCACCGCGAAACATAGGTTGAGGCGGATAAGGGCAGACAATTTGGCACGGCCACCTCCATCATGATCGAAGGGAGGCGGTTGCTCGCCTTCACCGCGCGCATTTAATATTTGCGAGCAAGGTTTCCAAAAGCCAGCCACCCATGAATCACCGAAAAAGTGATTTGGGAATCCCTTGACCTATATTTTCCGATATCCGTCCACACGGCCTAACGCATTTTAGGCACAGAAACCGCCTCGTAGTAGGACGATTCATCTTCCGGATAGTACCGAATTATCTCTACGTCATGCCCTTCACCGGCTTTTGTGAAGCGGCATATGGCATCTTGTGACCCGCCCGAGCCGGTCCAAGGTACAAAAGTCTTGTCTTCGATCCAACCTTCTTTTTTCAACATCGCGATTATTCCATCGATATAGACTGGAGGTGATGGCCCCTTGCCGTCATCGATATGATCGTTCAAGCCCATGGTTGTTCCTTTCAACTCGAAACCAAAGCGGCGCCTTGCCCCAATCGAGAGCCCTGCAAAAAGTCAGGCCATGATTGCAACGGCGCGCTCGGTTGCAGCGCTGTCAGCGTATCGCGCACCCAATAGGCAGAGGGCCCAGCCGCGTTGCTCATCGCCCTCCGTGAATTCCACTTCGAATGCATCGAGGAACAACTTGACGAACAAAACGAGCTGCGCGATCGTGGTATCGATATGACTGAGCTAGACGCGCGGCCCGGCGGCTGCTGCCAATTTCGTCAGTTTACTATTCATTAGCCAGAATGGGGGAAATGTATGTCTTCGAAAGACCTCACCGTTCTTTTTGGTTTGACCGTGGCATACGCGCCACACCGCTCGGATCGACCTTCGACGGCGAGGAGCAATAGTAGGCCACGGAGCGTCGGCATTTTGCGGGTGCATGTTTCCATATGAGCCGCGGGGATTCCGTTCACGCAACATTAAGGAAACCTGCATTAAACTTCTGTTCACGTTACGAGGCTCTAGCCACTCCCAGGCCCTCTCACAGCCGGAAGCGCCCGCCGATCCTCTCCTCCCCGGCGAGACCTCGTCGTTTTTGTATTATCCGTTACGTTTGCCGGGGCAAGGCCATCGTCGAAGCAGATGAAGCGGGCATCCTGATCATGCGTGGCGATGCAATGAGACTTACAGAGCGGATTAAAAAGCGCCGGGCCGACTTCTGGGCAGCCCTTGGCGACGATGGCAACAATGGTATCGAAGAGCTGCTCAAACTTTACTGGTGGTGGGGGAGCGACACGGCGGATTTTTTCTTTGATAAGTTTGTTCCGGCCGGCCTCAGCCTAGAAAATCTGGAAGCCGAGAAGAAAAACGCCATAGGAACCATGCTGACCGCGGTGCGCGAGGATATCAGCCAATTGCCACGGACCGTCAAGGCGCAACGGCGCGACATGGATAGGTTGGCGGTCAGTGTGGCCGACGCAGCCTTCGATGCACGGCTTGCCGAACGGCGCCACTATGTGGTGCTGGCCCGCCCTCTGTAGCTTAAGGACCGCTTGCGGGCCGAGAAGCGGCTAGCACGCCGCAGAGAGTGCGGGCCGGCATTTCCTTCGCCCTACCGACGATTGGCCAATGTGGAGTCAATGCAGAAATCCCCAGAGCAGCGTTGACCCATGAAATGTCCGCGACGAACCGGACTAGGTTGGGGACTCATTCAAATCCATGCGATCATTATGGCTGCGAGGGCGAGACCAGAGAGATAGTTTTGCGCATAGCGATCATATCGGGTTGCGATGCGTCGCCAGTTCTTGAGCTTGCAGAACATTCGTTCGATGAGATTTCTGCGTTTGTAGGCCCTGCTGTCCAGAGGATAGGGCGTCCGGCGTGAGGCTGTGGATGGAACGACTGCTTTGACTTTCCTTTGTGTGAGCCATTTGCGCAGGCTGTCGGCGTCGTAAGCTGGACACTTCTATCAACGGCGTGGGGCGGTGGGGGATGTCTCGGCGGCGGCGCGGGTAGCCGGATTTCGTCGGGTGCGAACGGTTTGCGGGCGTTGACGACTCCGAGGGGATGGTCAGGCCGTCGCGGCGCGCCGCAAGAAGAGCAGTCTCTTGATATTGTAGACGAGGTTCGCCAGCCCGATCTTCATCG
>JALZAY010000045.1 GCA_030948025.1 Pseudomonadota bacterium
AATGGTAATATTCTGATCCGTTTGGTTGAACATGCGGATCGTTATAGTAAAGTACATTTCATCTTTTATCTGCGTGAAATCAGCCCAGAAATGCCCCACGTACAATGCCCTATGCAAAGGCATCGGCGGTGCCAAGGCCTCAGGCAGCGGGGATTTACGCGCCAATGGCCATTGAAGACGCCATTGTGATAAAATGGGCAGAAAATTTGTCTTGAGCGGATGCCATGCACCCCAAACCAAAAGAATTGCGGCTAGGCCCCAGAGGGTGAGTGCCAAAATAATGTTGGTTATGCCGCTCACTTGCAGCCCCGCTTCGATAAGAGCGAGAACTGCGCCCGACACCAATTTGAGTCTATCCATGTTTCCGATTTTGCCCCAAAATTGGAGCATACGTCAAGCCGATAATCGCGTTTTCCTTTTGCCGGTCCGTGATCCCCAGTGGTCGTGCCAAACGAATACGGCGTAATCGCACTGTTCCAGGTCTTTGTTGATCAGATCCTGCGCCCTACCTACGCCGCCGAGGGTGTCCTCCCAGCCGACCGGGTGAAACGTGACGCCGCGTGGCATCGCGTCACTTGCAGTATATTGTTCCAAAGTCCTCCGGAAAGCTTTCCGTTCGGCTTCGAGGCCGCCGGGCGAACCGATGAAGACAAGATATTGGGTAAGGAATCTCGACATTGAAAAGTGGTGCCATGCGCGAAAAAATTCAGCTCAACTCGGCAGCTAGCCTCCGCATGAAGGCGATGCAAGCCTCGATTTGCGCGATCTCGATATATTCGTCCGGCTGATGCGCCTGGGCGATCGAGCCGGGTCCGCAGACGACCGTGGGCACGTTGGCCAATTGAAACTGGCCTGCCTCGGAGGCGAACGGCACGGCGATTGTGCGGTTCGTTTGCGCGAGCTTTAGGGCCAAAGCCTCGGCGATTGAGCCGCTTTCTGGCTTGAGACCTGGAACCTCGACTTCCGTCACGGTTTCGATAAAGGCGTCCTTGGCGTGGCACGTGAGTTTTGGAGTCACGACACGGGCGGCGTAATCCTCAAGCCGCCGGAGCGCCAGATTCTGTTCGACGCCAAGGAGAGCGCGAAACTCCCAACGGAAGGTGCAAAGCCTGGCCATGATATTCCGCGCGGTTCCGCCATGGATCGTGCCGACATGGACGGTGGATGCCGGAGGATCGAAGCGTCCGGACGGATCGCCGCTCGCCGCGAGCTCCCCGCCAAAGCGATAAAGTTCGGTAACGAGATCGCAAGCCACCGCGACGGCGCTCGCGCCGAGACTTGGCTTCGAGGAATGCGCCTCATGGCCATGCACGATCGTCGCGTAAGCCGCCACACTTTTATGCGCATCCGCCACTTGCATCGAAGTGGGCTCGCCGACGAGCACGGCGCCGGGGCGCGGCAGATCGGCCCCGAACCGCGCGATCGTGTCGAGCGGCCCGCGGCAGGTGGTTTCTTCGTCATAGCTCAGGAGAATATGGATCGGCGAGGCCAAGCGAGCCTGCTGGAATTCCGGAATCATGGCAAGACAGATTGCGTCAAAACCCTTCATGTCGCAGGCGCCGCGGCCATAAACGCGGTCCGCCTCACGCCTCAGCATGAAAGGATCGCTCGTCCATGTCTGCCCCGCGACGGGGACCACATCGGTGTGTCCCGACAAGACGATCCCGCCATCGCGGTTGGGGCCGATGCTCGCAAACAGCGCCGCCTTATCGCCACCGGCATTGGGAACTTTCACATAGGCAACGCCGAGGGATTTGAGGTAATCCTCGACAAAGGCGACGAGGCCGAGGTTGGGTTTCGCGCTTTCCGTATCGAAACCGATCAGTCGCTCGAGCATGTCGAGCGTTGCGTCAAGCCTTTCGTCCGGCACTTGGCTCGCTTGCGGCATGACCGGCGGCTTCACCAATCCTAGACGGCCAGGCCGCGCGCGTAAATGAGGCGGCGGGTCAGTTGAGAACGCGCCGCGCGTAAGGAGAATCGAGCGAGAAGACGGGAATTTCCGCCTCGAAAACGTCGCCGTTCTCGTTCACCATCCGATAGGTCCCAGTCATGATGCCGGAAGGCGTCGTCATCGTGGTTCCCGACGTGTAGCGAAAGGTTTCGCCAGGTTTCAAAACCGGCTGTTCGCCGACCACGCCCGCGCCTTTCACTTCCTCGAGCTTGCCGTTGCCATCGGTGATCTTCCAATGGCGGGCGGTCAGCTGCACGGTCATATGGCCCCGGTTGGCGATCTCAACGGTGTAGGCCCACCAAAACGAGGCCTCGTCGGCGTCAGAACGCTCAGGCACGAATTCTGGAAGAACAGTGATTTGGATGTCGTGAGTGACGGTGCTGTACATGGGCGTGATCTGAAATGGCAAGAAGCCGGAAAAGCTAGACGCAGCTAGTCTAGCACAACCTGATACGCGACGAAAAGTGCTCGGCCGATGCCGGGGGCAGCCGGGCGAAGGCGCACGCTCCAGGGGTAAAGCGCTCGTCTCTCGCAATCCCTTGATTCTAGTCCGGAGGATGGCGATGAAAGGGGTTGGCACCCAATCCGGCGTGGAAGCAGAAGCCATTGTTTCCTTGGACTATTCCAAGGATTTTCCACATCATGGGCATGGCGGTTTTGCCGGCTTGGCGAAGTTCCGCCGCCGGATCTCCTGGCGGTGCTCGCGGGAGCAAAATCCTTCGCCGGCATGGCGCGGTGCCGCGACAAAAAAACCGAACTTCCACGCCCGCCACGGAAAAAGTCGAGCTAAGCACGAGGACGGTTACCTGGCCGCGGCCCCCCGCGAGGCCCCAAAATAATCGTTCGCGAGGCCTGCTTTACATCTTTCCCGGAGCCGGTACCTTGCGCAAGAACGCTTCCGCAAATTAACTCGCGGTCAAGCCAGCTGTTGGCAGATAGGGCTCTGGATGCAAGGCATGTCTCAAGACGTCGCAAATAAGGACCACCGCGACATCCATTCGCAAAAAGGAAGCGCGCGGAAAATTCTATGCGTGTTTCCGCGCTACGTCCCTTCGTTCGCCACCTTTGAATACGCCTATCCGCTGACCGATGGGGTACGCGCGTGCATGCCGCCGCAAGGTCTGCTGGTTATCGCGGCGATGCTACCAAAAACCTGGAAAGTCCGCTTTGTCGACGAAAACATGCGCCCGGCGCACGCCGGCGAATTCGCCTGGGCAGATGCGGTCTTCGTAAGCGGAATGCACATCCAGCGCCGCCGGATGGACGATATTTGCCAGAGGGCCCATGCTTTCGGCAAGGTGGCGGTGCTCGGCGGCCCATCGGTTTCGGCGTGTCCCGAGCTCTATCCAGGCTTTGACTATCTCCATGTCGGCGAACTCGGCGATGCGACCGACGCGCTGATCGGACTGCTCGCGCGCGACGTTTCGCGGCCGCGCGAACAGATCGTGCTGAGAACGAAGTCCCGCCGCGACCTTTGCGATTTCCCGGCGCCCGCCTATGAACTCGCCGAGATCGGGCGCTATATTCTCGGCAGCATCCAGTTTTCGAGCGGCTGTCCCTATACTTGCGAATTCTGCGATATTCCGGGCCTCTATGGCCGCGTTCCGCGCCTAAAGACGCCGGCCCAGGTCGCTGCGGAACTCGACAAGCTTCTGGCCTGCGGCGTCAACGGCTCGATCTATTTCGTCGATGACAATTTTATCGCCAACCGGCGCGCTCTGCGGGACCTTTTGCCTCATTTGATTGAATGGCAAAAGCGCAACGGCTATGCCGTCAGCCTCTCTTGCGAGGCGACGCTCAACATTGCCCGTTCCCCGGAAATTTTGGCCTTAATGCGCGAGGCCGCGTTCGATACGATTTTCTGTGGAATCGAGACGCCCGAACCCGAGGCTCTCAGAGCCATCGACAAGGCGCATAACCTGATGGTGCCGATTCTCGACGCCGTGCGGACCATCAACCGGCACGGGATGGAGGTGGTTTCCGGAATCATTCTCGGTCTCGACACCGATACCAAGGATTCCGGCGCGCGAGTTCTCGATTTTCTGGAACAGTCCAACATTCCAATGGCGACGATCAATCTGTTGCAGGCCTTGCCGGGGACGCCGCTTTGGGAGCGGTTGCAACAAGAAAACCGGCTGCTCCGCGACGACGATCTGGAGCGCGAGTCGAATGTCGATTTCAAGCTGCCTTATGACGACGTGCTCGCCATGTGGCGGACATGCATGGCCAAGGCCTACCGGCCGGACATTTTGTTCGCCCGCTACGAATACCAGATGCGCGCGACTAGGCCCAATCGGTTGAAGCGGCCGAAAAGCCGGCAACGTATGTCGCCGCGCAACATCGCCAAGGGTCTCACGATCCTCGCCCGGATTCTTTGGATTGTCGGGGTTCGCGGCGACTACCGGCGCACATTCTGGAAATTCACCCTGCGCCGCCTGGTGCGCGGTCAGATCGAGCCGGTCTTGAGCGTCGGCTTCTGCGCGCATCATCTCATCATGTTCGCGCGCGACGCTTGCGCGGGCAGGGGCAATGCCTCGAATTACTCCGCGAAGGCGAGACTGCTCGAACTCGAAACCACGCAACCGGGGTGAGTGGGGGCACGGCAGCCCTCGATCGCTGCGTTCAAGCCCGCCCGCCCCGGCTCATTTCATGCGGAATTTGTTGCGAATGCCGAGGCCGAAGAGGAAGAGGAGAATGGTGCCGAAGATGGTTTGAACGGCGGACATCACTGAGGCACGCGAACGGAGTATCAATTGCCAAACCGAAATCCCTGCGGAAGCCGAAGACATTCAACGTATTCGCAGCGCTGAGGCCCAGGGCTTCCCCATAGGTACGCGCATCGAAATACCAGAAGGCCCCCGCGCCGAAAGCCGCGACCACAAAAAGTGCGCCGAGCGGCCGGCGGTAGCTGCGGCCGTAGTCCGACAGAAGCCCATAAAGCGCGATGGGCAGGCCCCATTCCCACCGGCCGAGCAGCACGCGGGATTGCAATTCGAGGGCGAAAAAATCGAGTTCGTCCTCATGCCTTTTCAATCGGTCCATTTCGGCCTTGAGACACTCGTACGCACGGACGAATTCTTGGACCTTATCCCCCTTCTTTGGCGTCGGCCAATACTTGTAAGCCGGCCAGACCGTACCTTCATGAAGTTCCACTCCGAAGAATTGCGGAGGCACCGTTTTGAATGTCGCACCCTCAAACGAAGTCGAAGTTTTCATCTTTGCGTCGACGAATAGGCTCAACCCCTGAAAGGTCGCGTCGGCAAACTTCGCCCCGTCGAGGAAAACCGCGCTCTTGAAGATGGCGTATTTGAAGGTTGCACTCTTGAAGATGGCCCCGCGCGAGAAGGCCGCGCGCACGAATTCAGCGACGTCGGAGAAGATCGCGCCGCCAAAGTCGGCCACGTCGGAGAAGGCCGCGCCGTTAAAGCCGGCCACTTCGGAGAAGTTCGCGTCGCTGAATTGGGCTACCCTAGAGAAGATCGCGCGTTAAATTTGGCATTGCAGCAGGTAGCGCCGCGAAAGTTGGCTATGTCAGAAAAGGTCACGCCGACAAAGTCTGCCCCGCTGAAGAAGGTGGTATCGCTGAAATCAGCCTCTCTAGAGAAGACCGCGCCGTCAAAGTCAGCCAAGAAGGTGAAAGTTGCGCCGGCAAAGTCGGCCTCATTGGTGAAGGTTGCGCTACGAAAGAAAGAGTAGCGACCGAAAAGATATTGTTCAAAAGACGCATTGTATTCGAACTCGACATTTGAAAAATCGATGTCGGCATCGCTTGGCGGGAGCGCGGGTTTGTTCGCCAATGCTTTGCAGCGTTCGGCGAAGGCAGTTGCAACCTTCTGTAATTCCTCTGGTGAGAAAGGTACCAGTTCTATTTCAAAGAGCCGCCTCTCCTTAATCAGATCCTTTCGCGTTTCTTCGTCGAGATTAGCGGCGAAGTACCGGCTCCAGGCGAGCCTATTCTTGAGTTGTAGCTCATGGTTTTCCGGCTCCGGCACACCATAGAGCGTGGCCAGCAAATACCAGGGATTGTCCTCGGCTTTGATTCTCGGGGCCCTCTCCTCCTCACGTCCGTTCTGCCGCTCGCCCGAGTCATCCATCGCTAGCCCGCTTGCTCCGTAAATCCCTGCCGCAAACCTAACACGCCGCGCGTATTTTCCGATTTGCGCTTAAGTTTTCCTTAAGGGTTTTGCGAAAGAGTTGCCAAACACCCACGCGAACGATTGGAAACCATATGTATCTCTCGCTCGGAAAGGCCGCCAAGGAGGCAGGCGTCGCCAAATCCACCATCTCGAAAGCCTTGTCTTCCGGCAAGTTGTCTTACCGGGAAAAAAATTCGGACGGCTACAAGATCGATCCGGCCGAACTTTTCCGCGTGTATCCGAAAATTACGAAAACCGATGCGGACGAACCCTCGTCGAACGATTGGCAACTCGGTCAAGCCGACGCGGAAGCGACCCCCTATTCGGCCAAATTCGAGATCCAGCTCGCCGGATTAAAGAGTCTGATCGCGGAAAAAGACCGTCGCATCACCGATCTCGAAGCCGATCGCGTGCAGCTTCGCGAGGACCGCCACCGGCTCACCGAGAACTGGCAGGAGGAGCGCGTCCGGCTCCTAAAACTGCTCGAAGATCAGACCGGCACCCTAAAACTTCTGACCGACGAACGGAGCACCCTGGTGGCGGAAGTTCAACGCACATTCTGGCAGCGGGTTTTCCGCCGCAAGCCGGCGATGGCGGCCTAAGAATTTCCGTTGCGCGGCGCGCCAAAGTGGTCGCGGTTTTAGGAGGCTTATACCAAATCTTGAAAGCTTGACCCGCGAGGGCTATTCGGATTGTTCTCGCTCGTCAGGTCTCGCAGCCGATGCCCGCACCGCCGCCGGCCTTCGCCCGGGATTCGCCCCTTGTACCAAACGCTCGAACCGTCCTCCAGCCGCGCGGCGAGGCCAGACGGCATTTTTTTGTATAGACTCACGAATGCACTCTGTTACGCCGCCTAAAATGCGCAACGCCGGGCCGAAGACAGCGGTGATTTAACGCTTTTTTTTCGCCACACGGCAGCCGCTTCGCTTGAAAATGCTTTCCCGGTGGCCTTGAGCCCGCGAGCAAAAGTGGAGTAATAGGTTTCTTGCAACCCTAAAACCGCATTCGCAGAGGTTTTAAGCAGAAGTTTAGGGACCCCGGCGGCTCGTTGGGCGCCGCATCGGTGTTTGAATCGCGAAGGTTCTCAACGGATCAAGGCGGGCTTTATGAAGCTGACGGCACTCATCATCGCATTGTCTCTCGCTCTCGCGGGAGCGGCGCCGCTTCAGGCGGAACCCTTTCCCGCCAACAAACCGGCCAAGCCAGCGGCAACGCCAGCAAAGCCCGCGCCGACCAAACCTTTCGTTCCAATGGATCCCCTGGCCGTCATCCAAAAGGCCAACGCTTATTTTAACGCCGCCACCAACATGACCGGCGATTTCGTCCAGATCGGTCCGGACGGCAAACGCTCCGAAGGCAAGATCTTTGTCCAGCGGCCCGGGAAATTGCGGTTTGAATATGCCCCGCCCGCGACGCTCGAGATCGTCGCCGACGGTCTTTCGGTGGCCGTGCATGATCGCAAGACGGCCACCAAGGATATTTATTTCATCAGCCAAACGCCGCTGAAATTTCTGCTCAAGGATCAGGTCGATCTCAGCCGCGACGTCAAGATCATCGACGTGAAGAGCGAGCCCGGCGCGGTCACGATTCTCGTCGAAGACAAGGCGACCTTTGGCGGAACCTCGCAAATCAAGCTGGTTTTCGACCCGGCGAAGTTCACGCTCAAACAATGGCAGGTTACCGACCCGCAAGGCTATCAGACGCTTGTTTCGCTTTTCAATATCGATTTGTCGAAGAAGCCCGACCCAAATCTGTTCCAGATCACCCAGGAAAAATTATTGAACACAAATAATTGACAAGCTCCCCGCGAGGCGGCTGCCGGCCGCGCTGTGTTTTCAGAAATCAGTGTTTTTTCAAGTGGATAGAAAAAAGGTTCCAATATTTATGGAAGGCCCAATGGACGCCGAAAAAAAAGTCAGTTGGAGCTCGCAGGCCGCTTGAAAGAATGCGCCGCGGGGTTATCTTATGCCCATGTGAGCGACGCAACCGCTCAGGCGTACCCCCCCGTTCCGCCTGGGTCAAACTTGCCGGACCCCTCCCGGTAAATGTCTCGCTCCTAGGGGCGCCTGGTCTTCGGCCGGGCGCCCCTTTTTTGTTTGTCCTTTGGGGGGTCTCGCCAGCGCCTTTGTCGCGAGGCCACGCAAGGGCCGAATAATTCCAGCCGTCCTGCGCCATTCAAAAAATTGTGGGCTCCTTGCCGGCGGCGCTTGCGGCGGGCCTTTTGGCGTGATCAATCGCGCGCGGAGTCTCGCGTGCGTCTCACCCTTGCCACCTGGAACATCAATTCGGTCCGTTTGCGGATCGATCTCGTGGCCCGCTTTTTGCGTGAGCAGGCGCCGCACGTTCTTTGCCTTCAGGAGACGAAGTGCCGGGACAGCGAGTTTCCGTTGGCTGCTTTCCATAAGCTCGGCTATCCATATGCCGCGATCAACGGCCAAAAAGGCTATCATGGGGTTGCGATCGCCTCGAAACTCCCATTGACGATAATCGACCGGCGCTCGTTTTGCGAAAAAGGGGATGCCCGTCACATCGCCGTGACGCTGACACCCGGCGGCGCGCGTGGCCGCGCGATCACCTTGCATAATTTCTATGTGCCCTCCGGCGGCGACGAGCCCGACCCGTCCGTCAATCCGAAATTCGCGCACAAGCTTGCGTTCCTGGATGAGATGGCGGAGTGGATGACCACGGAGCGGATCGGCGGGTCCGGCGCGATCATCGCCGGCGATCTCAATATCGCGCCGCTCGAAACCGACGTCTGGAATCACAAGGCCCTGCTGCGGGTCGTCAGTCACACGCCGGTCGAGGTCGAAAAGCTCAATCTGGTGCGCGCGGCGGGGCCATGGGTAGATGCGCTTCGCCACTTTGTGAAGCCTGAAAAAAGACTCTACACGTGGTGGAGCTATCGCGCGCGGGATTGGGAAAAGTCGGATAGAGGACGGCGGCTCGACCATATTTGGGTAAGCCAAAACCTCAAGTCGCGCCTCGAGGGCGCCCGTGTCTTACGCGAGAGCCGCGGCTGGGAGCGGCCTTCCGATCATGTGCCGGTGTTGGTCCATTTCCAACTGTGAGCAACGCGCTGGCAATCGCGCCGCCTGCAAATTGCCTGTTTTCGTGCGGATCGTACCGAAATGTTTCACGTAAAACATTTCGGTACGATTGACCGGTTGCGCAAATATACGCTTGCAAGGCGCGGCGCGATACGAAGCGGCGATTTGGCGCAATCGGCGGCAGCGCCGTCGCCGCTGCCGGCTGGTCTCCCCCGCCCAGGCCCGCCGCTATTCTTGACCAGTCATTCTAGAAGGGCGAGGCTCAATTACTAAAGCTTATGGCACATTAATATTTTTGATGCACGGGATAACAACAAAATGATTTCCCAGGCCATCTCGCCGCGCGTAGTTTTGCCGCACGCCGCACGCCGCACGCCGCACGCCGCAAGCTGGAGGAGAATTAGCCAAAGCACCATGCAAGACTCCGGCAAGCGGCAACGAGGCAATGAGTCGATTTAAGACAGAATAGGTTTAAGACAGAATAGGGAGGAGAACAATGCACGTGATCCCTGGGTACCCTTCACTCTCCGATGAGGCCCGCGGAGTATTAAAATTCCTGTGGCGGAAGTCGCACGTCAAGGATAACTGGGCCAAGGGGGGCGAGATCTCGGACGCTTGGGATAGGTGGAGCATTTTCCCCTGGTATATGTATCCTCGCTATGACCTCGAATGGTCGACGCGGGTCGCCGCAAAGATCGCCCAGGAGATACCCGCCTGGCGAGAGGGCTGCGCCGAGATCATCGAGCTAATGCTCCAGCGCAACACCCAGTACGCGGCATGGTTCGATCTGGTCGAGCAAAAGGGCTTCGATCCCAACCGCGGCCACTACCCCTACGATTACTACGACAAAAACATGCCGCCCGGATGGGCGGGCGTCTACAACGCGCCCGGCTACTACGGAAACGGGCTCGCGACCAAGGTGCCACCGAAAGAGGCACGGCGGACCTCACCCTACACCCAGCCACACTCACCGGCTGTGGGCCGCACATACAATCCGGACCCGATCTACGGCAACGGTGGCTCCTATATGATGGGCAAGGGCTACCTGCTCAACATTATTGCACTCTATGAATTTGTCTGTGGCAGTACCAAGTATGACAACCCGATTGAGCTCGTGTACGACGACAAGATAAAGTTCAAGTATACGCAGCTGGAGATGGCAAAAGTTCTCTACGACCAATTTACGGCGCCCGTGGACGAAGGCGGGAGCGATCTCACGCCGGGGATCGATTGTGAAGTAGGGAAGGTCTTTCCATGGTGCGTCGGCGTCGGTGGCCTTGGTATGAAGATGACCGACAAGTTCCACAACACCAATTACCAAACCGGCTATTACCGGTGGCTGGACTGGGCCAAGCAAAACCTCGTCGGTGGAGCCAAAGGACCAGGCGAACCTTATGAATGGGCCTCGATATACTACGATCGTGACATCCCCTACAACATGAATGGGCCTAAGCATCAGATCCCAGGCAACTGGTTCTGCTGCGCTTACCAGTATTGGCCTGATGACCAGACTCTCGCCCGGCGCTTGTATGCCGGGGCGAAGAAAAAGTTTATGCAGACGGAGCCCGGCGGATCCGCCCACATTAACTTCCCGCCCGAGCTCGGTGGTGGAGAGGACTTGGTCGGCTTCGGCGCCGCGGCGGCGTGTGCCTGGGAGTTCGGCGATTTCGATACTCATGCACAGCTGATGAACTGGGCGAATGCTCACTATCAACCAACTACGAAGGATGGCGAGTTCTATTATCAGTTTGGCCTTGATGAACCCTGGCCTCGGGGTTGGCCAAATGACTGGCTTCTGATGTGCGTTGCCGGCGGACAGGGGAGCTGGCATCGCCTGTATAATGAGCCAAACCTGAAGAAATTCCACCAGCCCACGGTCTTTGGTGTTGACTACCCAACGGTAAGTGTTGGGCAAGCCTATTACGATGACGGATTGGGCGCCTTGATGGTAGCCATATTCCCCGGAGACGATAAGAAAGTAGGCAGTAACACGACATTCAAGGTGACAAATCTAACCGGCACGGAACGTAAGGTCTCACAAGACGGCGTACCTTTTGGCGGGTGGAAGGCCCACGGCGACGGTGCGATAGAGGTAACAACGACCGTGGATCGTCATGCTTTTGTGATCCGGTAATCAGGCGCGTTTCCTGGAGCATGTCCTCAAAAAAGTCGAGCAACTTTTTTGAGGACATGCTCCAGAGCCACCGCGCAGGTCCTGGGATTTGGGACCATCCGAAGCCGGACTCGCATAAGGTGAATCCAGTGTACAATTGTCTCCTGGTGTCTACCTATGAACTAGGCCATCAGCCGTTCGGCCTGGCCGAGCCAGCAGCGGTTCTGCGGCAAATTGGTGCCGTCGTGGAGACCCTGGACCTCGCCGTGGAGGGTCTCGATGAAGCGGCATTCCGGCGGGCCGACCTCATCGCCTTTTACGTCCCGATGCACACCGCCACCCGTCTGGCGGCGCAAATGATTGCCAAGGTGCGAGGCTGGAACCCCACGGCCCATGTCGCCGCCTACGGGCTATATGCGCCGATGAACGAGATCTACTTGCGACACCTAGGTGTCCAGACCGTATTGGGCGGTGAATTTGAAGACGGACTTGCCGCACTGGCCAAACGCCTCGCGCGCGGTGTGGAAGCAGCGCCGGGCGAGCAGTTGGAGCCGCGCGTGTCTCTCGCCCGCCAGGATTTCGTCATCCCGGATCGCGAGGGGCTTCCTTCCCTCGATCGTTACGCCTATTTGCGCTTACCGGACGGCGATAGGCGGACGGCTGGCTATGTGGAGGCGAGCCGCGGTTGCAAGCACCGGTGCCGGCACTGCCCGGTAGTGCCCGTCTACAATGGCCGGTTTCGCATCATCCCCCGGGAGATCGTTCTGGGCGATGTTCGCCAGCAAGCCGCGGTGGGAGCGCGGCACATAAGCTTCGGCGACCCGGACTTCTTTAATGGCCCTACTCATGCGCTCCGCATCGTCGAGGCGGTGCACGAGGAGTTTCCCGAGCATACCTACGATGTGACGATCAAGGTGGAGCATCTGTTGGTGCATGCCGAGCTGCTGCCGATGTTACAACAGACCAGTTGCTTATTCGTGACCACGGCCGTGGAATCAGTGGACGACAGGGTCTTGGCCATTTTAGAGAAGGGCCACACGCGGGAGGACTTCGTCCAGGTGGTGCGGCTCTTCGACGAGGTGGGGCTATCGCTGTCTCCAACCTTCGTGGCGTTCACGCCGTGGACCACCTTGGACGATTACCTGGACCTTTTAAAAGTGATTGCCGGGTTAGGACTGATCCGATCCGTCGCGCCGGTGCAACTGGCGATCCGCTTACTGATTCCCCCGGGCTCTCGCCTGCTTGAACTGGCCGAGATTCGCGCCCTGGTGGGCCCGCTTGACGAAGCGGCGCTTGTGTATCCGTGGTCGAACTCCGACTCTCGGGTAGACAAGCTCCAAACGCAGGTTCAGGCACTGGTGCAACGGGCGGGAACCAAGGCGAATGATCAGCTCTTCGGCGAAATATGGAGACTTGCTCACGATCGCGCGGGGCGTTCTGCCCCGCCCGTGCCTGCCATGGGAACCCGGCGCACGCCGGCGCAGCTTAGCGAGCCATGGTATTGTTGCGCGGAACCGACCCAGGAGCAGTTTGCCCTTCTTTGAGTTTCCGCATGCCGTGATCAAGGATGAGGTGCCACCGCCGCTTTATATGTGTTCGAACACACCCTTCGCGCGGAGCGTTCGGCACTGAAAGTGGATGACGCGCATTTCTCTCAACCGCAACAATGATAGGAGGCTGTTATGGCTGGTGTTAAGCTTCTGGTGATCTATCCTCGTCCAAAAGACATCGAGGTTTTCGAAAAGCTCTATCAAGAGGAGCACGTCCCGATGGCGGTCGACAAGCTCGCCGGCAAAACGAAGTTTATAGCGACCAAGGTCGTGGCAACCCCGGATGGGACACCCCCTCCGTTCTACCGAATCGCCGAGGTCCATTTCCCGTCCCCGGAGGCATTGCAAGCGTGTGCGCAGTCCGCCGGTGGCAAGGAAACCGTCGCCCATGCCGTCAAAATCTCAAGTGGTGGTGCCCCGATTTTTCTGGTCGCCGAAGAGCAAACGTTCATGTTTGGGAGCGGCTAAAGCGGTCGTGGTTGCTTGCTTGTGGATTTCTTGTGGCTATAGCGGAGACGCCATTCGCGTCTAGTTGCTTGCCGCCACTTTTTTTGAGAAAACCGCTCAACCGAGTGGCACGCGGGCTCTACCGTTCAAAGAGCGGAAATTTTGGAGAGGCGCGCCATCATCGAAGGAGGAGGAGCGCCGTGACCGATGCCATAACGCCCGCCAATATTTTCAAACTTGGATTTGGTTTTTGGGAATCTAAGACGCTGTTGAGCGCGGTGGAGCTTGGCTTGTTCACTGAGCTTGCCAAGGGTCCGGCCTATCTTGGCGATTTGTCGCGCCGACTCGGGTTGCACGATCGTTCGGCGCGCGATTTCCTCGACGCACTTGTCGCACTGAGAGTGCTCGACCGCCAGGATGGGCTCTATCGCAATACGGCCGAGACCGATTTTTTTCTCGACCGGGCCAAACCAAGCTATGCAGGCGGGCTTCTCGAAATGGCGAACGCCCGTCTCTATGAGTCTTGGGGCTCGTTAACCGAGGCGCTCAAGACAGGACGGAACCAGAACGAAGCCAAAGAGTCGGGCGATGTTTTCGCCGCGCTCTATGCCGATCCGGACCGTTTGCGCGGGTTCCTCGTCGCCATGAGCGGGGTCAGTCTCGCGGCCGCCCAGGCAATCGCCGCGAAATTCCCGTGGCAAGACCATAAGTCCTTCGTTGATATCGGGACGGCACAGGGCATGGTGCCAGTCACCATCGCCCGCGCGTATCCGCATCTATCCGGCGCCGGATACGATCTGCCCGAGGTCAAGCCTGTCTTTGAGGAATTCATAGCCCAGCATGGAATGCAGGAGCGGGTAAAATTTCTTAGCGGAAACTTCTTCATGGACCCCCTGCCCACGGCCGATGTCCTGATCATGGGTCACATTCTGCACGACTGGGATTTGGCGGAAAAGCGCATGTTGCTCGAAAAGGCGCATACCGCGCTTCCCAAGGGCGGTGCGCTCATTGTCTATGAGTCGATCATCGATGACGAGCGGCGCCAAAACGCGTTCGGTTTGTTGATGAGCCTCAACATGCTGATCGAGACGACGGGCGGCTTCGACTTTACCGGCGCCGACTGCCAGGCCTGGATGCGCGAGGCCGGGTTCACGCAAACGCGCGTCGAACCGCTCACGGGTGCGGACTCGATGGTCGTCGCGGTCAAATAGGGCTGGGCGGACCGCTGCGGCATCCGATGATGCTCATCGCCGCGGCGGCATAAGCTTCCGGCTACCCTGACCGTTCCGGAGCGGCGCCCGCAATACGCGGAAAGAGGCGGCGCCATTGCCGGTTCGACCAGTGGCGAAACCGGTCGAGGTAGAGATAAAGCACCGGCGTGGTATAAAGCGTCAAGAGCTGGCTGACGATCAGCCCGCCGACGATCGCAATGCCCAGCGGGCGGCGGATCTCTCCCCCCTCGCCGAAGCTTAGCATCAGCGGGACGGCGCCGAAAATCGCGGCGAACGTCGTCATCATGATCGGACGAAATCGCAAAACGCAGGCGCGAAAAATCGCGTCGCGCGGCGAAAGCCCGTCGGAGCGTTCCGCTTCGAGCGCGAAATCGATCATCAAAATCGCGTTTTTCTTGACAATGCCAATCAGCAAAATCACCCCGATCATCGCGATGATGCTGAACTCGGTGTGAAACAGCAAAAGCGCGAGAACCGCGCCGACCCCGGCCGAAAATAAGGTCGACAGAATGGTGATTGGATGGATGAAGCTTTCGTAAAGAATGCCCAGAACGATATAGACCGTGGCGAGCGCGGCTATGACCAACAAGAGCTCATTCGCCAAAGACTCTTCGAATAGACGGGCGGTCCCTTGCAGGCTTCCGTGGATCGTGGCCGGGGGGTGGAGCGCCTTCATCGCCGCCTGGATTTCCGCGGCCGCGTCGCTGAGCGATGCGCCGGGCACGAGATTGTATGAAATCGTGCTCGCCACGAATAGGCCCTGGTGGTTGACCGCCAAGGGCGTGTGGCCCGGCTCGAAATGGCTGAAGGCGGCGAGCGGAACCATGGTTTCCCGCGCGGTGCTGACGGCCGCACCAGCCGAAGTGCCGCCCCTGCCGGTATTGGCCAAGGCATTGGTTTGGGCGTTGCGCGCCTCATTGCCCTCCGCATTCGCGGTCGCGCGGGAATTGGCGGCCGATGACCCCGGCGCCAGTGGGGCAGGTCGCCGCGCGACCGTCCCCGCCACCGCATTGGTGATCGCCGTGCCGCGCGGGCTCGCGCCCGCGATGCTGACATAGAGATCTTTCAAAATCGCGGGATCTTGCCAATAGCGCGGGTCGACTTCCATCACCACATGATATTGGTTGACCGCGCTGTAAATGGTCGAGACCTGGCGCTGCCCGAACGCGTCATAAAGCGTATTGTCGATCTGGCTTACGATGATGCCCAGACGGGAAGCCGTGTCGCGATCGATGACGACGTCGGTTTCCAAGCCTGTCTGCTGCTGGTCGGAGTTAACATCCGCGAGCACGGAGCTGTTTTGCAAGGCCTCGACGAGACGCGGCACGAAGGCATAAAGTTCGCTGGTGCTCTCGCCCTGCAAGGTGAATTGGTATTGGGCATTGCTTGCCCGCCCGCCCATGTGGATATCCTGCACCGATTGCAGATAAAGACGCGCGCCCGGCACCTGCGTGAGGTTGCGGCGCAGGCGGGCGATCACCTCGTCGGCGGTCTCGCTGCGTTGGGACTTTGGCTTCAAGTCGATATAGACCGAGCCGGAATTGGTCCCAGAGCCCGAGCCGGTATAGCCTTTGACGCTGGCAATCGCCGGGTCGGCTTGCACGATCGCCTGAAGCTCCTCGAGTTTTAGACGCATCGCCTGGAACGAGATCGCCTGATCGGCCTGAATGGAGCCGACTACACGGCCGGTGTCCTGCTGCGGAAAGAAGCCCTTTGGCACGACCTTGAACAATACGACGTTGAGGCCAACAGTCGAAAGCAAAACCACCATCACCAAGATGCCGTGGCGCAGTGCCCAGCCGAGCGTTCGCTCGTAGCCCTGCAGCACCTTGGCGAACGGATCGAACCGGCGTTGACGAATCTCTCGAGGCGGCGGCGGCCGGAGAAACAGCGCGCACATCATCGGCGTCAAGGTCAAGGATAAGGCGAGCGAGACGAGGATGGCGAGCGAAAGAGTGAGCGCGAATTCGCGAAACAGTCGGCCGACAATCCCGCCCATCAGAAGAATCGGAATGAACACCGCGATCAACGAGATGCTGATCGACAGCACGGTAAATCCAACTTCCCGCGCGCCGATCAGCGCCGCCGCGACGCGCCCTCTACCCGCATCGGCGTGACGGGATATATTTTCGAGCACCACGATCGCATCGTCGACCACGAAGCCGGTCGCAATGGTCAGGGCCATCAGCGACAAATTGTTCAAGCTGAAGTTCATGAGATACATCGCGCCGAAAGTCCCGACGATCGAAACCAGCACGGCGACGCTTGGAATCATCGCGGCGCGAATATCGAACAGGAACAAGAAGACAATCAACGTGACCAAGAGAATCGCGATGGCCAAGGTCCATTCGGTGTCATGCAACGACGCGCGGATCGTAATACTGCGATCGGAGGGGGGCAGGAATTCGATATCGCTTGGCATCGCCGCTTGGAGATGCGGCAATTCGGCCTTCACGCGCTCGACCGTATCGATGATGTTGGCGCCAGGCTGACGGAAAATGACCGCGAAAACGGCGGGCTGGCCGTCGGAAAGGCCCAGATTGCGCACGTCCTCGACCGAATCCAGCACGTCGGCGACGTCGGTGAGCCGCACCGGAGCGCCATTGCGATAGGCAATGACGAGAGGAATATAATCGGCGGCGCGGGTCGCTTGATCGTTGGTATAGATCTGGAGATGCCGTTCGCCGTCCTCGATCGCGCCTTTCGGGCTGTTGGCGTTGGCGGAGGCGAGCGCCGCGCGCACGTCCTCGACCCCGATGCCATATTTGGCCAAGGCGTGCGGGTTGAGCTCGACGCGCACCGCGGGCAAGGCACCGCCGAAAATGAAAACTTGACCGATGCCATCTAGCTGGGAGAGCCTTTGCTGGAGGATATTGCTGGCGAGATCATACATCTGACCGCGCGACTTGGTCTTCGACGTCATGGTGAGGATAAGGATTGGCGCGTCGGCGGGATTGATCTTGCGATAGGTCGGATTGGTGGGCAGGTTCGTCGGCAAATCGGCGCCCGCGGCGTTGATCGCCGCCTGGACGTCGCGCGCGGCGCCGTCGATGTCGCGGCCGATGTCGAATTGGAGGATAATGCGAGTCTGTCCGAGGGTGCTTGCCGACGTCATTTCCGTGACATGGGCGATCTGGCCGAGGTGGCGTTCGAGCGGGCCCGCCAAGCTCGATGCCACGGTCTCCGGACTCGCGCCGGGAAGCTGCGCCTGCACCAGGATCGTTGGAAAATCGACTTGCGGAAGCGGCGAGACCGGCAGCTTCAGAAACGCAAGGCACCCGGCAAGCGCAATCCCCAGGGTAAGGAGCGTGGTCGCCACCGGACGCGCGACGAAAGGCGCGGAGAGGTTCATACTTGGGACTCGGCGGCACGCATGACCGGGGCCAACAAAGGCGCGGCTGCAGCCAAGCCGAAATGGAAAAGCCGCACGGGATTAAACTCCTTCTTTACAACCTAACGCCCTATCACGATAGGGCGCCGATGAGCGATGGCGCGTTTCGAGAATTTCCGCTATCGTTTTGAAAAAGTCCGCCGTTGGCGCCGCGCGGAGCGGCGCGTGAACGATCGGGAGCTATTTGGCGCCAGGGAGAGCGGGCACTATGCACGAGGCGGAGCCTGTAACGATCGAAACGTTTGACATTCTGCGCTTGTTGAAATCCTTGCCGCACCGCTATCCATTTCTGATGATCGACCGCGTGATCGAGGCGCGGGGCGACGAATCCGGCATCGGCATCAAGAATGTCAGCATCAACGAGCCGCAATTCCAGGGGCACTTCCCGGAGCGCCCGGTCATGCCCGGGGTTCTTCTGATCGAGGGCATGGCCCAGACCGCCGGGGTTTTGTGCATCAACGCGCATTCGCCCGGCCGAAAGCCGCCGCTGGTTTATTTCACGAGTATCGACAAGGCCAGGTTTCGTAAGCCGGTCATGCCGGGTGACCGGGTCGAGTTTCATATGACTAAGATCAATCGGCGCCGCACCATGTGGTGGTACAAGGGCCGCGCCTTGGTCGACGGCCTGCTTGTGTGCGAGGCGGAAATTGCCGCCATGCTGGCCTAGGACGGTGCGTAGCTTTTCGCGCCGGGATTTTTTCCGCTCCGGTTGCCCAACGGAGAATTTGGTATACCCCGACTCTTTGAAGAGGCGGGAGAAAACTCTTGCGTTTTCGGGTTGGGCGGATTCGGTTGTGCGCAGGATGCGGTCTGGCTTCCTCGGCAAAGAAGATCGTAACCCACTTACGGCACTAACGCGCGATGCGTCTTCGCCTTGCCGGGTGACGCGCCGCTCAAGCACTTTCGCTTCTTCTACCCGTAAGGCAATAACCTTCTGCATGGCTCCTTGCAGGATAGCCAAGCGAATCACAACCACCCTTATATGTAAAGATATGTACGAGCCACTCCGCTAGTTGACAAACATCGCCTATCAGGACACAGGCGGAGACGCCTAGCAGCTATCAGTCGTCGCGCACATTTCTTGTCCGTTGCAAAGCGCTGCATTCGCGTGCGCTTCAGGCCCGCTCGCCTGCCGGAGGGCGCTGAATTGACCCAAGATCGCAAGGCGATGGGAGAGCATGTCAGCGCGACCTTCTGGCCTCTAAGTTTGCTTGACCGCGAAATGAGAGAGCAAGCCAAAGCGGATGAACGGCAGAGGGACTCGAAGATCATTATCCCCCGCGGAAAATGGGAAGAGCGGACGCAACCAGGCAAACGGTACCAGGCAATTTGTTTTCATGTATCACCCCGCCTGGACAAAACTCTCCAACACCATTTTGCACCCAGCCTTGTCGAAATCGACGGTGAGCTTGTTGCCTTCCACGGTGGCGACCGTGCCGGCGCCGAATTTCGCGTGAAACACCCGCGCGCCCGTCGCGAAGGCCGAACCCGCGCTCGAACTCGCGATCAGTTCGCCCTCGAACTGCACCGGACCGCGGCGCGCCCGGCTCTCTTGGGAACTCCCGGGACTGCCCCGCGTTGGCTCGCCCCCGCGCTGCTTCGCGCGCTGCCAGCCAGGCGTCGCATAGGACGACCCATAGGTGTCCAAATTGGAAAAGCGCGATTGCGCATAGCCGCCATAGGCCGAACCCGTCACCGCCGCGACGACTTCGACGTGAGTTTCCGGCAGTTCGTCCAGGAAACGCGAAGGAATCGTCGTCTGCCAAAGCCCATGAATGCGCCGGTTGGTCGCGAAATATATTTTCGCCCGGCGCTTGGCCCGCGTGAGGCCGACATAGGCGAGGCGGCGCTCTTCCTCGAGCCCCGCGCGGCCCAAATCGTCGAGCGAACGTTGATGCGGGAACAGCCCCTCTTCCCATCCGGGCAAAAACACGGTCTCGAACTCAAGCCCTTTCGCCGCGTGCAAGGTCATGATCGAGACGCGGGCGCCGGAATCGGTGTTCGCGGCGTCCATCACCAGCGAAATATGTTCGAGGAAGGCGCCAAGATCGGGAAACTCCTCCATCGAGCGGACGAGTTCCTTGAGATTTTCGAGACGGCCCTCGGCAT